>CAITPB010000052.1 GCA_903894145.1 Candidatus Firestoneibacteriota bacterium | reverse complement strand
AGCAATCAGCAATCAGTAATCAGCAATTGCTCTTAAATGGGCCCGAGAGGACTCGAACCTCCAGCCTACTGCTTAGAAGGCAGTTGCTCTATCCAGATGAGCTACGGGCCCGTAAATTACGGTATTATTCGTCGTTTAAGAATTCGCTGATCTCTTTTTCTTTTGTGCTTGCCAGCTGTCTGAGTTTTTTGAGAGCCCTCAGCTCGATCTGCCTGACTCTCTCGCGGCTAATCTTATATATTTTGCCGGTCTCGGCAAGACTGTGCGGCATTCCGTTCTTAAGTCCAAACCTTAGTTCAAGCACGCGGCTCTCTCTCTTATTCAACATGCCAAGCAGCTTTTCAATTTTTTCCGTCTGCATCAAAGTCATATGCGCTTCTGACGGCGTAATTGAGTTGCGGTCTTCTATCAGGTCTTCTATGCGCCTCTTGTCGTTTTCGTCCGGGCTGTAAATGTCCAGGGAGATAGGCATCTCTGAAATCTCAACTATCTTCCGCGCCTTCTCAACAGTGAGCTTCAACTTCTTGGCCACTTCTTCAATGGTCGGTTCTCTTCCTGCTTTCTGGGCTATGGTAGTCGTCAGTTTTATGTACTTGTTAAGGAGCTCGATTATATGGGCCGGGAGATGAATGGACCTTCCCTGACTCGAGAGCGCTCTGATGATATATTGTTTTATCCACCAGGTTGCGTAAGTCGAGAACCTGAACCCTTTTGCAATCTTGAATTTCTCGACGGCCTTGATAAGGCCGAGATTGCCTTCCTCTATAAGGTCCATGATGGAAACACTAAACCTGGTGTACCTCTTCGCGATGCTGACAACCAGCCTGAGGTTTGAATTTATAATGAGTTTTTTTGCCTGCCTGTCCTTTGGCCCCTTTCGAAAGAGGCGTTTTTCGTCTTCTTGCGTGAGCAACGGGAATTTGCCGATCTCGCTCAGATAGATCTTCAGTATATCACCGGCAAAAGGCCGGTTCTTGCTGAGCTGAATTTGAACGGTTTTCTTTCTCATTAATATTTTATTGAGAACCCCTTGACGGATAACGGCCCTGTCTTCCACTCAATATCAACGGATATAACTCTGCTATTGGGCGGGCCTTTCCTGAGCTCCGTAATAAGCTTTTCCACATCAACTTTACTGCCGGAAACCATAACTTTTACGCTCCTGCCGTCCGCCATATTCATCACGTAGCCGTTGAGTCCCTGCGCCAACGCTTCTTTCTGCGCGAAATATCTGAAACCCACGCCCTGAACAATTCCGGAAACAGTTATTTCCGCGCAGACCGCAGCGGTCATATCAACCCATTAATGCTGAAGTTAAATACTTCCGTGTAGGAGATTCCAAATATTACCGAGGTGTCTATGATATCGTTAAGAGACGGATTCTGCGATATGCGCCTGAGCCCTTTTATATAGAGGTCAAAGGTTACATTCGTGGAAAGTTTCAGTCTGCCCCCCATATTGAAGTCCAGGCCGTCATATTCAAACATCGCGTCAAGGACCGGGTGTACCGGATAAGAAAGCCCCGCAAAGAACCAGTTGAACCTGTTGTTTCCGGTGCCGGCAATCATCGTCAGCCCGCCGAGTTCCGGGAAAGTTCTGTCGACAGCGGCGTAAAGGCTGTTTCCCTCAAAACCGGCGCCGAGATTAAAACCAAACGCTCTTTCTTCCAGCAAACGCGCCTTAAAATTGTAGGCCAGCTTTTTAGCTATGACATCAAGACTAGTCGTGCTGTCAAAATCTGTCTTTACTCCCAGTTCAAATAACGAAAAGAAACCGTATGAATATTTAAGTTGATACCTGTGCAGAGAGAATGTTTGTTCGTTCGATGAAAGAATGCTTCCGGACGGGATATTCATAAGCCCCGTGGGCCCGTTATAGGACCCGGAGGCTCCGGATCCGGCGAAAAGCGCGCCGGCCGCCGCAAACACAAAAACAAAAATCGGGGCGATCCGATTTGAACGGACGACCCCCTGGTCCCGAACCAGGTGCTCTAGCCACCTGAGCCACGCCCCGATGTGTTTGACGGTCATCTGCGAAGATTCTCAATGAACTTCAAGCCGGCCACTGCCGGATGATTTGTAAGATCAAAATGGAGCGGAGTAACGGATATCCTGTTGTTCTTAATCGCCTCAAAATCCGTGCCGTTCTCTATTAAAGCCGAAGGCTCCTTGCCGCCGAGCCAGTAATAAGTCCTGCCGCGCGGGTCTAACCTTTTCAGGAACATATCGCGGTAAACCCGCTTGCCCTGCCTGCAGACCTTGATCCCCTTTATACGCGCCCTTTCCACATTCGGTATATTCACATTCAGGAAAGTATTCTTTGGAAGCCCTTCCGCCAGAACCTTTCCGCAAAGCGCCCTTAAGAAAACCGCGCCGCTCTTGTATTTAGGATTCTTTCTTGAACCCATTGAAACCGCAATCGACGGTATTCCAAGGAGCGTTCCTTCCAGAGCCGCGCTCACCGTCCCGGAGTAGGTTATGTCGTCCCCGAGATTTGGCCCGTTATTTATGCCGGAAACCAGAAGATCCGGGCGGGCATTTTTCATGAAACCATAATATCCAAACATTACGCAGTCTGTCGGAGTACCCTCAACCGAGGCTTCCCTCTTGTTAATAAAATTCACCCTCAGCGGGTGATTGAAGGTAATTGAGTGGGCCGCCGCGCTTCTTTCTCCGCTTGGGGCTACAATATAAACATTTCCGACAGAAGAAAGCATCGATGCCAGCGCTCTGATGCCGGGGGCATTTATCCCATCATCGTTAGTAATCAGTATCCTTGGCGCCATGGTTTAATAAAATACCATATTTTCCAGAGGTTTTCAACAGCATAATGGCAGGCAGGAAAGGAAGGCTTTCGTATCTTGGTCGGGGCGATCCGACTTGAACGGACGACCACTCGCACCCCAAGCGAGTGCGCTAGCCACCTGCGCCACGCCCCGACAAACAAACCATTTAAAAGGGTAACTGCCTGACTTGATATAATGCGGCGCTTTTGAGCAGCCGTTTAAAAGAGTATTGATTCTATCATAAAATCCGCGCTTCTTTCAACCGCAGAATTCCGCCGCCTCCGGCTTCTAAGAATCTATGGATTCTTTGAGGCTTTGAATTTTTTTCTTCAATTTATTCACGGTCGCGACCAGTTCCGCTTCCTTGAAGTTTATTTCTATCTGAGAAACGTGCTTTCCGGCCTCTTTTATCTCCTTGAGCCTGTTCTTCGCGCCGGCTATGGTAAACTTTTCGTCATAAAGAAGTTTCTTTATCAGAAGAACCATCTCCACGTCCTTCTTCCTGTACGACCGCTGCCCGCCTATGCTGCGGACCGGCTTTAGGAATTTAAACTGTTTTTCCCAATAACGGAGGATGTACGGTTTCACCTGTGTGATAACGCTCACCTCGCTTATGGTGAAAAACAGCTTGTCCGGTATGACTACCGCGGACGGACTCTGCGCCTCATTATTTTCGTTCATCTGCGCTCACCCCTTTTTCGATGCGTTTCTTCAGCATCTCGCTGGACCTGAAAGCAGGGACTCTTTTGGCCGGGATGAGGACTTTCTCCCCTGTCTTGGGATTGCGCCCCACCCTTTCTTTTTTCTCCCTGATAATAAAAGTTCCGAACCCGCTGATCTGGACCTTCTCGCCCCCCTTTATGGAACCGACTATGCAGTCGATGAAAGTCTGAACCGTCCTTTTCGCGACTTTCCCGTTAACGCCGAGCCCGATCACGTTCTTTACGAGTTCAAATTTTGTCACTGTCATTGCACTTCCTCCCGCTTGAGTTTTCTGCCCATCAAAGATTTGACGGCGCCTGCCGGAGACGCGCCCTGAAAGAGTATCCTGTACATCTCCCGCGCGATGGGCATTTCAACGCCCATTTTTTTGGCAAGCCTGTGGCACGAATCGGCAGTGGTTACGCCCTCGGCAACCATTTTCATAGAGGCCAGTATCGCGGGAAGTTTTTCGCCTTTACCGAGCCGCTCGCCTACGGAACGGTTTCTGCTGTGCCTGCTCATGCAGGTAACAATGAGATCTCCGGTTCCGGATAAGCCGTTCAAGGTTTCCGGCCTCGCGCCGAGCTTTCTGCCGAGCCTTTTCATTTCCGCCAGCCCGCGGGTCATCAGAGCGGCTGTCGTGTTGTCCCCGAGCCCCATCCCGTCAAGCACTCCTTTTGCAAGGGCTATGACATTCTTTACCGCTCCGCCGAGCTCGACCCCGACAACATCATCAGAGGCGTACACCCGGAAATATGGGCCCGAGAACACTTTCTGCAGAATCTCTGCCGTCTTTATCTTCTTTGCGGCTATTACCACCGCCGTTGGCGTCTTTCTCCCGACCTCTTCCGCGTGGCTGGGCCCGGAAAGAACCGCAACTTCATGATTTTTTCCGAACCGGCCTGAAATAAGCTGGGACATCCTTTTTAGGGTCGCCCTGTCTATTCCTTTTATCGCGCTCACAAATATCAATCCCCTTTTAAGTGACCCCGGGTCCATGAGATTTAGCACTCCCGGCAGGTGTTTTGAAGGGACGGCAAAAAGGATTATCTCCGCTTCTTTTACCGCTTCAGGAAGCGCGGAGGTAATCTCAACTCCCCGCGGTATTTTTACGCCGGGCAGAAAAGTTTTGTTCTCTCTCTGCGTCCGGAGTTTTGCCGCGTATTCCGGGAAATGTTCGTAGAGAGTGACTTTATTGCCGTTCTCTGAGAGCAGAACGGCAAGGGCAGTACCCCAGCCTCCCGCTCCTATGACACCTATTTTTTTCGCCATAACCTGTTCTCTTTCCCCTCCAGAAGTCTCTTAATGTTGGTCCTGTGCGTGTAGAAGACAAGCAGGGCAATTATTGTCCCTATAATCTTTATCTCCGGACGGACGTCAGAGATCCGCATAATTGTAGTCCCTGCGAGCTTTATGGCCGGGAACGCGGAAGATGTCCATAAAAGCACGGACAAAGCCACGCCGGCCGTCATTGACCCCAGCGAGACATAGCCGCTCACGCCGAGAACCGCGGCAAAAACCGCAGCCGCGAGCAAGGTCTGCAGAGGAGCCAGCGCGAGAAAAACTCCCAGGCTGGTAGCAACGCCTTTGCCCCCCTTGAAATCAAGGAAGACCGTCCAGTTATGCCCGGCGACACAGGCCAGTCCCGCCAGCACCGGGGTGCCCAGCGTGCCCAGCGGAAAAAGCATCTCCGGGATGAAAAAGACCGGGAGGAAACCTTTTAGCACGTCGATTACAAGTACTGTGATACCCGGAAGCGGTCCGAATACCCTGAAGACATTGGTCGCGCCGGTATTCTTGCTTCCTTCCTGCCTGATATCCTTTCCGAAGAATATTTTTCCGACGAGAAAACCCGTAGGAATTGCCCCCGAGAAGTAAGAAACAAATATCAGGATGCAGAGCTTAAAAAGATTATCCAAGGCGTTTTATCCCCTTCCACGTGTAGTCTATCAGGGCAAATCCGGCAATGACTACAGTCGCGATAGTTGTCCCGTGTATGCTGAGCTTCATAAACTCCGGCGCCGAATTTAAGAACGGCGTCAGCAGAAGCACTATGACCAGAATGCTCTCAAAGAAATTCGCCAGTTTCCCGAAGATGCTGGGTTCAACTCTGGTATTTGAAGTCATAATGTAGACAAGCAGCCAGCCAAGGACAAGAATGGCATCTTTGCTGAGTATTACGGTAACCACCCAGTACGGCACCAGCTTGCTCGAGGCAAGCAGGAGCAAAGCGACATTCACCAGGATCTTATCGGCAAGCGGGTCAAGAATGGAACCCAATATCGTCCTTGATTTTTTCATCCTCGCAATAACTCCGTCAAGCACATCCGTAATAATAGCTGCGATAAAGATGACCGCTGCTATGCCCGTATGGTCGGTAACATAGGCTACCGCAAAAAGCGGCACGCACAGAATTCTGGCGAAAGTAAGTATATTCGGAACTGTTATTGTCTTCATGCAGACACCACCCTGTTCTTGCCGTTTTTCTTGGCAACATATAACCGCCGGTCTGCGCTATCGATCAGTTCCCGGTTGTTTTTCGCGTCGGCGGGGTAATTGGAAACGCCAACGCTTACCGTGATAGCGTTCTCCGGAGCATCGGTTTCATTCACGAATTTGAAATCCTGTATCGCTTTTCTTATCTTCTCCGCTATTTCGGCTGCGTTCTTCTTTGACGCGCCCGGTAGAATAACCGCAAACTCTTCCCCCCCGTATCTCGCGGAAACTCCCGAGTCGCCGACAATCTTTCTCAATATGCTTCCAGTGTCGCGCAGGACCTGGTCTCCGTACAGATGCCCGAAGGCGTCGTTGTAATGTTTAAAATTGTCAAGATCAAGATAGATGAGGGAAATATCGCCTTTAAAATTCCCGGCCCTTTCAAATTCCCCTCGAAGCGAATCCTGAAAATATCTGTGGTTAAAGAGCCCTGTCAGGCCGTCAGTCACGGAGAATTTCTCAATGGTTTCATAGAACCTCGCGTTCTGTATGGCAATTGCCGACTGGTTCGCGAACAGGTCAAGCAGGGAAATATCTTCTTCGCTTATGCCGTCCTTGGAATAGCCGTCAGCGACAACCACCAGGACCCCAAGCACTGTGTCCCTGGCAATAAGAGGTACAGTCGCGAATTCCTTGAGGTTCAGAAGCTCAACGAGTTTCTGCTCGCAACGGTAGTCGTTCTTGGCGTCTTTTACTATAAAAGGCTTCTTCTCCATGGCCGTCTTGGGTATCAGCCCGGCGGACTCATCCAGCTCGAATTCCTGCGAGCGCAGTATTTCGTTAAAGACACCCACTCCTGTCTCGCCTTTGAGAAACAGTTTCTCGCCTTTCTGCTCGAGCAGGAAAATAAAGGCCCTCTCATAGCGCAGTTCCATGGTGAGGCTTTTCAGGATCATATCCAGCAGATGGTCCAGTTTCATAGTGCTGCGGAGCGCCTCGGTTATTTTATTCATTGATTTTATCTCGTTATACATGCGCCGCAGGTATCTTATGTGCCAAAAATTCTCGATGTCCTTCTTAACAAAAAAATAAACAAAAAGTATAAAGACGGAATACTTTACCCAGAGGCGGGATTCCTCGGTAAAGTCAATTACGATAATCGTCGCAAGCAGTATGATAAATATAAGGCTTGAGGTGCGAAGCAGCCAGGGAAGCAGCCTCAGCTGCCCCTCTTTCAGGTACTTGTTTATGAAATCGTTAATCTGCTTAATCATGTTTTCTTGCCTTTTTCGCCAGCACCCTGGTGAACACATCGACTATTTCAGGGTCAAACTGCGTTTCTTTGCAGCGCACCAGTTCCATGCGCGCGGCTTCCAAACTCATCTTTTTTCTGTAGGGACGGTCAGACGTCATCGCTTCGTACGCGTCAACAACCGTAATGATGCGGGACAAAGCAGGAATCTCCTTTTGTTTGAGCTTGCCGGGATACCCGCTGCCGTCAAAACGCTCGTGGTGATGCACTATAATCTCGGAGACCTGCCTGAACTCTTTTATGTTCTCAAGAATCCTGGAGGCGATATAGGGATGGTTTTTTATCTTCTCGTACTCGCCGGGCGTCAGGATATCATCTTTTTTCAGAATCTTGTCGTCTATCCCTATCTTGCCTATGTCATGCAGGATCGCGGAGAACCTGAGCAATTCAACTTCTGATTCCGGAAGATTCATTTCCTTGGCAATCTCCATCGCGTAGCCGGTAACGTCTTCGGAATGGCCGCGGGTGTAATTATCCTTGGCGTCAAGAGCGTCCGCGAATGATTTCATTACATTCAGGTACATCTCATTGCCGCTGGCAAAAAGCCTGGCGTTCTCGATGGCAATGGCGGTCTGCGACGCGTAGATAAGTATTATTTTTTTATCGTTGTCGGTAAAGTTACGCTTTGTCCGGAAAAACACCGTAAGCACGCCGGTAACCCTGTTCTTGGCCATAAGCGGGACACAGAGCAGGGATTTGATGTCCTCCGCATCCGCGCTTGCCTTGTTCTCATAGTCACCCGCGGAAAGATCCGGCACTGCCGCGATCTGACGGGAATTCACGACCCTGCCTTCCGTTGAATTAAGCGCGCTGACATTGCTATTCTCAAGATACCTTGAAGAGAGCCCATAGGCCGCGTGCAGTTCCAGCATAGTCGAATCTTCATTGAGCAGCCTGAGAGCGCACCCTTTCGCTTCCATCATCTCACAGATCGACCGCACGATTAGATTAAGCACTTCCTCGAGGTTGACCGTGGAAAGGATCATATTCCCGAGATAGGAAATCGCGGATAGATCGTTTACGATATTTGCCGAGGCCTCGTAGGAAAGCGAGCGCTCTATCACTATTGACGCCTTGTCGGCCAGATTAGTTATGGATTTCATTTCTTTCTCGTCAGGCCTCTCGCGGTAAAGAAGCAGGCTTCCGAAAGCTTTCCTGTCTATCTTCAGGGGTAAACAGGTCTTTCTGCCGTTGCCGAAAGTTATCTTGCACTCCGCGGCGCACTCTTTCGCGAGTTCGAAATCAGCCGCGTCTTCATCCCGCGTAAACCTATAGTTGGTGCGGGCGCGGGACTGCAATTCCCCGGTTTTCTGGTTAAGCAGGAACAGTTTTCCGGCCGAGGACCGGGTGATACCGGCGAATCTGTTAATTAGTATTTCCAGCGCTTCGTCAGCCGCCAGCGCCATCAGCCCGACTTCAGTAATGGAATTTACGCCGGCCAGCTCTTCTTTGTAAAGGTTTCCGTATTCAAGGAGGCGCTTGCTCTCAAGTATGACAGAGACCTGACCCGCAAAACTTCCCAGATAGGCCTTCTCTTCCTTTATTAAATGTTTTGATTTTGCCTTGTTCATCACTGCCAACACACCTATCACCTCACTACCCTTGATGAGCGGTACAAAGAAACATTCGCTGTATGGCAGAAGCCCCTGCTGCATCAGAGAGTTTGTCTCGTAGGTGCGCTTTCCCATCAATGTTTCATAGGCGTCAGGCTGTTTATTATAGAGAAAGTCTGCGATATCGAGACTCGTGTTTTCATTCTCAGAAGAGACTACCTGCACAAGCGAATCCCTTGAATTATTAAAGGTTAGAATGCTGACTACGGCTGAAGGGAAGGTCTTGACTATCTCATCAACTATTATTCTTAACACATCATTCATGCTTGATGAATAAAGGATAAGATCGTTTATCTTGCTAAGTACCTTGAAACGCTCGTTGGCAGCTTCCAAGAGATACGACAATTTCTTCCGGCTATCCCGAGATCCGCTAAAATAGACAATAAATAGAATGAGCAGCATGAAAACGACAAAGAAAAGTGATATAGTTATGCTTTCAACGCTAATCACCGCAATGATATTTTTAATATCTTCAAACATTCTACTCCTTATCCCTTAAAAACACAATGAATTGGCGGTAAAATAATAACACGGTACTAACTTTTTGTCAATAAGTCGTTATATACTAATGATATTTTCGCTGAAAGTATATCCAGGTTCTTCTTGTTTAGAGCTGAGACCGGGATAGGATTATCAAGCCCCTTAGAAAGCCTTGCAAGTTTTACGCCGTCAATCAGGTCAATCTTGTTTAATATTGTTATTCTCGGCTTATCAAGGATATTCAATGCTTTTAGCTCGTTGTAAACTGTCTGATTCTGGACCTCAAGGTCATTTTTGGACCCGTCAAGAACAATGAGCAGAACGTCAGAATACTTAGTTTCTTCCAGCGTTGCGCGGAAAGCTGCTATCAGACTTGCAGGTAAATTCCTGATGAAACCAACGGTATCGGTCAGTAATATTTCAACTCCGCTTTCCAGTCTGAGCTTCCTCGTTGTGGTATCCAGCGTGGAAAAGAGCTTGTTTTCGGCGAGCACGCCTGCCTTGGTTAAAGAATTCAGCAAGGTTGATTTACCGGAATTGGTATAACCAACAAGCGCGCCGGAAAGGAAACCCTTTGACTTTCTTCCTTCACGAATAATGGCCCTCTGGGTTCTTACATGCTCCAGCTTACTCTTAAGCAGATCCATTCTGTTCCTGACAGCCCTTCTGTCTGTTTCAAGCTTTGTTTCCCCGGGACCTACCGTGCCTATACCGCCTCCGGTCTGGGAAAAAGAAGCGCCTCTGCCTGAAAGCCTCGGGTACAGGTATGACAACTGGGCCAGTTCAACCTGCAATTTGCCCTCATTTGTTCTCGCGTGCCTGGCAAATATATCAAGAATAAGCGTGCACCTGTCAACTATCTTCAACCCTGTGATATCCTCAAGATTTCTCTGCTGATTTGCCTTTAAGTTGTGATTAAAGATTATGGTTCCTGCTTTAAGGCTTTTGGCAAGAGCAGTTATCTCTTCAACCTTTCCGCTCCCAATGAAAGTAACAGGATTGGGCGTCTCCCTGTTCTGAATACAGGTCCCGACGGTCACAGCGCCGGCTGTTGACGCAAGCTCTTGAAGCTCCCCGTACGCGTCTTGCGACTCCGTATTCAAACCGGCAAGAATGACTCTTTCCATTTAGACCCCCGTGTTCGAGCGGATATCGTTATAAATATGAAGGGCCGCGTCTTTTGGTCTGCGGTTATCGACCCAAACGTACCTTTTATCATTCCTAAACCAGGTAAACTGCCTTTTCACATAATTCTTGGTAAGCAGTTTTATCTCTTCAACAGCAGACCTAACATCATTTCTCCCTTCAACAACATCACGCATCTGCTTATAGCCCAGAGATTTTAATGCATCCACGTTCCCGGCGCCGTATTGCCTTATCAGGAACTCTGTCTCGCGCAACAACCCGGAACTTATCATTGAGTCAACCCTGGCTTCCACCCTGCCGTAAAGTTCGTCCCTAGGTATGGACATCGCGTAGAAGAGAGTTTTTTCAGCTTTGACGGCAGGATCGGTGCCGTTCCTGAGAGCTGTTATGGTCTTTCCGGTCCCCCTAAAGACTTCAAGCGCCCGTATTATGCGCGAGGCATCGTTATTGTGTATCTTTGCCGCGGCCTCAGGGTCTATTCCTGCCAGTTCGCTGTGCAGCGCGGCGTTGCCCCTGCTCCCAAGCTCATTTTCAAGCCCCTTCCTGATTTCTGCCGGTATCACAGGACTCTCAAATATCCCGTCAACAACCGCCTTAATATAGAGCCCTGTGCCGCCTGTCAAGACCGGCAAGCTGCCCGAAGCAGAAACCCGTAAAATCTCCTCGCGCGCGAGCTTGGCGTAGGCAAAAGCGTTTATGCGCCGGTCAGGCCTGAGCACTCCGAGTAAACTGTGAGGCGCCATTGCAAGCAGTTCCGGTCCGGGCTTTGAAGAACCTATATCCATTCCCTCATAGATTTGGACGGAATCGGCGGAAATCACTGTTCCTCCGGCAAGCGCGGCAAGCCTTGCGGCTGTCTCGCTCTTTCCGGAAGCGGTAGGGCCGCCCAGGATAACCAGAAGTTCAGGTGCGGCTGAATTTTTTATCGATTTCATCAAATTTTAGGCGGAAGATTCCCGGCCGCCCGTGCGGGCAGTAAGGGGTGTCTGCGTCCCCGAAATCAAGGAGAAGCCTGTTTATCTCCTCGGCAGTTATAGTATCTCCCCATCTGAACGCGGAATGACAGGCAACGCTCTTAATTATTTCATCCCTCAGATCCGCAGCCTGTTTTACGGAAGAAAATTCCGACATGTCATTCGCCAGTTCTTCAATAAGACTCTCCGGGTTCACGCGGCTTATGAGCAGCGGCACGCCCCGTATAACAAGAGTGTTTTTCCCGAAGACCTCAAGATCAAAACCCAGGGCAGTGAGCGCCTCAAGGTGCTTTTTAAGGAAATTAAACTTTACAGGCGTCAGCTCAAGGCTGACAGGCACCAGCATTGCCTGGGTTCCGTCTTTCCCTGACCTCTTTCTGAATTTTTCGTAGAGTACTTTCTCGTGAGCGACATGCTGGTCAATTACGCATATTCCATCTTCTTCTATCGCGACAATATATCTGTTCTTGACCTGCCCCAGCGGCCTCATTCTCAGGCTTTTGGATAATCCCGGCAAAGTTTCCGCCGGCGCGCGCCCTATTTCAGGTTCAGCAACGGCAAAAACAGGCAGGTTTCCCGCAGTCGCGTTCAGCGGATCATAAGTTTCTCCGGGAACGCTTTGACCGAATCCCATGTTCATCTCGGGAACCGGTTTATTCAGTACCAGCGTCTGCTTTACAGCCGACGCCACAACATCGTGGACCAGGCTGCCATTAACAAACTTAATTTCTTTTTTCGCGGGATGAACGTTTACATCAACAAGTTCAGGAGCTATCTCTATAAACAGGAAGCAGACAGGGTACCTTCCTGAAGGAATCATAGCCCCGAACCCTGAGGCGACGCCATGACTCACCGTGCGGTCGCTTACCACGCGCCCGTTCACATAAACGTACTGCCAATTACGCTGGTTCTTGTTGAAATCCGGCTTTCCCACATATCCTTTAATTTTAACGCCTGCCTGGCCGGAGTTAACTTCTACAAGCGCCTTGATAAGCTCTCCGCCGAAGGCCTGGTAGAGCCTCTCTTTCAGATCGGCAGCCTTTTTTAGGTCAAGCACCTTGCGTCCGTCTTCCTCCAGCAGGAAAGAAACACCCGGATACGCCAGCGCTATCTTAAGCATAAAATCATAGATGTGGGCATTTTCCGTATCGGCGCTTTTCAGGAATTTCAGCCTTACAGGAACATTGTAAAACAGCCCTCTTGCTTCAACTTTAGTCCCTTTCACTCCCGCAGTCTCGGAAATATTCTTCCCGGACCTGTCAATTTCAAGGACATACGCGTCCCCGCCCCTTCCGCTTGTTATCTTCAGTTTCGATACCGCCGCGATGGACGAGAGCGCTTCTCCGCGGAAACCGAGGCTCTTTATGCTGTAAACATCGTCAACCCGCGAGATTTTGCTCGTTGTATATCTTTCGGTGCAGATGGAGAGATCATTCCTGCTCATTCCTGACCCGTTGTCTTTGACCAGGATCAGTTTGCGCCCTCCCGCTTCTATTGTAACCTCAACAGAAGAAGCCCCCGCATCCAGGGAGTTTTCTACAAGTTCCTTCACAACGGAGGCAGGCCGTTCTATTACCTCTCCGGCGAAGATTTTTTCCACAACTTCCTGGGATAGCTGCTTTATCCTGTCGTTCATTTTACCGGAGCCGTCCTCTTGTGCCAGTCCGTCGACTGTTCATAAGAATAAGCGGCGCGGAGCATTGCCGCTTCTTCAAAAGGCTTGCCGATCAGTTGCAGTCCCAGAGGAAGTCCGCCGGCGGAGAAACCGCAGGGAACAGACACCCCCGGCACTCCCGCCAGGTTCACGGAGATAGTGAAGATATCCGAAAGGTACATCTGAATCGGATCCGAAACCTTCTCTCCTATTTTAAACGCGGGAGTCGGCGTTGTCGGCGTAAGTATCAGGTCAAAATTCTTAAAAACATTCTCAAAATCTCTCTTAATGAGCGTCCTTACCTTCTGCGCCTTGAGATAATACGCGTCATAGTAGCCCGCGCTTAAAACGTAAGTGCCTAGCATTATCCTGCGCTTCACCTCGGAGCCGAACCCCTTCGCCCGGGTCTTATTGTACATATCTCGCAGATTCTTCGCGTCCTTATCGCGGAAACCGTAATGGACGCCGTCATAGCGGGCAAGGTTTGAGCTTGCCTCGGCTGTCGCTATGATGTAATAAACCGCCAGGCAGTAATCGGTGTGAGGAAGGCTGACTTTCTCGATTTTTGCTCCGAGCTTTTCAAATACTTTCGCCGCTTCCAGGACTGATTTTACACCTTCTGCCGACGGGTCCTTTTCAAAATACTCTGACGGCAGGCCGATTCTCAGGCCTTTGACGCCGTCTTTGAGTCCCGCGGTGTGATCTGCCGAGTCCCTGTTTATGGAAGTCGAATCTTTAGGGTCATATCCCGAAACAGCGTTCATAAGGAGCGCGCAGTCTTCCGTAGTCCTAGCGAACGGGCCTATCTGGTCAAGAGAAGAAGCAAAAGCCACAAGTCCGTATCTTGAAACTCTTCCGTAGGTCGGCTTCAAACCGACAATACCGCAGCAGGCCGCCGGCTGGCGTATGGAACCGCCCGTATCTGAGCCAAGCGCCAGGGGTGCCTGTCTTGAAGCAACAGCCGCAGCGGAACCGCCCGAAGAACCGCCGGGGATTCTGGAGCTGTCCCAGGGATTGGTTGTAGTATGAAAAGCCGAATTTTCCGTTGAGGAACCCATCGCAAACTCGTCCATATTGCACTTGCCGAGGAAGACAACTCCCTGCGCTTTAAGTTTTTCAATTACCGTCGCGTCATACGGCGCTGTAAAATCCTCAAGAATTTTGGACGCGCATGTCGTCTTTGAACCCGCGAGACACATATTGTCTTTTATTGCCACGGGAACGCCGTAGAGCGGTCCGGACTTGCCCGAAGCGAGTTCCGAATCCCTCTGCTCCGCTTCTTTCAGCGCAGAAGCATTAACCGACAGAAAACTTTTGACCGTACCGTCGGTTTCTGCTATCCTTTTCAGGAACGCGGATGTTGCCTCTTTCGAGCTTAGTTTTTTTGCCTTAATTGCCGCGGCCAGCTCAGCGGCCGAAAGGTTTACTATGTCCATTTTTACTCCATTATTTTTGGAATTTTAAAGAAGCCCATGTCTTTTTCCGGCGCGTTAGCCAGAGCTTGCTCCTGGGTAAAAGAGGGTTTTGCGATATCTTCCCGCATAACATTGCTGACCGGCACAACAGAGTAAGTAGGTTCTACCCCGTCAGTATTAAGTTCTCCAAGTTTCTCTACGAATTGCAGTATATCACCGAGCTGTTTTGTCAGCATTTCCTTCTCAGCTTCCGAGAATTCCAGCTGGGCGAGTTTCGCCACATGTTCAACTTCCTTCCTTGTAATCATCTGCTTTTCCTCCGGCGCGAATTTTCAGGCGCTTTCCCACCTTCAAGAAATTTGACTATTCTATGCAGCGCGTCCTTCTTTCCGAACCCGCCGGATTTTGTGACTACCCAAGTTTTGCCGGGCCGTGTTCGAAGCAGCGGTATCCCCGCGGCAACCTCTCCCGCAAGGCTGAAGCCCCTCATCGAATATTCCAGGGAAGCGCCTTCCGCGGTTGCCCCTCCCGTAAAGAAAAAAGCGTCTTTTAGAGGTTGCGCACCGAATTGTTCCGCTATTGAGGCCAGTGCCCGGCCAATAAGCTTTGATGCCGCGGCTCCTTTAGCCCGCATGAGCGACCTTATATATCCGCCCGTGCTTTCTCCGCTGCGCAGTATCACAATAAAATTCCCGGAAATATCAGCCTTTTCCTTTGATGAAACGCCTAATTTTGTTCTTCTTCTATAATATGTTAAAATATCTCCGGCATCAACAAATACGCATTTTACTCTTTTATGCGATCTGAGATACTCCAGTTGCTCAGTCGTGACCGGATTTTGGCTTCCGATAATACCTACGACACGCCTGCTTTTCCCGCATGAAACCGCTTTTCTCCCGCCGCCCTTTCCTGCCAGCTCTTTTGAGAGTGCCGAGGCCCCGCAGATTATTCTGCAGTCGGTTATCGCGCCGGCTATCGTCCGCATGTCTCTGTCGCCGGCGCAATCAAAAACCAGAATCCTCGCGCCGTCTTTAAGCAGCCTCTCTTTCTCGCACAGCACTGCCGCAATCCCTTTGCGTATCACTTTAAGGGTTATAAGCGCGGACTTCAGTTTTGTCCCTTCGCGAAGAACTTTCCTGATATTCGAACTTTTAACCGGATTCAAAAGATCTTTTGCGAAAGCAGTCAGGGTTACCTTCCTGCCGCGCACATACTGCTCGCCGTTCTTTGTTGTCCGTCCCGCGCCCGGATAGGCCATGCAAACCGCGGTGTACTCTTTCCTCCGGCGCGCAAGCAGGGAGTTAATGACTGCTCCCGGATGCCCCCTGAGTGTGGAATCAAATTTAAAATATATCCGTTTCACGCCCGCGGCAAAAAGACAGCCGGCGATTTTTTCCGTTATTCTGCCGGCTTCCGCCGGTTTCTTCTGTCTTGTCCCGGAATCAACTATCAGTATCCCTTTGAATTTCTCCGTGGCGCGAAGATCCTTTTTGAAAGCGCCCTTCTCATAAATTAGCGTCTCCGCCGGAAATCCTCTCCTCAAGAATTGCAGGCCGTTCTCGTTTGCTCCCGTCAGGTCATCCGCTATGACCGCGAATCCGTTCATTCGATTACGTAGACTTTCAGGTAGCGCGGGCTGTAGACCGAGGATTCCTTGTAGGTTTCAAAACAGAGGTCGATAGCCCTGTCCTTGATGCCGCTGCCCTCATCGGCTGCAATCGCGAATCCGTATGTGGGTATGTAGAGTTTCGTTCCAAAGGGGATGACTCTCTTGTCCACAGCCACCACTCCGTAACCGGCTTTCATCCCGCTGGCGGTGACGCCTTCCGCGAAAACTCCGCAATCTTCCGGCCCCGGGTAATAACCGGTCGCGTGCATAGTGAGCGACCGGACTACCCACATTTTTTTCTTTGGCATCACGGTTACCCGCTTCTGCGAGCCCGTTCCTACCACCACAATATCATCCTTCGGCTTCTGCTCCGAAGTAATATGGTGCAGTTTGCGCCAGACTTCTTTGTCGTTATGGTAGAGCACCTTGTACTGCTTCTCGACATATCCGGGCCTGCCGCACTCCAAAACCACAGTCTCGTCTTTGTTCAGCTTACCGTCGTATATATGCGTTATTCCGTATTTCTGCACGTTCCTGACCTTGACAAGCGATTCCTTTACCCTGATTATGTTAATATTCATACCGTCGGAAACTCTCGTATTCAGCGAAGGGGTAACAATATCCATTGATTCAAGCGCTATTCCGGCTGACTTCAGCGTTTCATAAACCGTCTGGTTGTTGACTTTTGCCTGAATGGTCTTGTTGTCGGCAATAATAACGCATTTCCCGTCATAAGGCGTGAAATAGATGCTTCCGGTAAGCATCAGCACCGCGGCAGCGGCTATGCCAAGCAAAAGTTTTCTCATATCACCCGACCTTTCCATACTCCCTGACCCTATATTTTACTCCTAATTCTTTGTCGGCGATTTCTTTACACCGCTCCACATCCACTCCCGGCACAGTTACAAAGGTGACCGTCACGTCTTTAATATGATTCTTTGCGTCAAGCACGAACTCTTTCAATCCCTCATACGCGCCCTCTCCGTATTGTGAGCAGCACATTTTATCGTAGCAGGCGCTGTCCTGCGCGTTCAAGCTGACAGAAACGGCGTCAACCGATTCGGCAAGTTCAGCGGCAACTTTCCGCCGGTGCAAAAGGTTGGCCTGGCCGTTCGTGTCTATCCTAATCTTTCCGCCATGCTTTTTCACCCACGAACCTATCTCTTTCACGGCTGAAAGCCGGATCAAGGGCTCTCCGTATCCGCAGAATACAACTTCCCTGTATCTCTTCGGGTCTCCTATCGCGGTTATAACTTCAGCCGGTGTAGGCTCCTTCTTAAGGCGAAGGTTATGCCTCTTCACGAAATCAGTTCCGTTCCTTATGCAGAAGGCGCAGTGATTAGAGCACCTGTTTGTTATGTTCAGATAGAGCTGGTCCCGTATCTCATAAACAATTTTACCCTGCGTCCTGATGCCAACCCCGAAAAGATAACCGGCGTTTGAAGTTGAAGCTGCCTCTATTTCGCTTAGCGGCCTGCCAAGCAGCTCCGAAACTTTTTGCGCTATCTCTATTATATTTGCCGGCTCGTTTCTCTTTCCTCGCACCGATTTTGGCGCGAGGTAAGGACAGTCAGTTTCAAGCAGGAGGCGCGAGAGCGGGATGCCTTTCACTGCTTCTCTGAGAGCGTCGGCTTTTGGGAAAGTTACCGCGCCGCCTACGGCTATGTAGAACCCGAGGCGCAGAGCCTCGTCGCGCATCTTGAGACTTCCGTTAAAGCAGTGCAGGACGCCCCCGCACTCCTGGGCGTTCTCGCTTCGGAGGATTTCTATGCTGTCGGCCTCCGCGTCCCGGCTGTGAAGTATAATAGGCAGAGCCAGTTCTTTTGCCAGGCCCAGGCATCTCTTGAAGGATCTCTTCTGATCTCCCTCCGGCGCGAGGTTCCTGAAATAATCCAGCCCTGTTTCGCCTATAGCCGTCACTTTTTCAAGGGACGCCAACTTTCTCAGCTCAACAAAATCAGCCTCGGTTGCTTCCGCGGCGTGATGCGGGTGTATTCCAACCGCCGCGTAAACTCCGGGATATCTCCCGGAGATTTCAGCCACCAGGGCATTGTCCTTCGGATTTGACCCCGCGTTGACTATGTATTCTACTCCCGCCGCGGCGGCGCGTTTAATTACCTCGTCCCTGTCGCCGTTGTACTGTGAATCGTCAAGATGCGCGTGAGAATCGGTAAACATACCGGCTAACAACCAACTACTAAATGCTTATGCCAATTAGTCATTGATTTATTTAACATTAACCTTATCCTTGGGAAAGAGCACAGCGCCTTTTCTTACGGTTGTTCCGGGTTTAAGGTATCCCCAGGACAAAATCCTGTCAAACCCGAGCGCGAACATCTCCTTCCCGGCAATCCCGAGCTGTTCTATTATCTTTTCGGAAGCCGAAGGCATGAAAGGATAAACCAGCGTTCCGGTAATCCTTATTGCCTCGGTCAGCACAAAGAACACAGACTTTATCTTTTCCGTCTTGCCTTCTTTTGCCAGCACCCAGGGAGCGGTTTTATCTACATACTGGTTCAATAGTTTAACAAGTTCCCAGACGGTATTTAAAGCCCCCGAGAGATTAAAAGCCTCCATATCGGATTTAACTTTCACGCAAACTTCTTCCGCTCTTTTTATAACAGCCGCATCCTCGGCGTCAAGCGCTCCGGGAGCCGGAACTTTCCCTTCACAGTATTTTTCGCACATCGTAAGCGTTCTGCTGACAAGATTGCCCAGTTCATTGGCCAGGTCGGAATCGCGCCTTCTAAGCAGGGCCTCCGACGAAAAATCACCGTCCTGCCCGAAGGTGGTCTCCCTCATCAAGAAGTACCTGGCCGCGTCCACTCCCGCTATAGCGATAAGTTCGTCGACATTAATTACTTTGCCGCGGGATTTGCTGATCTTTTCTTTGTCAAAAGTCCACCAGCCGTGCGCGAATACCTTCCGCGGCGTCTCAATCCCCGCCGACATAAGCATCGCGGGCCAGATTACCGAGTGAAACCATAAAATATCTTTTCCGACAAGATGCACGGCCGGCCAGAATTTCCTGTAATTTTCTCCAGGATAATCCAGTCCGGTAAGATAATTTGCCAGGGCGTCAAACCATACATAAGTAACATGCTTTGCGTCAAAGGGCAGCGGTATTCCCCAGCTGAAACTCGTCCGCGAGATGGAGAGGTCGTGAATCTCTTCCTTTAATCTGTTCTTAATTTCATTCATCCTGGTGTGAGGCATTATGAAATCCGGAACGCGCTCGTAGAGCTCAAGAAGCTTTTCCCTGTAGGCCGAAAGCTTGAAGAAATAGGTCTCTTCCGATATCAGTTCTGCTTTGGTCTTATGTATTCTACAGCAGCCCTCGTCGAGTTCCTTTTCCGTGTAATAGGCCTCGCAGCCGGTGCAGTAATTCCCTTCATACTTGCCGAGATATATGTCCCCTTTTTCGAAAGACTTCTTAAGCAAGTCCTGTACGACCGCATAATGCTGCGGCTCCGTTGTCCTGATAAAACGGGAATACCCTATATTGAGCTTTTGCCAGGCATCCTTAAATTTGGGAATGAGCTCATCTACAAATTCCATTACTTTTTTTTTGTTTTTCTCGGCGGACTGCTCTATCTTTCTCCCGTGTTCATCCGTTCCTGTCAGAAAAAAGACGTCCTCTCCGTTCAGCCTATGCCATCTCGCGAGAACATCGCACGCCACGGTCGTGTAGGCGTGCCCGATGTGCGGGATATCGTTCGGATAATAGATAGGAGTCGTTATGTAAAACGTTCCTTTCACAGGCCCGGCTCCTTCTTTTCTATATTTTGAGCGGCTTGCGGCGCCTGAGGCGCTGCGGGAGCAATTGGCTGCCCTGCCTGCGGATTTGCAGGGATTCCCTGCTGCGGCCTGTTCCTGCTATCCGGCCGCCTGTTATTACGGTTGCGGTCGTTGTTTCCGCGGTTTCTGTTATCGCTGTTTGGCCTGCCCTGGTTCTGGCCTCCGGGCCTGCCGCCCTGGTTAGGATTGGACGAGCCTGGCCTGTTGTCCGGCCTTCCGCCTCTGTTCTGACCCGGCCTGCTGTCCTGACGGCGCGGGCTGTCAGGCCTGCGTTCCGACTGAATTGACGGTGCCGGAGCTTTGTCTTCCCAGACTGGTATTGTGACTTTCCCTGATGGGTCAGACCCTTCCGGAACATCCGCGAGAGCCTGCGGTATTGCTTCGGTCACGGGTTTCTCTTCAGCCGGTTTTGCGGCGCGGTTCTGCTCCTTCAACTGGCGGTACATCTCATGCTCGTACGAAAGGCAGCACATAAGCCTGCCGCACATCCCGGAAATCTTCGCCGGGTTCAACGGAAGGTTTTGCTCTTTCGCCATTTTGATGGTGACCGGTATGAAATCGCGAAGATGCGTAACGCAGCAAAGTTCCCTGCCGCAGCAGCCGTAGCCGCCGAGCATCTTGGCTTCGTCCCTGACCCCTATCTGCCTCATATCTATCCTGGTCTTTAAGGCGTAGGCAAGATCCTTTACGAGGTCCCTGAAATCCACACGCTTCTCGGCGGTGAAGTAGAATATTATTTTTGATCTGTCAAAAGTGTAATCGGCCTCGACAAGCTTCATTTCAAGTTTCTTCTCGTTTATCTTCTGGAGGCAGATCTTGTAGGCTTCTTTTTCTTTCTCTACGTTTTCTTTGAACTTCAGGCCGTCTTCAGGCGCGGCAATCCTGTTAACCTTGTAGAAGTTAACATGCTTGTGGTCAGTTACAATCTTTGGAGCGCGCGCAACCTGCCCGTACTCAGGGCCTTCCGAGGTATCAACTATAACATACTGCCCTTCTTCAGGGACCACCGCGTGGCATACACAGTTATAGGTCTTGCACCTGTCGCGGAACCTTACGCCCGCAATGAGCCTTTCTATCCCCTCGTCTGAATGGGCTGCCGAAACAGCAGGCGCAGGAGCCGAAACGGCGGGATTTTGAATGCTCTCACCCGCGGGATTCGCGGCTGCCGTCGGAACCGCAGTAACCTGAACCGGAATCTGCGCCGGCACCGCGGCAGCAGGTTTTACTTCCTGAACGGGTAAAGAAGCAGGCGCTATCGGCGCTGCCGGCGAAGGCTGCGCGGGAGGAACCTGCTGTTGAGGCGGATGAAATGGCGCGCCATCCGGCCTTTGTCCCGGCATATTCCACGCCGTATGATGCGAAGAACCTGTTCCGTCTCCGCCCTGTTTGCTAATGTCTTCCATCTATTTTCCTCCGCGAAAAATTAGATTCCCTGCCGAAATATCGAAATTTATCGTATTCTTCAGCAGTCCTTTTATCCTGTTTAATCCGCTCAGTATACCGGCGGCGGCTTCCGCCGAATAGATGCCGGATAATTCCTTTATTAAAGCGTTCTTGTCAATATTTACCATGCTTGCGGCCCTGCCGGTATTAACCAGCAGCACATCCCTGAAAATGCTTACAAACATATCGGTCAAATGATTCCTTACATAAAGCGTCTTCTGTCCGTTTGTTGTCTTCTCTTCGGGAGCCGGGCCTTCAGCGCCGTCCGCCGGTGTTTCATTCTCTTCGACTTCATCTTCTTTAAACTTGCCGTATTTCTTTCCCAGGTCTTTCGTAACAAAGAAGACTCCGTTTCTGGCAAGGTCCACAGCGAACTTGAAGGCCTCCTCTCTAAGCCCGAAGAGGTCGTCTTCTGCGAAATTCACTGCCCTGCCAGGACAGCCCTCGGAACTGCGGGTAAGGAACTCCAGCTGAGGTCCTTCAAAACCTTTGCGCTTCAGGACAGCAAGTGTATCCTCCGCAGAAAGTCCTCTAAAATCTATTCTCTGGCAGCGGGACCGTATGGTCTCGCTGATCGCGTGAATGTTGGACGCAATCAGTATGAGCATGGTGCCGGATACAGGTTCTTCGAGCAGCTTTAGCAGCGCGTCCGAAGCCTGCGCATTCATTTTATCAGCCTCATTAATCAGTACCGTTCGGTATTCGCACTGCGCGGCTTTTAGACTTACAAGGTCCTTTGCCGCCCTGATCTGCTCTATTTTTATGACTGCTTTGACCGGTTCTATTACAGCCAGATCAGGATGGTTCTTGCCTTCCAGCCCGGTGCACGCCGGGCAAACGCCGCAGGAGTCCTGCCCGCCCTTGGAACAGTTGATGTACTTTATGAACTCTTTAGCGAGAACTCTTTTGCCGCAGCCTGCCGGCCCATAGAATATATAGGCATGCGCGAGCCGTCCCGATTCAAAAGCTCTGACCAGTTTTTCTTTCGCCTTCGCGTGTCCGATAACATCGCTAAGCATCTTGACTCTTCAACAGCAGGTCGGCAAGCGAGGCAACCTTGCAAAAAACCGCTTCTACGCCAGAGTTTATGTTCACAAGCTTAACCCTTTTTGGCTCCTTTTCCGCGATAGCCCTGAACCCGTGTCGCACCCTGGCGTGAAAAGCCACCGGCTCAAGCTCAAGCCTGTCCTTGCTGTTTTTTGACTTGTGAGCCCGCTTTAGACCTTTCTTTATCTCTATATCAAGCAGGATCGTCAGATCAGGCTTCCTACCCGAAGCCGCGAAATCATTGAGCATTTTAATTGTTTTTCTGTCAAACCCTCTTCCATAACCCTGATATGCCAGAGTTGAATCTGAGAACCTGTCGCATAAGACAATATATCCTTTTTGGAGCGCCGGCTCTATAGTATCGCTTAAATGCTGGGCCCGGCTTGATAAGTAGAGCAGTAATTCCGCGCTTGGGCAAAGTTCCTTGTTGTTCTTATCAAGCAGTATTTGCCTTATTTTATCGGCTATTTTTGAGCCCCCGGGCTCCCTTGTCAGAACGACTTTATGCCCTTTCTTTTTTAGATAGGCGGCAAGAAGCGCTATCTGTGTTGATTTTCCGCTGCCTTCCGGCCCCTCAAATGTAATGAAACACATAAACACCACCTCAAAAAAGCGCTGATAGGCCTACAAATAAGTATGTTAACATACAATTTAGGGAAAGTCAAACCTAGAAAGGCTGCAACAATAGGCGGGTTTAGCTGCTAACCAATTATTATTTATCCGTGATGATTTTGTATAGTTCCGGGCGTCTCTGCAGTCCGATTTCCTCGCGCTTGAACTCGTGCTTGTGCGTTGCCAAGTCACAGCTTCCCTTCTTAAGGTCGCAACGCTCAAGCCAGATCTCCGATGTGGCAAATCCGGGTATAAACCCGGTATCGGCCAAAATCATGCCGGTGGGGGAAACAATTGCTCCTCTGCCGTGGACACCAAGGTCAGGATCGGGTTTCGCGTAGCCGGAGGCGACAAAATATACTCCGTTCATCATGGCCGTCGCTTTTATATAAGTATCGTAGTAAAAACTGCTTGGAAGAAGGGCCTGCCACATGGTCGGCCAGAGTATCATCTCGGCGCCTTTAAGCGAGAGCGAAATTGCCGCCTCGGGAAAATTCAGGTCATAACAAGTTAAGAAGCCAATGGTTCCGAAATCCGTTTTGAAGACGGGCAGGGAGTTCCCGGGGGTGAAATAGCGCTCTTCCCCCTCAGGCAGGTGTGTCTTGCGATACTTGCCTGCCACCTTTCCCTTTCTGTCAACAAGAGCAATCGTGTTGTAGTATTTTCCGCCGTCTTTCTCAACGAGACAGGCCGCAATATACATAGAGTATTTTTTCGCGTACTTTGAGACAACTTCGAGAGTTTTGCCTCCGGGGATTTTCTCGGCGAGTTCCTTTTTTACCAGTTCCGGCCCTTCAGGGCGGAACCACTGGCTTAACCCCTTTACATTAAAACATTCCGGCAAAAGCATTATATCAGAGCCGGCCCTTCCCGCTTTTTCAAGGTAATATTTCGTCTGGGCGAGGTTCTCTTCGTAGGTCATAGGGTTTTTTTCCGACAGATCGTCATGGATGCTGAACACGCAGGTGCTGACCTGAATCTTTCTGTCTTTCATCTCACCCTCCGACCAGCTACACGCTTTACGTTATGAACGCTTTATTGGCTTTGCCTTTATGAACTTGCTTTACTTTATAAACCTTATGAACCTTATGAACGTTATAAACTTTTTTTGTAATTATGTCATCCTTCCCAACTTTTCCTTTGTTATATTATTGACCGGTTTCTTCCCGGCAAGCACTAATTCTATATCATCTACCACCTGCCCTCCCTCCCTCATTGCGGCATCAACTGTCATCCCGGGAGTATGAGCGGTCGGGTAGCAGTTTTTAACTTT
>CAITPB010000051.1 GCA_903894145.1 Candidatus Firestoneibacteriota bacterium | reverse complement strand
CGCGATTCTTGTCCTCGCCGTATTTGCTTTCGTGATTTTCCTTATAGGTGTCGTGGTTTACTTTTCAACGGCTGCAAGAAGAATCCCGGTGCAGTACGCGCAGAGGGTTGTAGGGCGCAGAGTGATGGGAGGGCAGAGTACATATCTTCCGCTTAAGGTTGATTTCGCGGGCGTTATTGCCATAATATTTTCATCTTCAATACTCTCTCTGCCCGGAATACTTTCACAGACGCTCGGAACAAGGATTCCATTCCTGCAGATGCTGGCCGGCTGGTTTTCTCCCGGAGCTGTTGTGTATATGTCTCTATACGCTGTTCTTATAATATTTTTCTGCTATTTCTATACTGCGGTAGTCTTCAATCCGCCGGATATTGCCGAAAATATAAAGAAGTATGGCGGATTCATTCCAGGTGTTCGTCCGGGCCAGCCTACCGCGGATTTTATTCAGTATTCGCTGGACCGGGTAGTGCTTGTCGGAGCGGTTTTCATAGTATTCATTGCGGTAGTCCCGGACATAATAATGAAACAGGCAAACATACCTTTCTATTTCGGAGGCACTTCGCTCCTGATAGCGGTGGGAGTTGCTCTTGATACCATGAAACAGATAGAGTCGCACCTTCTGATGCGCCATTATGAGGGGTTCATGAAGGATTCAAAACTTAAGAGCAGGGCGGGATTCTAATGATTATTATTATACTCGGCGCTCCCGGAGCGGGCAAGGGCACTACCGGCGATGCCATGACAAAAGAGTTTAATATTCCCAAGATTTCCACCGGGGATATGCTCCGCAAAGAAGTCAAAGATGGCACGGAGATAGGCAAAAAGGCCGAGTCGATTATGAAGAGCGGAGGACTTGTCTCTGACGACATTATTAACAACATCCTGAAGAACAGGATTCAGCAGGCGGATTGCAAGAATGGGTTTATGCTTGACGGGTACCCCAGGACCTTAAATCAGGCTGTGGAACTTGACAAAACAATTAAAGAACTTTCTTTGAAGCTTGACGCGGTCATCAACCTCCAGGTTTCTGAGGCGCTGATCCTTAAACGGCTTACCAGCAGGCGGGTGTGCAAGTCCTGCGGCGCGATATTCAACATTTTCTCGCAGCCTTCTGCGAAAGGCGAAAAGATTTGCGATAAATGCGGCGGCGAGCTTTATCAGCGGGCGGATGACAATGAAGTTACCATTAAGAACAGGCTTGCGGTCTACATGAGAGATACTTCTCCTCTCATTGAGTTCTACCAGAAGAAAGGTCTTCTGAGCGATGTCGTGGCCGAGAAAGGCATTTCAGAGATAATGACTTCTTTAAAGAAGCTTTTGAAAGACAAAAAACTGATTTAATGCTCATTTTGAAAAGTGCTTCCGAGATAGCGTACTTAAAGGCGGCGGGCAGGATTGCCGCGGAAACGCTAAAGAAGACCGGCGAAGCCGTGAAGCCCGGGATTAAGACGTCCGAGCTTGACAGGTTTGCGAATTCTTTGATAGAGAAGGCGGGCGCTGTTTCGGCCTTCAAAGGCTACAGAGGATATCCGGCGAACATCTGCATCTCTATTAATGAAGAAGTGGTGCATGGGATACCTTCCGATAGAAAGATAAAGGAAGGAGACATCGTAAGCCTTGATGTCGGAGTCATTAAAGACGGTTTCTTCGGCGATGTTGCGGGAACTTTCCCCGCTGGCGAAATAAGCAGCGAGGCTGAAAAACTGCTCAGGACTGCGGAAGAATGCCTGGAGGATTCTATCGCCCAGGTTAAGCCGGACGCGCGCATGGGCGATGTTGCCTGGGCGGTCCAGTCCAAAGCGGAGCAGAACGGCTATTCAGTGGTGAGGGATTTTACCGGCCACGGAATAGGTCGAAGCCTGCACGAAGATCTTCAGGTCCCTAATTTCGGGAAGCCGGGGACAGGCGTAAGGCTTAGGGAAGGAATGACCTTCTGCATAGAGCCAATGCTTAACGCCGGAGTTTACAATGTAGTTGTCAAAAGCGACGGCTGGACCGTAACCACCAAAGACAAAAAGTTATCGGCGCATTTTGAAGCGGCGGTGGCAGTGGTAAAGGGCGGCGTGGATGTCCTTACCGCGCTATGAGGTAAAGGTAAAAAATGGCAAGGGAAGGAAGCATTG
>CAITPB010000050.1 GCA_903894145.1 Candidatus Firestoneibacteriota bacterium | reverse complement strand
CGACAGTTTTATTCTCCTGCCGAAAGAGCGCCGCCTTTGGGCCGCCAGGGGATTGCCGACCAGGCACGCTTTCGAATGCATCAAGGTTTGAGGGCAATAACTGACAGATAAATATTAGTCGATCGCGTCCATGCTCATAAGAGGCAGCCAGCCTTTATCCAGCCTGCCTTTATTGGCAAACCAGACCTTCGGCTCTCTGTCGTCTCCGAGAATTCCGACAGCTATCTTTACTTCTCCGCGGGAAAAGCCTTTGGGAAAAATTATCTCTTCGCTGAACCAGAATATCCCCGGCAGCCATTCCCGAATATCCTGCTTGAACTTAACTACGACGCGCTTCTTCCCCTGCGTAAACCTGAAGGCGTATTTGTAATCGCGGTAGATCGGCGCGCAGCCGACGTTATTAAGATAGTTTTCCACCGTGATTTTCTGCCCGCCCTTCGCTTCCAGCGGAAGCTTGATTTGCCGCAAAGCAAACCTGTAGCCTATCATCTTGTCGAACTTTACGAGCTTGTCCATCCACTTTTCCGGAAAGAACACATTCTTGGGCATGAAAACAGACATGTGATACCGGTAGCCCTCGTATATTATCTTATCAAGGTCATAATTCTTGATGGCCCAGGTGGCGACATTCCCGCACGTCTCCATGGTAACCGGAGCCCTCTTCCAGGAGTCCCTCGAGCCGCTCGCCACTATTTCTTTTGGATAACCGTCGTAAGTATGGTTCCAGCTTGCGTTATCAGGCACATCCGGGTGATTAGCGACGTCCAGGTCTCCGAAGCAATCCGTCCTCCAGCCCAGCCGAAGAGTTTTGCCGTATTTCGGGTTGGAGTAGTCGTGCGCGTGCGTTCCCAGAAGGAAGAGCAGCTGGGTCTTCCGGAATGCGCTGATGTAAAGCTCTGCCAGCTTTCCTGCCGTTTTGTAATTTGTATTGCCGCCGCCTTCTCCCCAGAAACCGCCGTAGGCGACATCAACGCTTTCAAGGGCAGGATGCCCGTCGTATCTCGCCGCGAAAGCTTTGACAAAGGCGCCGAAATGCTTCAGCCAAAGCGGATCATTGTGGTCGGGCTCATTGCCGGAATATGTGGACGGCACCCACTTTATTCCGGTATCCCAAAGCCAGCCCGGAACATTGACATAAGGTTTTGGGGGTCGCCTCGCTCCCTGAGGCGGCACGGCGGAATCCGCCGCAGAGAACGGCTGGAAGCGTATCTGCGCGGTCTGCCCGAGGTTTCCGGCGGATCTGAGCGTATTATCAATAATATCCCAGCGGAATTTCCCCTTCTTTGGTTCAAGCCAGGCCCACGGCCACCTGCAATAGGTGAGCGTGGTCCTCGGGATGTAAGCGAGATTATCTTTTATTCCCGGCCCGGGAAAAGTTACAGGCCCGTATGTGTCCGCTGTTACGATTGTCGGATAAACCGGCTCACCCTGAAAACGCTGGAAGGTGGTTGTCCCGCGGTGGGGGTTTGGAAGCCAGTCGTCAGATTCTTCGGGACGGAGCCTCTGAATGACTTCGTTTTTCCCGTAAACATCCCTCCAGTATTTTTGTTTCTCCCTTTTTAGGGGAGTGAATAAAACATAAGTTTTTAACGATTTAAGGAACGTCTCCACCTGACCCACGCCCATGTGCTTTTCAAGCACCCTGGTCCAGGCCTTCGTCGAGCCCTTCTTTGGCCTCATATATGTAAAGGCAGGAAGCTCCTGCAGGGTCTGAAGCGTTGTTTGCGCCCTGCCGCTTTTCTTGAAATTCTTCTCCCAGAAACTCCTTTCCAGTATTTCCTCCGGAAGGTTCTTTACCGTTTCAGGCAAATATTTGATTAATTCCATAATGCAGTCTATTACCTGTTTCGGCGCTGCTTTCTTTGATTTCGGCACAATGACGCTCCTTAGACTTTTGACATTCTATCCAGCGATAATATGGCTTCGCGCTCCCAGCCGGAGCCAAACTTATGCTCGCGTTTTGTTGAGTTGTCCCAGTCGTGCGGAATGCCGAGGCCGTCCAGAAGCTTGTGCGCCTGTTCCATCTGCTCTCCGAACAGAGAATTACCGGAGAGGGCGATCCGCTTTTCTTTGATAAAGAGAGGGGCCTTCTCTTTTAAAAGCAGGGGTATTCTGTATTTGTTGAAGTTTTCCAGTGAGCCGAAGGTTTCTTTCATACCGTAATCTTTTGGAGTTTCTTCCATCAACGGTGCGTCCCAGGCCGCGGCCGCCGCAAACAGCTCCGGGTTGCGGAGAAGCAGACTCAACGCCCCCCAGCCGGATTTGCTGAAACCGAGCAGCAGGCGCGTGGTTTTTTCCGCCGGATAGTTTCTGTCAAGAAAAGGAAGTATGTCATTTAAGAGAAAACTCTCGTCGTTTTGACCGGAATTGGGATTATCGCAATACCAGGGAAGGGAGTAAAACTCCGGCGCGGCAAGAATAAGTCCAAGCTCGTTGTGGAGGTTTGTTTTCCTGACTGCTTCCAGCCCGTCGCCATGTTCGCGGTTTCCCGCGGGATTCACCGGCAATATAAATAGAATCCGCACTTCTTTGCCCGGGTTGCCAAAGTTATCAGGTTCAACAACGCGAAGCCCGGCCGTGCCGCCCTGAAAACGGGAATGCAGCCTGAATGTGTCCGTTCCGGTTTCTTCATTGCGCTTGCCGGTTATCGTTGTTTTCTCGGTCATCTTTCACTAGTGTATAACAGG
>CAITPB010000049.1 GCA_903894145.1 Candidatus Firestoneibacteriota bacterium | reverse complement strand
ATCTGCTCCGGGAAGGCCTGCCGGCAGACAGGGTAATAAAGACGGGAAGCCCCATGTTTGAGGTAATTCAGTCAAAACTTAAAGACATTCAAAAGTCAAATGTTATGACGCGCCTTAAACTGAAAGAAGGCAAGTATTTTGTTGTCTCTGCCCACAGGGAAGAGAATATCAGTTCAGATGTGAATTTTTTTGACCTGGTGGAGAGTCTGAACGGGATAGCGGAGACCTACAAATTGCCGATTATAATAAGCGCTCATCCAAGAACACGAAAGATGATTGATGAAACGAATATTAAGTTTAATAAGCTTATTTCCGTGATGAAGCCGCTGGGATTCAGCGATTATGTGAAATTGCAGGTAAAAGCGAAGGCGGTGCTTAGCGACAGCGGAACTATCAGCGAGGAATCGTCAATACTGAAATTCAAGGCGTTAAATATCAGGCAGGCTCACGAAAGGCCGGAGGCAATGGAAGAAGCGGCTGTAATGATGGTCGGTCTTAAGAAAGAAAGGATTCTGCAGGGGTTAGAGGTGCTTGAAAATCAGTCCAAGCAAACGATTAGAAATGTTGCTGACTATAGCATGCCTAATGTTTCTGAGAAGGTCTTGAGAATTATTTTGTCGTACACTGATTATGTAAACAGGGTTGTGTGGAGCAAGTAATTGTTTGCTCAAATGGGGGATTGAATGAAGTACTGGCTTAGGGCTATATTTTTGGCTGTTGGAGATTTGGTCTTAATTAGCGCGGGATTGATTCTTGCGTATTATTTCAGGCTAGATACCAATACCTTCAACATGGCTCCGGCGTTTAAAGCGGATTTTTTGTCTATTCTTATTTTGAGCGCCGTGGTCAAGATAACCTGTTACTTCGCCTTCCACCTCTACGGCACTTTATGGCGGTACGCCGGAACGCACGAAATGTTGTATATAGCCAAAGCCGCTTTTGTCAGCAACCTCATACTTGAAACTATTGTTCTTCTCGCCCGCACGCAGCTTCCCGCCTGGTTTGGGTTTGTAAACAACATGCTGTCCTATGCCGACGCTCCCAGGAGTATTTTTGCCATCACCTTGTTTATTGATTTTGTTTTTCTGTCCGCCTTCAGGTTTGTCTATGGTTCCATCAGACGGGCAATGCGGGACAACACGCCTTCAAATAACAAAGAGATGACACGCGTCCTAATTTTCGGAGGGGGTTCAGCCGGCGCCAATATTATTAGAGAAATGGAGCGCCATCCGGCTCTCAGAAGCGAGCCTGTGGCGATAATAGATGACGATAAATTTCTGCATGGAAAGAAATTGAGGGGAGTTCCAATAATCGGCGGAAGGGAACTGCTGCAGGAAGCCGTAAAGAAGTATATTGTTGACGAGATAATTATTGCCGTTTCCTCGGCAGGGAAGAAGGTACTGGATGAGTTGTATAGTATGTGCGCGGAAACCGGCTGTAAAGTAAAGATGCTTCCTTCGGTCGGAGAACTTATTGACGAATCAGCCAAAATACAGAAAGTACGCGATGTAAATGTTGAGGATCTGCTTGGAAGGAAAACGGTCTATCTTGACAGCTCCGAGTTTACTGTGTTCCTTAAGAATCAGGTAGTAATGGTAACGGGAGGCGGCGGCTCCATCGGCTCGGAACTCTGCAGGCAGATAGCGCATTACGAGCCAAAACGGCTTATTATTCTGGATAATTATGAGAACAGCGTTTATGACATACAGAACGAACTTAAGGATTCCTACCCGTCTCTGAGGTTTGACGCCATAATAGCCAGTATAAGGGACTCCGAGAGAATAGAGGGTATCTTCGCGAAATACAGGCCGGATGTAGTCTTTCACGCGGCAGCTCACAAGCACGTGCCTCTTATGGAAGGCAGCCCGTCGGAAGCCGTAAAGAACAATGTTTTCGGCACTCAAAATGTTGCTGAATGCGCCGGAAAGTTCAAAGCAAAAAAGTTTATTTTGATTTCAACGGATAAGGCGGTAAATCCAACGAATATCATGGGGGCCACAAAACGCCTCGCGGAGATGATAATTCAAGGCTTAAATCAGAGCAGTACGACCGAATATGTGGCCGTACGCTTCGGAAATGTACTGGGAAGCAACGGAAGCGTTGTGCCGCTGTTTCGCAAACAGATAGAGAAGGGCGGGCCTGTGACCGTAACCCATCCGGAAATTACAAGATACTTTATGACCACTCCCGAAGCCACTCAGCTTGTCCTTCAGGCGGGTTCCATAGCAAAGGGCGGGGAGATCTTTGTTCTTGATATGGGCCAGCCTGTTAAAATTTATGATATGGCCAAGGAAATGATCCGGCTCGCTGGGTTTGAACCCGGCAAGGATATTTCAATAAAGTTTACCGGACTTAGGCCTGGGGAAAAGCTATATGAAGAGCTCTTGATGGCCGAAGAAGGTCTGCAGGCGACAAAACTTGAGAGGATATTTGTGGCAAAGCCCGTGCCGGTAAATTTTGAAAAGCTTGCTACGAAGATTGATTTGTTGAAAGAGAAACTTATGAACCAGCCCGGCGCGCCTGTTGAACTCGTTGCGGAACTTGTGCCAACCTACAAAAAACTCTGAGAAACTGCTAAAAGATATATAACCTGACGCCCATATTTACAAGTATGTTTAAGGCCTGCCCTGTCCTGAAAGCCACTCCGCCTTCGCCGAACAGGTCAACATCAAAAATTAAGAGCTCGCCGCCGAGTTTTACCTCGGTTTCAGCATAGAGGTTCTTGTCCCTGTTGCAGTAGCCACCTGAGGCCGAGATTCCCGTATAGACATTATAGAATTCTTTGGGAAACCTGTTAAAGTAACCTGCTACTCTCATGCCGACATCGTTACTGCCGAGCCCTTCCGAATAAAAAGGGCCAAAGATAAAAACGAGGTCCTTCATCGGAGTGGATATCTTGTAGTTTAACGCGAGGAACGAGGAGTGATTCCTTACAAGCGGCCCGCAGCCCCTGTTGAGAAAGTCATAAACGCCGAACTCAAAGTTTAGCCGGTCAGGCGCTGACGGTGCGTTATAAGATTTCCTGGCTGGTTTAGCCGCAGGGTAGGATGTTCCGGGTTTTGCTTCCGCGGCCGCTACTATCTTCTTTGGAGAAGCAACAAGTATGCTTTCCGCGTCCTTAAGATACACAGAGAGCATTGCGATACACTCCACCATATCTCCGGCTGTCCCGCTCTGATTGTAAAGAGTATCTCCGGTCCTTCCGTCAAAAACCATGAAGTCTATCTTGTACCCAAAACTGTTGTCAGAGACAAAGTAACAGATTTCCCTGTCTGCGTTGAGCTTTTCCATGGCCTTTCCGATACTTTCAAGATTTTCTTCCTCAAAGGGGAGGCTTAGCGATTCCATGGTAATCTGAGGGACAATATTTATTCCTGCAACCTCTTTCAGGTAAATATTGAAGAAAGTATCCAATATGTCAGATTTAACAGGGGAGATGGATTGGGTCCTGTTGCCGGTGAAGGCGACCAGGTTCTTGCCGGCCGTTGCTTTAATTTCCTCTACCGGTCCGGAAGCTGACACAAGTGCCGAAACAAGCGCGAAGCAGAGAGCCAGTGTAAGCTTTTTCATATTTGCCCCTCTAAATGTATTATCAGAACAAGTAAACTCTGATGCCGCAATTGACTAAGAAGTGAAGAGTTCCGCCGGGCAGTCTCAGAAGCGCTCCGCCCTCAATATATCCTTCTTCCTGCCCCAGAGAAATCACCCCGCCCAGTTTACCCTCGCCGGAAGCGAAGAATGCCCCGTTTGAGAGTGAAATCCCGCTTGCGCCCGTGAGACAGGCGTACACCCTGGCCGCAGCGTCAGGGGAGAATGTGTAAAATCCATTCACTCTCGCGCTCAGATCATTTAAGCCGTCATTCAATGATATGAACGGGCCGGCAGTTACCTTTATGTATTTTGACGGCGAGCATACCTCACAGTTGATACCGGCCAGGAAGTCCTGAATATTGACATAGGGCGAAGTCTTATGCACGAAATCATACGCGGAAATCTCAACGCTGTTCTTGCCTGACGCCTGCCCTAAAAGGAGGAACGGAAGGCACGCAAGAAATACGGCAATTATAAATTTATTCATATTATACCCCCT
>CAITPB010000048.1 GCA_903894145.1 Candidatus Firestoneibacteriota bacterium | reverse complement strand
CTCATGCTTCAGCACTTTCTGTTCAAATATCGGCATGATATTTAAACTTACTCCGACTTCGTACCTGGGCTGAGATTTTTCCTGTTTTATGCCGAGCTCATCGCATAGCGCTTCAAACTGGTTCTTGCCCTTTGGCAGGCCCTCTTCTTCCCACCTCTTGACCGTGGAAATGCGCCCGCCGCCGGGCGTAAAAGGTATTTTATCCGGGCTTCCAAACAGCAATGTCTCTATATATCTTTCTCTTGCGTTCATAAGGCCTCCTGGTATTGCAAGAGAAGAATAGCAACATTTTGTATTTAACGCAATTATAAGTAATGCTATAATACTTATATATTATGCTCTCACTATGATAGATAAAGACATTGCTGACATAACTGCGGCCGTAAAAACCCTTACCGGGTATCGGCTTATTTACAGGCCTAATAGCGACAGGCATAACCTGCCGGCAGAGTACTCCCTGCATCACGGCCCTGTCTGCTCGAGACTTAAGGCCGACACCCAGCGAAAATGCAACATTGATTGTGTCCAAAAAGTGAACAGGCGCGCGCAGGGCAAGGACAGCATTTTCCTGAAAAGATGCCATGCGGGACTGCTTGAGCTGGTAATTCCGGTTTTTGGCACCCTGGGGCTTGAAGGATGCTTCCTCCTGGGCCCGATGAAACGCGCCGTAAGCAAGCTTGCCTACCGCAAACTGGACGCCGAATATAAACAACTTCCTTTTTACAACAAACAGGCGGTTAACAGCGCCGGAAAACTTCTCAGACTTTTATCCGGATTTATCGGAAGCGCCGCCGGGGAAATAAGGGCAGGCAAACCGGAAGCGGAGGATAAGATCAACAAAGCCATAAACCTTGTAAACGCCGGAATCAAGACAGGCATTAAAGCGTATGAGGTTGCAAAAGCCTGCGGGGTAAGCCAATGGTACTTCCTCCATTTGTTCAAGAGGAAGACCGGAATGTCGTTTACAAATTACGCAAAGAGAATGCGCCTTGAGAAAGCAAAAGCGCTGCTTTCATCCACAGAACTAAAAATAAGCTCGATAATGGAAGAGACGGGCTATGTAAACGAGAACATTTTCTACCTGGCTTTCAAGAAATACACGGGCACGACCCCCGGAAAATTCAGGGCGCTTTCAAAAATTAAAACAAGGATATAGCCGGCGCGTTAGAATTTCTGATTTCGGCTGACATTTTCCCCCGAAAGAATATATACTTCATCCGAGAGCCTGGATTTAAATTCCCCCGGGCCTTTTGCCTTCATTGCCGCGTTTTCGGCTGCGACTTCATAGCAGACCAGGCCGGCTGCCGCCGCAACGGCAAGATCTTTCTCAACCGCCGCAAAGGTTCCAATAACCGAGGCCGCCATACAGCCGGTCCCAACCGCCTTTGCCATCATCTCATGCCCGTTCTTTACAATATATGTGCCGCTTGCGCCGCAAACAATATCCTCTTTTCCGGTAATCACAACGGTACAGTTTCTCTCTCTCGCGAGTTTTGCCGCGGTTGAGGCAAGGTCGCCTTTTACCTCAGTGGAATCTACGCCTTTGGTCTTCACATCCAGGCCTGCAATCCTGGCTATCTCCGAAGCGTTTCCCTTTATTATGTCAATCCTGCTCCCGTCAAGCAATTTCGCGCAACTCTCATCCCTGTATTTTGTCGCCCCCGCCCCGCAGACATCGAGAACCACGGGGATGCCTTTCTTATTCGCGCTTTTCGCGGCAAGGAGCATCGCATCTATCACTTCGGGTGTCAGCGTTCCTATGTTTAATACCAGCGCCGAGGCTATGCCGGCCATATCGGCGGACTCTTCTTTCGCGTGAGCCATTACCGGCGAAGCTCCGAAGGCTTTTACTATATCGGCGCAGGCAGCGATAGTCACCCAGTTGGTGATGTGGTGAACTACGGGCTTCTGCGCGCGCACTCTTCCCAACAGTATTGCTGGCATATCCCTATTCATAAATCCTCCTTTAAAAAACAAAAAGCCTGCGCAATTAAGCGTAGGCTTGCTGACCTTTTCCCTACGCCGGCATTATCCGGATCAGGTTCCGTCCGCGGGCTCGCGCCGGCAGGACAAAGGTAATCCGCTTTGCGCGGAACTCTCAGGCCGCTTACGGCCTCCCTCACGCTCCAATTATAACCTAAAGTATTGAAACGGGCAATACTTAAATATTAACCTTCAAAGAGACGCGGTGATTGTTTCCCAGGTCTCCGAACATTATCAGCGCGTAATCCACGTAAATCCCTCCGAAACCTATGCCGGCTCCGGCGGAAAGGCCTGAAAGACTTCCGGTTCCCGCGCTCTTATAGCCCGCGCGAAGCGCCGCCGAAGTTGAACCGCCAAGTGAAACGGCGTATTCGGCGCCCGCGGAGTACCCGAAACTGCCTCCTGAAGGAATATTTACGTCGCCCTCGAAACTCAAACTGCCTCCCGCCTTAAAAAGCAGGCCCGCGATGATGTTCATCGGAAGGCTCTCCGAGAGAGAATTGTATTTTAACTGCATGCCAATATTCTGAACGGCCGCTCCGAAAACAAGGCTGTTTCCGAGAGAATACCTGACGCCGAGATCGGCTGCGAAAGCGGTTGAAGCCGTTCCGTCAATTGTGCTTCCGATGTATTTTAGGCTCACGCCGAACGGAAACCCGCCCGCAATATTCAGACCCCAGCAGAGCGCCACGGATATATCCGAATTGGAATAGGTGCCCACTTTAAGCCCCGTGTTGTCAACTTTGTTGATGGCCCCTGACATGAAATAGTTCACCAGAATCCCCGCGGAACTTCCTTTTGACAGCTGGAGCACCTGGCCCGCCGTCTCAAGAGAGCTGTCAGCCGCCCAGATAGTGTGCGAGAAAAGAGCTTCTCCGCGGGCGCCCGCGAGGCCTGCAGGATTCCAATATATGGCTTCCGCGCCGGCTGAACCGGCAACAGCGGCGTCACCCATGCCGGCAGATCTTGCTCCCGTGCTGATGTTTAAAAAATCCGCCGCCGCGCTTCCGGCTCCGGCAGCCTGCGCCCCTGCAGCAGCGAAACAGGCAAGGATTATGCATGAAATTATCTTACCCATATTCACCTCACCACCGAGAATTTTCCGGTCTTCTTATTCCCGGCCGTGTCGGTAATAACATAAAAATACAGCCCGCTGGCAAGTTTGTCGCCGGAAGAATTGGTTACATTCCAGTTTACCAAACCGCTGCCGGTATCTGCGAGTTCAGCGGCGAAAGACCCGGAAACAGTGAAGATCTTAATCCTGGCTCCGGATGTCAAGCCCGCGAAGGTCATGACAGTCGAATCAAACGCCCCTCCGCTTCCCGGTCTGTAAGGATTTGGATAGACCGTCACATTATCAAGAGTCGCGGAAGGCGCCAGCTGAAGTATCGCGTATTTTGAAAAATGCGTGGTCAAGGCCATGAGGATATTGTTGTTAGCGTCCCGCGTTGTCGTAAGCACTACCCACCGCAGATTTGCCTCATCATACCAGCCGATGACAAGTTTTCCTTCATCAAACCCGATCATATCTGCGTCGCTGTAATTGAAAGTAAGCGTCATGGTCTTGGCGGAGGTGGAGCTTCCGCCCGTAAGTATTATCTCGACTCCAACCGGCGTTCCGGAAACATTTAACTGCCCGGTATCAGGCACCGAAGGAAGCTGTGTCGCGACTATGGTGACATTCTGAGAGAAAGAGCCTGTCGGAACATCTACCTTGACCTCTCCCTTCGGGAGCAGAAAGGAGATATCATTGTCTTTTGTATTGTCAACTGAATAGCCCTTGTTACCTATAAAGTTCTTGTTTGAAAGGTCCGCTGTAAGGTTTGTAACTGATGTCGTTGCCGGCATAAAAACATAACCGCTCAAAGCCGGTGTTATCGCATAGTCCCCGCCGTTAAGAAGCCCTGTAAAGGAATATGAACCGTCTGTGGCAGTTGTCGTGCAGGTCCCGGTCTGAGCCGCGGAACCGGAAAGGGTCAAAGTCACGCCGCTTACCCCGGTACCTGAAGCGTCCTTAACCGTTCCGGATATGCTCTTTAACGGAAGCTGTGAGATAGAAAAATCAAGGGTTGAAGTATTGACCGAGTAGGTCCCGCTATAAGACGCCGGCGAGAAGGAGTACCCCAGTTTCCCAGGGGTTATGGTTAATGCAAATCCTGCCGGAAGAATCGTGCTGAACGCGCCGTTAGTGTCGGCGGCAATAGTCAGGGTAACACCACCCGCAAATGTTACCGGCACGCCGCTCTTACCGGTTCCGCTAATAATTCCGGAGAGCGTCACAGCCTTTATGAAATTCTTCCCGCTCACGCTTGTTGCAAGAGAAGTACAGGTGATTGCAGCCGGGCTGTAACTGCCGGTGCTGTCTGACGGGGTTATAGTATATGTAGGGCCGCCGGGAACATAACTGAACTGGTAGTCCCCTGAGCCATCGGACTGAGTATTTGTGACATTGGTCCCGTCAGACAGCACAACCGTAACGCCGGAAACACCGGTGCCTGTCCCGTCCTGCACCTTTCCTGAAATATTATAGGTCTGCGCGAAGCTTACCGCGTCCAGATAACCGCAGTCAGAGCCGCCGTGAGGATAGAAGTCTTTCCAATAACGCCATTCCACCGTATGCGCTCCAGAAGGAATCGTAACACTTTTCGCCGTCCAGCTTCCAAGCGAGCCCGTTCCGCTCAGAGTATCCAGAAGTGTGCCGTCCAGATACACTCCAAGCCCGTCCGTAGCTGCGCATGAAGTATTCCAATAAAAGCCGACTATGCCGGGCCCCGTCACCGAGGTTTTTACCCAGGTTTTTTCCCCACCGCTTACAGGGCCGCTCTGCAGTGAACTGCCCCCGCTTACCGAAGTAGAAGTTGTGCTAAACCATAGATTATTGCCGCCGGTGGTAAACACCAAAGTACCGTTATCAAGGGCAGTATTTAGGTCTGCCTCCGCAACTCCCGTGAAATCCTGCGCGGACTGGCTTGAAGCAATTGCCGGGAATTTTCTTTTCGCCGGAGAGATAATATAACCCGTCAGCGAGGCCTCGACCGCATAATTTCCGCCTGTTGACACGGTAAAGCTGTAATTGCCGTATGTTCCCGTGTACTGAAAGTCAGCCGTATCTCCGGTCAGATCTAACCTGACTCCCGACAGGGGATTTCCCTGCCCGTCGTTCACATTGCCAGAGATGTCCACTTTAGCGTCACCCGTAAAATCCTGATTATCCAGGCTGCCGTCAAGTGGATTGCAGCTTAGAGCGCCGGGCGTGAATTTATAACCCGTTTTATAAGGCACCAGCGAGAGATTTTGAGGCGCGGGAAGGTCAAGTATTTCGTAATATCCGTCAGTAGCGGTGGTCGTGCTTGTTATCGGACTGCTATTGGCATTAATGCTGATGGTTACTCCTGAAACAGGAGTTCCGTTAGCGAGTTTCACGTGCCCCTTGATGTAGTTCAAACCGTTAAAGTTCTGGCCTTCTGCGTTTCCGCTCAGATTTGTAAAAGACAGCGAAGCCGTGGAAGAATAGCTGCTGTAAGTATATGCCGCCTTTGAAGGCGTAATGGTAAAATTGCCGGAACCCGGCAAATTGTCAAACTGGTAGTAACCGGCTGTGCTCACAGTGACGCTCGTTGCCGCTGATCCCGTGATACTAACAACAACTCCGTTTATCGGGATAGAAGCATATCCCACAACAAAACCGCTTATTGAGTAGGCGGCCAAGGTTCCAATGATGTCCGGGTTGGTCGCGCTTGAGGAAACAATGGTGCATTGCGTGCTCGCCGGCGCGAAAGCATAGTTCTGTTTATATTGAGTAAAAGTATAGGTATCCGGCCCGAGGTTTGGCGTTCTGTAGTATCCGTTTGAATCAGTCGTAAGTGGAGTACCGCTTACCCAGGAGGGGTAACTATTTAACACACTCAGGACTACCCCGCCTAGACCGACAGCTCCCGCATTCTTTACATAACCGTCTATATAATAGTTTGCGGTGTGGTCGATTGTCACATTAACGGTGGAACCGTTCGCGGTCACAATAGTGCTGGATGGCGTGTAAGTATAGCCCGGCGTCACGGGGGTTATGGTGTAGGGAAGTTTGTTAATAAGGTAGCCCTGGCCGATATAGTCTTTTGTGTAGGTCTCAAGGGCTGAGGCAAAAGTTACCGTCGTGCCGGCAAGATCCGAGATGGAACCATTGCTCACAAAATAGCGCAGTCCGCTGACGGAGAAATTGGCGGAAGTAAAATTCATCCCGTTGGTGCACGTGTAGGCGGTAGGAGACATATCGACGCCCATAAAGGAAGCCGCGACGATATGCGCGCCGGCTCCAAGATGATCCAGCGAGAAGGTTCCGTCTCCCGCACTAACGGTAGTATTTGTCAGAGTGCTTCCGACTGTTGAGGTTATGGTTGCGCCGGAAACTCCGGTTGTCGTGAACGAGGAGCCGTCGTACCTATTGAATGTCACATTCCCTGATATTCTGTACCAGAGCGTGAAATCTGTGCCGGAAGTATCAGCCCCAAGGGCCGAAATGACCGTTGGCGTAAAATGATACTGCCAGGTCTCAACCGGAGTTATCGTATAACTCTCTCCGCCCTGCAGTAGAGGGAACTCATAGTAGCCGGAGTTGTCTCCAGTCACCGTCGCTGTCCCGGTACCGGTAGCAATGACAACCGGCTGATAGAAAGTGCTGCCGTCCGGCCAGTAGACATACCCGCTCACCTTGTACTGGTTCTGCGTTGCAGTAAAATTACAGGCGTCATAATTGGCGCTTATTGGATTGTAAGTGACGCTAGCGGGAGAAAAAGTATACCCGGCTTTCACGGGAGTAATTATTACATTGTCACCCGCAGGAATTTCCAGGAAATGGTAAGAGCCATAACGCGCATATGCCGAGGAAACGGTGGTTCCCGAAAGCTGCATATTTACCCCATCCACCCCCTGGTCGCTCCCGTCACGCACCATTCCCTGAACATTAAAAGCGTGATGCCCTACAATTATCGGAGTATGCGCGTCATAGATACTGTGATGCGGATCGGGAAGGTCCGGACCATAATTTCCGGAGAGACTGCCGAACATTATGTCCCCGTTCCAGTAATAATCCGTTTTGGTTGCGGAAACGGCATAATCTGTCCACTCCGGCAGGTCATTGAATATGTAATAACCGGTGGAGTCGGTAATCGTGGACCGGCTGGCTCCTCCCCTGATAGCCGCCGTAGCGCCTGCTATGGGATTCCCAAAATTATCATGAACCAGGCCGCTTATATAATAAAGCCGCGAGGATATCGCATTTTGATTTTGGGCGTCAGCGGAAAGATTGTTTATTGTTATGGATGTGGAACCTACATTCGTCCCTGCCTTCGAGAAATTTAGCACATAATTCCCGCCGGGAGTGAGATTTAAAAACTCGTAATAACCGCCTGTTGAACTGACGGTCGTCGCTGTGATTGTCCCTGAAAGCGAAACTGTCACACCAGTTACCCCGGTCCCCTGGCTGTCCTTTGTATAACCGCTGATATAATAATTCAAAGAGCCGGCAAAGTTCTTTCCTGTCTGGTCAACCGTAACAGCAGTAAGATTAATGCTTTCCGGAGAAAAGTAGTAGTCGGTTTTCGATGGCCTGATGGTGTAGGACCCTCCGCCCGCAACGCCTGAAAAGGAATAATTCCCCGAGCCGTTGGTTGTAGCGCTCAAAACCGTGCTTCCCGTAAGCGAGACGCTTACCCCGCTAAGCGGGGAGGCCCCGTCGGAAATGTTTCCTGAGATGCTGATTGGAGCAGCCGTATTACCGTAGAAGTAATTGCTGCTGTTGTCATTCCACAGATTTGTCACCGTCGTGGAGGACGGATTGAAATAGTAGCCGGTTGCGGACGGCGTCAAGGTATAGGTCCCGCCGCCAGGCAGAAAGTCGAAGGAAAAATTGCCATTGGTATCGCTGGTTGTGGAAGCAGTTGCCGATCCGGAAAGGTTAATCGTGCCTGTCCCTGAAAATGTCAGCAGCCGGCCTGATAATTTGTAGGATGATATTGCGAAGTCGAGCTTATATGGAAGTGCGTTTGTGTCGTAAAAAGCCGTGTACGCATTGCCGGCAGAATCAAAGGCCAGTGTATAGGGCATTCCGGAAACGGCTGTATTTGTCTCCTGCGTAACCCAGGATGTACCGTTGTATTTGACTTGAGTAACTGCGCACTTAATCTCGGGATACCCTGTCAAAGGGTTTATCTCGATAGGCCCATAGGCTCCTGTTGCTGATCCACTAAGAGTGGTAACTTCCCAAGAACTCCCGTTATATTTGGCAACTTTGCCTAAGTTATTTTGCTGGTCGTGATAAGAAACATAAATATTGCCGGAAGCGTCAATGGCCGCAAAGAGATCCCCCGGGCCGACATTCTCTATAGTTTCAGTCTGCCAACCGGCTCCCAGGTTTTTAATGCATTTCAGATTACCGTCGTCTGAGAAAACAATATACGGATGCCCTCCGCCATCCATTACTAACGCCCGGTGATAACCTGTGTGTTTACCCGAGGTATCGGAAATAAGAGTGCTTGTGTGCCAGCTCCCGTCATAATAAGCGTATTTTAAAATTGAGGCGGTCATCGGCGAGCCGCTGGTAGTGAAATAGCCTATATGAGGCTGATTGGAGCCGTCCAGGAACAGGGACATATAATCGCCCATAACCCCATAATTTGTAAGCGCGCCGTCAACAACCGTTGTTGTCCAGGAACTCCCGTTGTATTTCGCGTATTTCAGGTTACTATTTGTGTAATCATAATATGCGGTGTGAATCGCCCCGGCGCCGTCTATTTTCAAGACAGCTTTTCTTCCTGTGTTAAAAGAGCTCTCTATTGTGCTTATTGTCTTCGAGGAATTATGTATTTTCGCGTATTTGAACTTTGATTTCGGTGTGGGAGAATCATTAATGCCGGTAAAATCAAAATAAACAATATGAATATCCCCTGACGCATCAACGCCTATTGCAGGATACGCGTCATCAGCTGCTGTGCCTGAGTTCCCAACCGAGGAATCAACTGTAGAGGATGTCCAGGACGCGTTCAAAGGCAGGCTCGCCAGGACAAAAAGCGCGAAAAAAACAACAAGATTGATGAGTTTTCTTTGCCGGGCAAAACAGTTTTGCGATTCCTTCATTGGATACTCCGATTTTTGAAAACTACAAGGTTTGGCCAACATTAGGGCTTTCTTACTATATTATAACAAATTAAACCTGGCCTAACTATAAAGTTATTGTAAAGATCCTGTAATTTTTATTACCAAAAAAATAAGAGGGCCGACACCTTGCGGCATCGGCCCTCATTTAATCTAGTGACGTCCTACTCTCCCACCCAGTTGCCCGTGCAGTACCATCGGCCCTAGAGGTCTTAACTACCGTGTTCGGAATGGGAACGGGTGTTTCCCCTCTGGTATGATCACTAGAAATTTATTTTGTTTTGCCCCGACCGCCCAAAGGCGGCCGGCAGATTTACATAACAATAGCGGAGCGAAAAACTTAAATAACAAAGCCAATTTATATGGTCAAGCCGAACGACAGATTAGTAGTGGTTAGCTAAAGCCATTACTGG
>CAITPB010000047.1 GCA_903894145.1 Candidatus Firestoneibacteriota bacterium | reverse complement strand
TAGGCCTGGGCGACTATGATGTTTGCGGCAATGCTTAAGCCTATAAGCACCGAGATCAGCAGGAAAAGTATAGGGAGGGAAGTAGCGACAGCCGCTATTGCCTCGTGCCCCAATATCCTTCCCACCCAGAACATATTCATTACTTCAATGAAAGTCTGGAGGAAATTGCCGAGCAATAGGGGCACGGCGAACGCCAGGAGCTGTTTGGGAATGCTGCCGGTTGTGAAGTCTTTCATCTTTGTCCCTCTAAAAGTTTGTAAAAGTTTATAAAAGTTTATAAGGTTTATAAAGTAAGCCCTACCATATAACAAACTTGGGTATTATAGCATATTCAGCGGGAAAAGGCAGTTGATTGAAGGTTTCCTGAGATGAGTTGCCGAATCAGCGTATTTATAGTAGACTCTTGAAGGTTCTCGGCAATAATGGAGGAACAAATGGAGTTGCTGCCTTCGGTTCAGAAAGTTGAGAAGCATAAAGGGAGTTTTAGGTTTGCAGGGAAAAGCTTTGCCTGCGAGACCTCGCCCCACTGCATCGCGGTCTATAACAAAGAATCCGATCTTGACGGCATCCTTACGGATTACCGCGGAAAGCCCGAAGGGTATACGCTGGATATCACTTCAAAGAATATCAATATCCGCGCGGGAGACTACGCCGGCTTGTATTATGGTATTCAGACTTTGAACCAGCTCAAAGATGATTTTGACAGAATTCCCTGCATGAAGATTACCGATTATCCTGACATCCGGATGAGAGGCGTCCACCTGGATCTGAAAGGCAATCTGCCGAAATTCGAAAGGATGAAAAGAATAATAGAGAACCTGGGGACCTTCAAGTTCAACACCATTCTTCTTGAATACGAAGACAAATTTCCTTTCAAGTCCCACCCCGGGATAGTCTCCCCCCTGGCGCTCACCCGGGCCGAAATAGAAGAACTCGTGACTGTCGCGGAATACAACGCGATAAAGATAATCCCGCTCGTACAGTGCGCCGGGCACGTGGAGTATATATTGAAGCATCCAAAATACTCCGGCCTGATGGAAGACAAGAGATTCCTTAATGAATTCTGCTTGACAGACAAGCGGGCGCAGGCGCTTTACCGGGAACTGGCGTTTGAGGTAATGTCGGCGCACAAAACTTCGGAGTATTTCCATGTAGGCGGAGACGAAGCCTGGAACCGCGGAAGCTGCCCGCGCTGTAAGAAGGAGTCCGCGTCAAAAGGGAAGGACAAGTTTTATATTGATTATATCTCCGGTGTCTGCGATTTTGTGAAAAGCAACGGCATGACCCCGATTGTATGGGACGATTGTTTCAGAAAGGCAGCACCGGCGGAGCTGAAAAAAATAGCGGGAAAAGCGGTGCTGATGTACTGGAAATACGGGACAACGACTGCAAGGCAAGAAGAGGAACAGTACCCTGACTTGAAACTCTACAAAAAGGCGGGGATCCGCCTGGCAGGAGCTTCCGCGGTTGCCGGCGCGGACGGGTTCACGGCGAGCGTCGCAAAGAACATTGCCCGAATGGAGAATAACCTTTCTTGGGCTGTGACGGCAAAGAAACACGGAATGGAAGGAGTGGTCGGCACCGCGTGGACCAGGTACTGCGGAATGTGGCCGCCCGCAGCGGCTTTTGAGGTTTCCTGGATGCCGGTTGTCGGACTTTCGGAATTCCTCTGGAAGACGCCCAAAACCAATGAACTTTCAGGGTTCAACAGGCGGTTCGTAAAAAGATTTTACGGAATAGAAGCGGAAGATATCAGCCG
>CAITPB010000046.1 GCA_903894145.1 Candidatus Firestoneibacteriota bacterium | reverse complement strand
AGCAGTTCTTTCAATCGCGGCAGGATTAACGCAGTTGCTTCTTCCCCGGCTTTGATTGCTTTTTTGCCCTCTAAAAATTCAAGCAGCTCAATATTTCCTGTCTTCGGAGAAATGACTATATCAGCGCCTTTAATATTTAAGGAGGCAAGATGATAGCGCATTATGTCCACGGAATATCTTGCTATTTTAGCCAGGTTAAATCTGCTTTTCCCGCTGCCTTTGCAGGCAAAACAATCGCCGTCCAAATTAACAGCGATTATAATATCAGCTCCCATTTCTTTAACAACCGGGACAGGGACGGGCATGGACATTCCCCCGTCAGCAAGCACCCTGCCATTTAGAGTTATTGGCCTAAACACGAGCGGAATTGAGACGCTGGCTCTGATAGCCGAAGAGACCTCGCCGCTGTCAAGGGAAACCATTTCCCCGTTTTCTATATCGGTCGCTATCACCGAAAGAGGTATCTTTAGATTATCAAAAGAGACCTTTCCAATGTAACTTTCAATGAACTTTTTGACCTTTTCGCCGCCAAGGAATCCCTCGCGCATAGAAGGATCAATTAGGGAGAGGATGAATCTCCAGTCGGCGTCCATGGCTTTCTTCTCCAACCGGCGGATATCTCTGTTTTTGGCATAAACACCGCCGATTAGCGCCCCAATACTTGAGCCTGCTATCATATCAATTGGAATATTGTTTTCTTCCAGTTTCTTAATAACTCCGATATGCGCCAATCCTTTGGCGCCTCCGCTTCCCAATGCCAAGCCTATTGTCGGCCGTTTGGAATCAGTCATATTATGCTTGTCTCCGTGTTCGTTGTATCCTATTTACAAAGCCCGTATTTACCGGTTTTTTTGCCGCCAAACCTTCTTACTATATGCGCTTCAACCAATGGTTTAAGCAGGAAATGAGCCCCTTGCACAGTTACTTTCAATATTGAGGCCATATCCTTCGCGCTTAAACCTTCTGAATCGCGTAAAAGCATCAACAACTTCTCCTGTTTAGGAGTTAAAAACAATTTTTCAAGATTCCCTGATTTTGGCAGGGAGATAATCCTCTTCCACCCTCTATCAAGGGACTCGGCCACTATCTCCAGATAGAACTCGAGCCAAAGAGTTAAATCACCATTCTCTTTCTGCACAGAATTCAAGGCGGAATAATAACTTTTTTTATGTTCATAAATTATGTCATCAATAGCAAAGATATGAAGGGTGTCAAATTTACGCCTTAATAATTCCCAGGTACCAAGCGCTCTGGCAACTCTTCCGTTACCGTCAGCAAAGGGATGAATTTCCACAAAACGATAATGTATGATTCCTGACGAAATAACCGGAAGATTCAACGCGGCTTCATCGTTTATCCAGTCCGCAAACTCAACCATTAAACCCGGTACTTTAGCCGCCGCAGGCGGAGTGTAAATAACGCCCCCGGAAATATTTACCACATAATTCTGTATTCCCCTGTAAACTCCCGCGGCTCCGTGTTCTACAGCGCCTTCTCCAATTATCTTGTGAAGTTTGCATATATCCGCGGTTGTAATGCTCTTCTTGTCAGAATTCTTGCTGAGATATCGCAGGGCGCTTATATAATTAACCACGGCTCTTTCTGTTAAGTTGAGTTTTCGGTCAAGGTTTGAACCGGAAGCAAGCGCGGTTACTTCCGGCAGGCTCAACACATAGCCCTCTATAGCGCTTGAACCCATCGCGCTCTTTATCTCCATCTCTTTTTGTAACGCGGGCTTCCAGGCAGTTTGAAGGGAGGAACTAATGATACGCTCACGCAACGCGGAAATCTCGTCTATCAACTTAGACAAGTGCTGAGATATTGCAAACTTCGGTTTATACATACAACATATTAAAGCATATTTAAAGTGATTCTTCAAGTGAAAAGAAGAAGGCCGGCTTAAACTGCTTCACGCAACCCGGGTCCGGGCGTCAGCCATCCCTGCGTGGGAGTAAAATACACATTGGGAGCTGATATTTTTCGGGGACTTCCCTCTTTTCGCGTATGCTTTAGCTGGAGGGATTGCCGCTATCTTGTTACGCTAAATATCTTATCATCTCGTGGTTTCTTTGAGATATTTGGATTAACGAACCATCTTTTGAATATCCCCTCGTATCTCATACCGCATTTTATCATTACTTTCGCTGACGCCTCATTATTTACATCACAGGTTCCCCAAACTCTATACATACTTCTATTCCTGAATATTATTTCAATTAAGGCCTTTAATGCCTCGGTCATATACCCTTTGTTCTGGTAAGGGCCGGCCATCACAAACGAAACTTCCGCCTTAAAACCGTCAATTACCGCGCCTATCATACCCATATATTCTTTGCTTTCTCTATCAACAATTGCCCGGGTTAAGCTGCGCCCTGTTCTATTATTTCTAATTACTTGTTTTAGAAATAGTCTTGTTGCTTTAATGCTCCCATGCGGCTTAAAGGACAAATACTTTAATACTTTTATGTCCCTGGCGTATTTATTATAAATTTCTTCTGCGTCTTGAATACAGGGAGGCCTCAAGAGCAGCCTTTTTGTCAGTATTTTTTTGGGCAATTTCATTAATTCTCCCGGCTTAAGTATATTCCCAAAGCCGCGCTATTTGACCGATTCCAAATCCTCAACACTGCAGGCAGTTATCAACCCAATGTTACTTGTGATCTTTTCGGCGCTCCAATCCCACCATTTTAGTTTTAACAGGCGTTTAACCGTATTTTCTTCAAAACGCATTCTGATCAGCTTTGCCGGATTGCCGCCTGCAATTGAATAGGGCTCCACGTCTTTTGTAACCACCGCCCTGGCTCCGATTATGGCCCCGTCTCCGATCTTCACTCCCGGCATTATCAGCGCTTCGTATCCGATCCAGACGTCGTTGCCTACAACCGTATCCCCCTTGTAAGGAAGTTCACCGGCTTTGGGCACTCCCTTCTCCCACCCTTTGCCGAATATGCCGAAGGGATAGGTTGTAAGCCCGCCCATCTTATGATTCGCTCCGTTCATGATGAATTTTACCCCGGTTGCGATTGCACAGAACTTGCCTATTATCAGTTTATCTCCGATAAACGGGTAATGATACAACACGTTACGTTCGAAATCTTCCGAATTTTCGCCGTCATCATAATAGGTATAATCACCAATCAAAATATTCGGATTCTTAACGGTATTTTTAATGAAACAAACTCTCGTGAAACCCTGCATAGGATGTTTTTCTTGCGGCGACGGGCCATTCATAGAATACCCTCCTGGATTGCTGCAAGTATTGTAACAAAAATAATCCTTAACCGTAAAACAAATAAGCCCGCCATTTCTGACGGGCTGGGATTTGCCTGTTCTCTGTTCTGGACGAGCTTTGCAAGCGGTTTATGTACAATAACCCTGAACCAATTCCCGGATTCTAATTTGGAGAACGCCTGCTTCTTAATTCCTTAGCTGTTTTATATATAATAGTCCAAAGAAACTAGACCACTTTGTATCATGGTTTAAGGTGTAAAAGCAAACAAACTTTCTGACTCGTTTTTGGTTCTGAAAGTCTTCTCACGTTTCGTTTAAGCGAACGATCCCTCCCACCATCGATCTCTT
>CAITPB010000045.1 GCA_903894145.1 Candidatus Firestoneibacteriota bacterium | reverse complement strand
TGCTTACCAACGCGCCATCAGATGTTGATGAAAAACAGCTAAGGGAACTTCATATAAAGGTCAATATAATAAAAAAAGAAGAAGTTGCCAAAAGTTTGTAAGGTTTGTAAGGTTTGTAAAGTTTATAACGTAAAGCAAAAACGGAACAAATAAACCAATATTTGAATTTTTACAGAATCAAGGAGGAAATATGAAAAGAATCCTAATAGCTATTGTAGCAATCCTATGCTTGTCGGCTCAGGTTTCAGCCATCAATTTCGGCAACTTCGCGACAAATATAGTCCAGAGTAAACTGAACGCTTTCGCGAAAGACCTTGGCCCGGTCCTTGGCGGAGGTACATATTCGGGGGCAAACTGCGGTTTTCCGGGATTTGACATAAGCGCGAAACTTGTCATGGTAAGCAGCGCGTCCTCCGACGATGTAATCCTCCCTGCAAACTCGGCGTTCGGACTGCCGTTCGCCCAAATAGAAGTCGGGCTGCCCATGAACATTATTCCAATGTTCCGCATCTTCACGATTTCTCCCGAGAACGGCGGAACTTTGACCGTTATGGGAGGCGGTATCAAATACAAGCTCTCTGATGATCAGGCGATACTGCCCGCGGTTGCCGTATCAGGAACCTATCATTTCTTCTCGGGTTATTCGGCTTTTGACTTTAACGCGTTAAGCTTTAACCTGATACTCAGCAAGGGCCTATCGCCTTTACCTGTATCGCTATACGCGGGAGCAGGAGTTGATTTCTCAAATATCACATCAAAAGTGCCGGGCCTCGGGCTCGGGGTTACCGGTTCAGGCACCTCTTTTAGATATAACATTGGCGCGCGCCTTACAATACTGCCTGTAATATATATAAACGGGGATATCGGCTACGCGAACAGCAGCCTTGCCTATTCCTTCGGGGCGGGAGCAGCGTTCTAATAATGAAGGTCCCTGTAACAAAACATATTACATTCAGCGACTCAAGAGAAACAATGAATGTCTTCGGAAACAATGACGACCATTTGAGGCTGATCGAAGACAAATTCAACATTGATGTCGCTTCAAGAGGCACAAAGCTCACGCTTCACGGCCGCAAGCAGGATGTGGAGCTCGTAGAGAAGCTAGTAAACGACCTGCGCACAATCCACGCGAGCGGGGAAATATTGCATTTAGACAATGTCCTGCGCCTGATGAATCTTCGCAAAGAGGAAGAGAAGCACGGGACAGGATACAGCACGGCAAAAGATGTAATTCCGGTCCCTTCCAAGAAGCTTCACATCCGCCCGAAAACGCTCGGCCAGAAAAAATACGTTGACGCGATTAAAAGAAGTGACATTACCTTTGCCATCGGCCCTGCCGGCACGGGAAAGACTTACATCGCAGTCGCGCTTGCAGTATCAATGATGCAGGCGGAAGAGGTCAGCAGGATAATACTGACCAGGCCGGCCGTGGAAGCGGGGGAGAAACTCGGATTCCTGCCGGGTTCCCTCCAGGAAAAAGTAAATCCGTATCTTAGGCCGCTTTATGACGCTATGTACGATATGATGGACTTTGACAGGGTTCACGAACTGCTGACAAAAGACATCATCGAAGTCGCGCCGCTGGCCTATATGAGAGGCAGGACCCTAAACAGCGCTTTCATAATTCTTGATGAAGCGCAGAATACCACTCCGGAACAGTTGAAGATGTTCGTTACCCGCCTGGGCTTCGGCTCTAAAGCCGTAATTACAGGAGATGTTACCCAGGTTGACCTGCCGAAAGACAAGATGTCCGGGCTTGAACAGGCTGAAGATATTCTAAAAGGCGTGAAAGGCATCAGTTTCGTGGAACTCTCCGGGAAGGACGCGGTGCGCCACGAAGTCGTTGCAAGAATCATTGAAGCCTACTCAGACAATGACAACAAGAAGTAATCTCAACATCCTTTATAAAGCCGTTAAACCTGTTCCGAAACTTTCGGCTCTCACGAAAAAGACTCTAAAAAAACTCATTATGCTCGAAAAGACGCAGTTCATTGAGCTGAACATCTTATTCTGCAATGACAATTTCATAAAAAATCTAAACCGGACTTTCAGGGGAAAGAACAAAGCCACAGACATCTTAACCTTCTATTACGAGACCGGCAGAAAAACCAGCTTAACCGGCGATATAACAATCTCTCTGCCTACCGCGCGCCGGCAGGCAAAACATCTCGGGCACATCCTCGAAGAGGAACTCAAGGTCCTTCTGGTTCACGGTTTTTATCACCTGCTCGGACACGACCACCTCGCGGACGATGAATACCGTAAAATGCAAAGGAAGGAAATAAAGGCTCTTAAACTTGTATAAAGAATGTGCTAAAATATCTTTGTGAGATTCTTCCTGGAAGGCATATCATTACTTATACTTTTCGCAGCCGCGGCTTTTTTTTCCGCGGTAGAAACAGCTTTACTCAGCTTGTCAAGATCCCGGACAAAACTTCTCGTCAATCAGCACCCAAAGAAAGCGCGAGCCCTTCAAGTCTGGCTGGATGACCCCAACCGCCTGCTTAGCACGCTTTTGATAGGCATCAATGTCGTCGCGGTCGCGTCTTCCACGGTGAGCGCCCTCGTTGCGGCAAATATCGCTCAAACTTCCCGATACATCAGCCCTGCGATCGCGGGAGGAATAAGCGGAATTCTCGTCGCGTTCGTAATGATAATTTTCGTGGAAGTCACTCCTAAAATATATGCGATCCATAATGCCGAAAATGTGGCGCTGAAGTCAGTCAATTTTCTTTATGTCCTGTACAAAATAATCACTCCTGTCACAATAATTTCAACAAGAATTGGTTCTTCAATACTTAAATTGTTCGGCGGAGAAGCGGAAGACGAACTGCCTTTGGTTTCAAGAGACGAGATTAGGGCGCTCGTGAAACTTGGCAACGAAGAAGGAGTAATAAAAGAAGAAGAAAGCCAGCTGCTCGCGAATGTGTTCAAGATATCCGAGAAGACCATAAAAGACATTATGCTCCCGATTGATAAGGCGGTAATGATAGACCTGGATGCGGGACTAAACGAGATATCAAGGCTTGCCGCGGAGGAAGGCTACACCCGGATGCCCGCCTTCAAAGGTACAAGAGACAATATTAAAGGTGTCATTTATTCCAAAGAGATACTTACAGTCTGGCTGAACAAAAAACTATTCCTTATAACCGACCTTTTACGCCCGGTCTATTCAATATCAGAAGACAGAAAAGCAGCTGACGTTCTTACGGAATTCAAAAGCAATAAAGTGCATATGGCCCTGGTTATTAATAAAGACAGCAAACTTACCGGTCTTGTCACGCTTGAAGACATACTAGAAGAGATCGTGGGAGAGATGAATGACAAGTTCTGGACAATATCCTAAGAATGCACCGGAGATTTACGGCGTAGTCGGATATCCCGTAAACCACAGCCTTTCTCCCGGCATGCACAATGCCGCTTTCAAGTCCCTGGGAATAAATGCTAATTATTTGGCATTTGAGATTAAACCCGATGTGCTTCCACTTTTTCTCAAACAACTAAACAAACTCGGCATTTCAGGCGTAAATCTTACTTTGCCGCACAAGGAGATAGCATACAAATACTTGCGCAACATGTCAAAAGAAGCCAGAGAGACCGGGACAGTAAACACCATTAAAAACACGAACGGCAAACTTTTCGGAGAGAGCACAGACGCTTACGGCTTACTGGCTAGCCTAAAAGAAGAGTTTAAGCTCACATCCCTCAAAAACAAATCTATCCTTCTGCTGGGAGCGGGAGGGGCTGCAAGCGCAGTAGCCGGCAAACTTGCCTCAAGCGGCATTAAAACACTATACATTGCCAACAGGACTCAAGAAAAGGCCGTCAGACTTGCGGAAAAGACGGAGTCTTCATCTTCAACACGGTGTTTTGTCATCCCGCTGGACGACAAAGCGGTTTCTATGGTTATATCTGACGTTGATCTTCTTATAAACGCAACATCATCCGGCCTAAAACTAACCGACAAACCTCCGGTTACCTGGTCGGCATTAAGAAAAGGACTGCTAGTCTACGACATGATCTATAACCCTCCAATAACACCATTACTAAAAGAAGCAAAAAAGGCCGGTGCAATATGTGCAAACGGGCTTGGGATGCTGCTCCACCAGGGAGCGCGAGCTTTCACTATTTGGACCGGGAAGAAAGCCCCCCTGACAGTAATGAGGAACGCCCTTAGTAAAAGTGTGAAGTCTTCCTGTAAACAAAAGAGTTAGCGCCAACATTTCAACAAAGAGATGACCATGCAGACAGCCGCTTTCTGGAAAGAACAACCCTGCGACAAAGTTCAATGCGTTCTATGTCCGCACAATTGCATCATCCCAACGGGAAAATCCGGAATTTGCAAAGTACGTCTAAACCTAAAGGGCGCGCTTTACTCTTTGATTTACTCGGAAACGACCGGTGTTGGTCTGGACCCTATAGAAAAAAAGCCTCTTTACCATTTTTTCCCAGGCTCACAAATACTTTCCCTGGGCACCAACGGCTGCAACTTATCCTGTTCTTTCTGTCAAAACTGGCAGATATCCCAAACCGGCAATTCAGAGAGGCAAAAACTCACTCCTGATGGAGCCGTCAGACTTGCCCGGCAAGAATCCTCAATAGGGATAGCTTACACCTACAATGAACCGTTTATATGGTTTGAATATGTTCTGGAAACTGCAAAAAAAGCCAAAGAGCAGGGTCTTAAAAATGTGCTTGTAACAAACGGCTTTGTGAATCCCGAACCGCTAATGGAGCTGCTCCCATACGTAGACGCTATGAACATAGACCTTAAATCTATTAATGATAGATTTTATAGGCAAACCTGTAACGGCAGTTTGCCTCCCGTGAAAAGAACAATAGAAACAGCTCAAAAACACTGCCACATTGAACTTACAAACCTTTTAGTCCCTGGAAAGAATGACTCCGAGAAAGATTTGCTTGAGCTTACAGCTTATGTATCCACGCTTGGGAAGGACATCCCTCTGCATTTTTCAAGATATTTCCCCCTTTACAAGGCAACTGAACCGGCAACACCGGTATCAACTCTTCAGAATGCTGCCCGCATCGCAAAAAGCAAGCTCAATTATGTCTATCTAGGAAACCTGGAAGGCGAGGAAAGCTCTACCCATTGTCCAAAGTGCAAAGAGGAGCTAATACGCAGGAAAGGATTTTTGCTGGAAACCTATCATCTTTCCGGTTCCAACTGTTTTAAATGCGGTTGCAATATTTATGGTTCTTTCAAATAAACTGCTGCGTGCTGAAAACCGGGATATTCTTTGGCACAACGAAATAATCAACGAAGCTTCCAATCCCTTGTTTTTTCTTGAAAAACTTGTAATTATATGCTATTTTCAACAAAGGTTACGGCGGCATAGCCAAGTGGTAAGGCAGCGGTCTGCAAAACCGCGATTCCTCGGTTCAAATCCGAGTGCCGCCTCCAAAACCTGGAGGCATCAATGAACAGGCTGCTGGCGGTGGTTTTAGTTATAATAACAGCCGGGTCTGGTTTTTCAGGCCTGATAGTCGCAAAAGGGGATCCTGCGCCTGATTTTTCCATTTTCCACTTAAAAGGAAAGAGATTCAATCTCGCGGATTATAAGGGCAAGAAGGCTGTTTTCATAAATATCTTCTCAATAACCTGCGAACCCTGCAAAGAGGAACTACCCTTCATCATAAAACTCTACAAGAAATACAGTGAAAACGTTGAGTTTGTCGGCATTGACATAACAGATCCGAAAAAAATTGATGTCGAAAATTTTGTAAAAACCTCCGGTATACCTTACCCTGTCTGCTGGGATTTAATAAGCAAAACATTTTACAACCGATACATCAAAGGCGGGTTCAATATGCCGACCAGCATATTCATTGATGTTGACGGGAACATCAAAGAGATTACAGGCGTTCTTAAAGAAGACGAGTTTGAGAATATACTCGGGGGCGTGAAGAATGACAAGAAAAGAACGGATTAAACTATCCCTTAATCACAAGAGCGCGGATATTGTCCCCTACAATATTACATTTACATTTCAGGCCGCGGAAAAGCTGAGAGCACATTTCAACGACCCTGAATTCGAAGAAACAATAGGGAATCACCTGTTCAGTGTTAACGCTCTTAGCCGTAACAAGATTATAAAACCCGGCTTCAAACAGGATGATTTTGGAGTAATATGGAACCAAACCGTGGACAAGGATATCGGAGTTGTTGATGAATTACTCCTGAAGGAACCTTCGCTGAAAGGATTCAAACTGCCTGACCCTAAAGCTGCCTGGAGGTATGAAAATTTCGGTAAATCCCTGGGAAAACACAAGGACAGGTTTCTGCTCAGCGATATCGGTTTTTCTCTTTTTGAACGCGCCTGGACCTTGCGAGGCATGGAGAACCTGCTCATAGATATGTACGAGAATCCGGGCTTTGTAAATGAACTGTTGGATGCAATAACTGAATTCAATCTTGCAATTATCGATGAGTCATCAAAATTCCCCATAGACGGCATGAGGTTCGGAGATGACTGGGGCCAGCAGTCCGGATTAATAATGGGACCGGACCTATGGCGCAAATTCATCAAACCGCGGATCAGGAGAATGTATTCCCGTGTCAAGGCGCACGGATTGAAGGTTTTTATCCATTCCTGCGGGGATGTGGAAGAAATCTTTCCTGACCTTATTGAGTGCGGGCTGGACTGTTTCAACCCGTTCCAGCCGGAAGCTTACGACATCTTCAAGATAAAACAATTACACGGCGCAAAACTCTCTTTTTACGGCGGTATGAGCACACAGAAGATACTGCCTTTCGGAACTGCTGATGATGTAAAAAAAGAGACCGTAAGGCTTTTAAGAGAGATAGGCATTAACGGCGGATACATCTTTTCTCCAGCGCACGCGACCCCGGCTGACGTGCCTCTGGACAACATGCTCGCTATGCTGGAGATCGTCCGTAACCAGGAGAAGTACCTGTAAATGGCAAAGAAAAAAGGCGTAGAAAAAAGCGCAAAAAAGAAAAAAAGCAGCGGGCTGGCTTGGCTCTTCGCGCTGGCAGTACTTGTCATTTTCATACTAGTCATGCAGCTTCAGGAGAAAGAAAAGCGCATAGAAACGCTCACAAAACAAACGCGTTCCGGCACAATGCAGAATGGCGCTCAGGGGAACCAAGCCAGGCCTGGTTCAATATTAGACAAGGAAAAAGTGAAAGCAACCGCTGACGCTGCACTAGCAAAACTAATCGGCAAATCTCCTTCCCCGGGAAGCAGCTGGTTCCTGGACGGCGTCAATTTTCTTAAGAATGACTGCATTACCATCACTTATGAGGACGGCCACACCTTCGGAAGCATAACTTACAAGGTTGCTGACGCCTCCGATGCCGGCACGTGGGTGAAACAGTGACAAACGGACACAAGCGGGATGATCTGCAGGAAGCGCTTGCAACGGCGCTGAATGATATAAACGCCGAAAGCGGCACGCTAATGCTGCTTGACGAAAAAAAGGGCGAGTTGTTCATAAAGACTTCGGTCAGTAAGCCCGGATCCCAACCTCTTTCCGAAACCATAATAAGCCAAACAAGAGTAAAACTCGACAATACTTCTCCATCCGGGCTGGTAGTAAAACTTAACAAACCTCTTTTGATCAACGATATTGAAGGACTTAAGAAGGTCTTCCCAAGCCTAACAACTATCGCTAACCCAAAAAGATATAAATCTTCTTTGCTTGTGCCGGTTGATACGCCTAACGGCCCAAAAGCAGTCTTGAGTTTCAGCAACAGATCAGACAATAAACATTTTTCCGAACACGACCTAAACCTTGCAGTTATGCTCGCGAAATATTTTGGCGCGGCCCTGAAACTGGAAAGGAAAAATCTGGAGTTGAGGACCTTTAATAATGTCATTCAAAAGATAAACGCTACAAATGACCTTCACAATATCTTCAAAACAATTGTTTCAAGCGGGAAAGATATGGTCGAGTGCAAGAATGTCTCAATTATGCTCATCGAGAATAATAACCTTATTGTGAAAGACAGTTCAAGGAAATCCATAATCGGACAGAGCCGAAAGCTGGGAGCGGGCGCTTCCGGGTGGGTCTGGAAAACCGGCGAACCGCTCCTCATCAAGCGGGCGGAGGACTCACGCAAGGAGAGGAGTTTCAAACCTCTCGGGAAACCGGGATCCTTTATAGTTGTGCCCATGAGCATCAGCTACGAATCCCCTTTTGCCGTGAATGTTTCACTTAAGAGCAATGCCACTATCGGAGTATTAAACTTCTCCAACAAAAACAACATGAAACCCTTTACAGACGAAGACCTTGATGTGATTTCAAACTTCGCCAATCTTGCTGCAGTAGCCATCGAAAAAGTTAAATTCTTTCTTGAAACTAAAAGAGCGTATCTGAGCACTGTGGAAGCGCTCGCGGCCGCCATAGACGCTAAAGACAAGAGTTCTTATACCCATCTTAAGCGCGTCGTCCGGTTATCATTGGAACTTGCGGACAAAGTAGGGCTTTCCGAGAAGGAGAAAGAAGACCTGCATTTCGCAGCGTTGCTGCATGATGTAGGAAAGATAGGGATTGAGGAAAGCATACTGAATAAACCCGGCAAGCTTACTGCCGAGGAATATGCCAGAATGAAGAAACATGTCGAAGAGGGGGTCCAGATCCTCTCAAACGCGCAGTTTCTGGAAGCAGCCACGCTGATAGTTCGACACCACCATGAGCAGTTTTCAGGCGCCGGCTACCCGGACGGCCTGAAAGGAAACGAGATACCAATCGGAGCGCGCATTCTATCGCTGGCTGATTCCTATGATGCCATGATCACAAACAGGATCTACCGCGCCGGGAAAAGCATTGAATCAGCAAAGGAAGAGCTTAAGAGGTGCGCCGGGAAACAATTTGACCCTTCGTTGGTACCAATCTTCCTAAAGATTATTGATGCCAATATTCCAGCGGAGAAAAAGAGTCAAATCTGAGCTTTTTCTGTTTACAAAACGGAACTTTCTATGCTATAATTTTGCCTCATTATATAAGCGTTTTGTTAAGGAGGGTTCAGCTATCAATAAGTCATATAGGATAAACAACCAGATTAGAGTAGCAGAAGTCAGGGTTTTGGGTGTTACTGGAGAGCAGTTAGGTGTAATGGCAACTCCTCAGGCTCTTGCAGCCGCAAAAGCGCAGGCACTTGATCTTGTTGAAATATCTTCCAGCACTGTGCCTCCGGTATGCAGAATAGTGAATTTCGGAAAGTTCAAGTACGAGCAGGAAAAGAAAGAAAAAGCAGCCAAAAAGAACCAGAAGATTGTTGTTTTAAAAGAAATAAAGATCAGGCCCAAGATAGATATTCATGACTTGACCACAAAGAAAAACCATATAAAAGATTTTATTGAAAAAGGCAATAAAGTAAGAGTAACAATAATGTTTAGGGGCAGAGAAATGGCCCATAAAGAGATGGGAAGGGATATCCTGGATAAGATCCTCATAGAGTTTCAGGATTTTGTAGATGTAGAGCAGGCAAGCAAATTAGAGGGCTACAACATGGCTATGGTGTTGGCTCCGAAGAAGGGGAAATAATATGCCAAAACTGAAGACGAAGAGCGGCGCGAAGAAGCGGTTCAGAATAACAAGAACCGGCAAAGTAATGAAAAAGAAGGCGTTTATGAGGCACAATCAGGAACACAAAGCAAACAGCCTGAGAAATCACCTCGGAAAGATGGGCCAGTTAAACAAAACTGACGGAAAATCAATCAAGTCTTTGATGCCGTACAATTAAGGAGATAAGTTAAATGCGTATTAAACCGGGCAAGACAACAAGAGCAAGAAAAAAAAGGATATTCAAACTCACGAAAGGATTCTGGGGCAAGAAAAAGAATTGCTTCAGGTTCGCGAATGAAGCTGTTGACAGGGCGGGCAGGTTCGCTTACAGGGACAGGAGAGACAAGAAAGGCACGTTTAGGCGTCTTTGGATTACGCGAATCTCCGCAATGACAAAAGAAAACGGCCTGTCCTACAGCAAATTCATAGCAGGTTTGAAGAAAGCCAGGATTGAGATAGACAGGAAAATGCTTGCTGAATTAGCTATCTGCGACGTAAATGCTTTCGGCAAGATAGTTGAACTGGCAAAACAGTAAACTGTTTTTAGCTCAGTCACGCATAAAATAAAATACCGGTCTAAACAACCGGTATTTTTACGTCTAAAGGACTGTAAATGCATGAAATAATTTCAATAAAATCAGCTGAAAATCCTATAATAAAGGAACTCCTTGACACCAGGAAAGACTCTTCTTTCTATTTCGCGGAAGGCGTCAGGATTGCGGAAGAGTTCCTTAAGTCAGGAAAAATGGCTGAGACAACGATAGTTTCCGGTGAAAACCTTGAAGACAAGGCGATGGCTGAGCTTTTCGACAAGCTTAAAACGCGTTCCGCTAATTCTTACGTTATGACCTCGCGGCTGTTCAGAAAATTCTCTGATGTTGAAGAACCGCAAGGCATTGCTTTTTTCGGCAAGAGGGGACAGGGCCTTGAACTTTCAGCGATGGACCTTTCTGATAAGAAGGCAGTTTATGTGCTTCTCGACGGCATTAGCGACCCCGGCAATATCGGAACAATCATACGTACCTGCAAGGCCGCCGGAGTAAAAGCGCTTTTCACCTCCAAGGGTAGCGTCTCTGCCTACAACCCAAAAGTTCTGCGCTCGACAATGGGAGCCGTATTCTCGACTACTCTCATTGAAAGTGTCGAACCTGTGGAATTGATAAACCTCTTCAAGAGCAACAATATCAAAGCTATCGGGACATCCCTTGACGCAAAAACAACAATGTGGGACTCCGAGATTTCTCTTCCGGTCCTGCTCATCTTTGGAAACGAAGCAAGAGGCGTCTCAAAAATAGCTCTGGAACTAACAGACTTAAACGTAAAACTCCCGATAACCGGGGACATTGATTCCTTAAATGTTGCGGTATCAACAGGAATAATGATTTATGAAATGATACGTCGTTTCAAATTATATTAAACCGCGGTCAAACACTTTCCCAATAATCACTTCCAAAGGACGAACCTCACGCCATGCGTTGACAGAAAACCTTATTTTTGCTATACTATTTCAAGCATTAAGGAGCATTTTTTGAAGAAAGAGTCTTTCAAGGAATGTGATTTATTGTGGTCGGTTTTCAAGAATACGGGTAAAATAGGCGTATTTTTGGTCTATTCAGAATATCAAAAAGGAGCAAGAAAAGCCCTGCCTGAATACCCGGCGGGCCGGATAAAAAATGGAAAAAGAACTCGAAAAGCTGGCGGGTGAGATAGCGGCTGCGGTAAACGCCGCAAAAACCCGCGAAGAGCTCGAAGCTGCGAGGGTGAAATACCTCGGCAAGAAAGGCGCGTTGACCGCCTTTTTTGATAAATTGGGCTCGCTTCCAAAAGAAGAAAAACCCAAAGCCGGCGCGCTTCTGAACACATTGAGAAACAAAGCCGACGCTCTTTTGGGAGAGAAAGCGGAAGGCCTGGAATCATGCTCTGAATCAAACGCTCTTGACGCAACTCTTCCGGGAAGGAATTTTAGCACCGGCAGGTACCATCCCCTGACAATCATCTCGAACGAGGCTAAGGAAATCTTCAAAAGCCTCAACTTCCAGATAATAGAAGGTCCCGAGATTGAATCAGATTATTATAACTTTGAAGCCCTGAATTTTCCTCCTCATCATCCGGCGCGGGATATGCAGAACTCCTTTCACCTTGGAAACGGTATGCTGCTGCGCACACATACCTCGCCCGTGCAGGTTAGGACAATGGAGAAACAGAAACCGCCGTTGCGCATGATAACAATCGGCAAATGTTACAGAAGCGACGCGTCCGACCAGACTCACACGCCTATGTTCCATCAAATTGAGGGCCTTATGGTGGATGAGAATATCAATTTTGGAGACCTAAAAGGCATACTAAAGGTATTCTTCAGCCGGCTTTTCGAGAGAGAAGTAAATATCCGTTTCAATCCGAGTTATTTTCCCTTTACCGAACCTTCTGTTGAAGTTTCTTTTTCGTGCCATGTCTGCGGCGGTTCCGGCTGCAGCGTCTGCAAGAAGACAGGATGGATAGAGATTGGCGGCGCCGGAATGGTTGATCCAAATGTTTTTAAATCGATAGGCTATGATTCGGAAAGATGGACCGGCTTTGCTTTTGGCTGGGGAATAGAACGACTCGCGATGATTAAATACGGGATCAACGATATCAGGCTGTTTCCCGAGAACGACTTGAGATTCCTGGGGCAATTCGAATGAAACTAACCTATAACTGGCTGAAAGAATTCGTTGATTTGGACCTGGCTCCCGAAGCCCTGTCGGCAAAATTCATATCTCTCGGGATAGAGGTTGAAAGCCTTACCCGGCTTGGAGATTTCAGCGGCGTTGTCGTGGGCCTAATTGAAAAGATAGAAGCGCACCCAAACGCCGACAAGCTGGTGTACTGCACGGTTGACGCTGGGAAAGAAAAGAAGTTAAACATTGTCTGCGGCGCTAAAAACATGAAGGCGGGAGATAAAGTCCCAGTGGCGGTAGACGGCGCCGAGCTTCCCGGCGGCTTCAAGATTAAACACACGAAACTGCGCGGCCTGCTCTCTGAAGGCATGCTATGTTCCTCAAAAGAACTCGGAATAAGCGAAGAGGCTGACGGACTCTTGATACTTCCGTCAGACGCTCCGATAGGAAAGGACATCACTGAATACTTAAACTTAAAAGATTGGCTCTTCTCTTTGGAGATACTGCCTAACAGGCCGGACTATCTCGGAATTATCGGCGTCGCAAGAATGCTTTCCGCGTCGCTCAAGATTCCGCTCAAAACGCCTGAAATAGAAATAAAGAAGACTGACGGCAAAGCAGCCTCAGAAGTTAAAGTAACAATAGCCGATAAAGAACTTTGCCCAAGATATACCGCAAGGATTATTAAAGGCGTTAAACCCGGGGCCTCGCCGTTATTAATGCAGCTCCGGCTAAAGTTCGCCGGCGTCAGGCCTATCAACAACATAGTGGATGTAACTAATTATGTTTTGCTGGAACTAGGACATCCTCTTCACGCTTTTGATAAAAAACTAATCTCAGGCAATCACATAATCGTAAGGCGCGCCGAAAAAGGCGAAAAGATGACCACCCTTGACGGAGTGACCAGGGAACTTGGAGCGGATATGCTGGTCATCGCCGATGAGCAAAAGGCAGTCGCGCTCGCCGGAATTATGGGCGGCAATAACTCCGAAATAAACTCTTCTACGACTGAAGTTCTGCTTGAAAGCGCCTTCTTTGACGCCGTAAATATTCGCAAGACTTCAAAAACAATTAATCTTTCTACCGAGGCTTCCTTCAGGTTTGAGAGGGGAATGGACCACGAGGGGATGATAAGGGCGCTGGACAGGGCGGCCTACCTCCTGCAGAAATACTGCGGAGGGGAAGTCTGCGAAGGCATAATTGATATTTACCCGGAAAAAATTAAGGCGCGGAAAATAACTACCCGTTTTGATCGGGTAAGAAAACTTCTCGGAACCGATATTCCCGACGGCGAAATGCTGGGCATCTCTGAGCGGCTCGGGTTCAAGATGCTAGCGAAAGACAAGACCGGTTTCACCGTTGAAGTTCCGTCTTTCAGGGTGGAGTTAGACCGTGAGATAGACATGATTGAGGAGATAGCCCAAGTATACGGCTATGAACAAATAAAAGAGCGCACTCCATTGATATCCTTAACTTCCTGCATCCCTCAAACGTCTTTTGAGGATGAGGTAAAGCGGGCATTGGTTGGACGCGGCCTTTATGAGGCGGTTAATTGGAGTTTTATGGCAAAATCCTGGTTTGATAAGGGAGGATTCCCCGCAGGAAGCCCGCTAAGAGAATACCCTGAAATACTCAATCCTCTGACCGACGAATGGAACGTAATGAGAACGACGCTGCTTCCGGGATTGCTTGCAAACACAACCCACAATGTGACAAGATTTGGGAACAGGAATCTCAGACTCTTTGAGGTTGGCAAAGTATTTCTTAAAGATTCAGCAGGAAAGTTCTCCGAACATAAGAATATAGGCATAATTGCTACAGGCCTAATTTCAGACCCGGGATGGGCAGAAAGCCCGGTTGAAGCTGATCTTTACTATATAAAAGGGTTGGTTGAAAGCGTTTTAGCATCTCTTCGAGTCCCTTACGAGTTGTTGGAAGGCTATGAGGGAGAAGCTTATGAGAAAGGCTCGGCGGTTGGCGTTAGTATCAACGGAAAAACAGCCGGCTGCTTTGGAGAGCTAAGAAGAAACCTTCTCAAGGCCTTTGATATTAAACAACGCGTATTCTATTCTAAGTTGGAGATTCCGTCTATGGAAGCCGCAAGGACGGGGACTATCAAGTTCACCCATTTACCAAAATTCCCTGCCATTAAAAGAGATATATCGTTCATCGTAAGGAAAAACATTACATCTGCCGCAATTAGCGCCTATATTGAAAGTTTAAGGATAAAATTAATTGAAAAAATGACTGTAACAGCTGTATATGAAGGTGATAATGTGGGAAAGGAGTTGAAGAGCGTTACGTTTGCTATCGTATTCCGGTCTCCTGACAGGACGCTGACCGACAAAGAAGTGGATGACTTAAACAACTCAATAATAGCAGGCGCAGCAGAGAAACTGGGAGCGGTTATAAGAAAATAGGATACAGCAAGGCGCCGTACACGGAGACATCCATGGAAAAGATGCAAATACTGGACGAGAAAGTGAGAAACGCAATAGAGACAATCAAGTCTCTTCGGGCTGAGAATGCTGATCTGAAGATGAAAATGCAAGAACTCGAGCGGCTAAAGAACGAAGTAGTAAAATTCAAACAAAAACGGGACAAGGCAAAAGAACAGGTTGAAGAAATATTAAATACTATTGATAAAATACAGCTTGACCTGAAGTTCTAACGGGGGAATAATGGATGAACCAAAGAAAAACATAGTGGTCGACATCTTCGGGACCGAGTATGTCGTTCGGGGTGAAGGCGACGGCTCCTACATAAAGGAAGTGGCGGCCTATGTCGACTCAAAGATGAGAAGCATCTCGGCTACCACCTCAAATGTGTCTTCTTTGAAGGTGGCCATATTAACCGCGCTAAACCTTTCTGATGAAGTTTTCAAGTACAGAGCGGAAGCGGCAAAAAAGCAGAAGAACGATGAAACCGCGGATGACCTTATAAAACTTATGGAAAGCGAGAATGTTTAGGCGTAAAATAACATTTCCTTTAAGGAGGGAAATATGAAGAAATACCTGGCAATTCTTGCGGTTGGGTTTGTTCTTGCCGGTTGTACCGGCAAACCGGCTCTCCTGCCCGAAGAAGAAGCTTCCTACAACGAAATTGCCTCTCTGATAGACTCCACAAAGGCAGACCTTGACTCCGCAACCAGAGCGGGAGCTAACGATTACGCTCCGGATTCTATGATCCAGGCAAAGGCAGACCTCCAGACAGCAACAAACACCCTTGATATCAAGGACTTCGCCAGGGCCAAAGAGTACGCTAATAAAGCAGGCAAAGAAGCCAGGGATGTGCTGTCACTTCCGGTGAGCACGCAGAGCACAATCACTGACGCCGAAAATTTGTTAAACTCGGCGAAATTATCAGGCGCCGATGTTTCTTCTCCGGTCAGCTATAAAGACGCTTACGACAACCTAAATGCCGCAAAAATTGCTTATGAGAAGAACGTTTTTGATGTTGCCAGGTCAAAAGCAATGGCCTCGGCTGAAGCTTCAAGAAAAGCAATGTTTGAACCGTCCTCGGCAAAAAGAAGCATAGCTGCCCTTTCCGATTCCTTGAAACTCGCGAAAGATTTACAAATGAACTCGCTAAAAGCAGATACCTATGCGACAGCCGCGGCGGCGCTTGACGCCTCCAAGGCTGATTTTGAGGCAGGCTCACTGCAGAAAGCTGCCGAAGGTGCGGATAAGGCAAAAGTAACCCTTGACGGCGAGATGAAAACCGGCGTCGAACTTGCAGTTCAGCAGGCCGGCAGTGATATAAATACCGCAAAGGAAGGCGGGGCTTCAGAATTTGCCTCAGACAGACTTGCCTCAGCCGAAAGCGCCATGGCTGCAGCCAACAGCTGTTTGAAAGCCGGTGAATTCCTCAACGCTAAAAAGAACGCTGATAAAGCCTCCGCAGCCGCAAAAGACGCGGCAGAGAAAGCGCGCACAGGCAAGGAAAGCGCTTTGGTTCTCGCTCCGACAGCAGATCAGACCGTTCAGTCGGCCAAAGAAACCGAAACCGAGGCAATGCCTGCTCCGGCAGCGCCTGCAAAAGTCGAACAACCAATTGTAATGCGGGAAGAACCCAAGAAAGAACTGCCAAAAATAGAGCCTGTAAAAGAGACAAAATTTGATGATAAGATTGCGGCTCCCAGGAAGACAGGACTTCAGCCAACTCCGGCAGCAACTGCAATACCCGCACCCGGAGCTCCAGTTAACGGAAATATGGCTGTGCCGATTGGCGTTGGAGCAGTTATAGTGATAACCTGTCTATTCCTTATCCGGACGCTCAGGATGAAGATAACTGCAGCAAAAAAAGAAGCAGCGATTCAGGCGCAAGAAAACAATCAAGTTCTGAAATAGTCAAAAAATCCTCATTGTATATAAGGCGCCGGCGCAGGCCGGCGCTTTTTTTATATAATAACCAGCTAAAACCCCTGTGAACAAAGGATTCCAGACAAAAGGAAGAGAGGTGTGCAATAATTGCTAAACAAGTAGGGCCATACCAGGAGACCAATTGTGAAGAATATTAGAATGCCTTTGGCTATAAGGACAAAACGCCTTGTATTGAGAAAACCAAGGCTTCCAGACGCGCCTGTGATATTTAGGACCTATGCCTGCGACCCAAAAGTCACGAAATATGTTACTTTCAAACCGCATAAGAACCTGAAAGAGACAAAAACCTTTGTAAAACAATCGATTGCCGAGTACAAACTAAACAGATACACTTATGCAGTAGAATCAGGGGACACAGGCGAGCTAATGGGCAACTTTGCCGTCCACATTGACAGCTTCAAGGCCGAAATCGGCTATGTCCTGGCTGGTAAATACTGGGGTAAAGGGTATGCTACGGAAGCTGCCGCTGCTGTTATCAGGCAATTATTCAAGAACAGAGACATCTTTAGGATCTGGGCCGTCTGTGACACTGCAAACAGGGCCTCAGCAAGGGTCTTAACCAAGGCAGGCATGCGATACGAAGGCACATTAAGGCGCTGGATAATCCATCCCAACATTTCAAAACACCCCAGAGACTGCTGCTGCTACGCCGTTACAAGATAAAAGACAGCAGAAGCTTCCGTTTGCCTTTTTTCGAGGTCCCGGGTACCCGATTCAAACTTTCCAGGGCAACCCCAAAGAAACCCGTAAGGAATTTGAGCCATCTTTCCGGCCTCATCCGGAATATTTCAGCCTTTGATTATGCCTTCAGAATCCCTTTTACAGGCAAAACAGGAATAAAGACCGCTTATATTTCGCGCCAGATTCGCTTTAAACAGGCCCATATATCAATACGTGTAAGTTTACCTTACGCTGTATTATAACGCGTTTAACGCAATCCTGGAGAGGAATATAGGCATATCGACTGACAAAAAATACGATTTGGGCTTGAAATATCATTCCAATTTTGGTCGTTTTAGGCACTTTTTTATGGAAGCTGTTCCACAGGACACGCTTTTTCAATGTAATACGGTCCATAATCATTGCCTATCAACAAAAGCCTGCGCCAAAACGGACAACTTCTGCTGTGCCGATCAACGCCACGTCTGTAGGCTAACCGTAGCATTATGAGATCCACGGGAACAAGTGCTAATTGTGAAACGGTATTTTTACCGGTTAAACAGGCAAGAAGCTGTATTGTTGAGACTTCCGGACTCAATAAACCACCGCGGCATGAAGATGGGACGCTTTTGTTTTGGGATAAGCAAAGGTCTCATTCATGCCGAATTTCACGGGAATATAGGGCTGTAATGCAACCTGCTTACCTTTAGCAGCAAACATACTAGACAGCTTAAACTAAATATGCCTGTTGCAATGAGAATTGGGACGGTAATTATGATAACTACTCTACCGGAATAGCCTGGCAAATACCTGCAAAACGGTAATATTGACTAACTTCCCAGTATTGAAATAATCAAGCCCCTGGACACCGAAATATTGAAGAATTATGCCGGCGATCCAAAGTCATTATTAAACATTAAGGCCTAACCCCGCATATCCTGAACAAGATACCTGAAACGAGGAATACCTGAAAACACCTCTAATTTTGGCTCATGGAAGGACGCCTTTCACCTGAATCAAGCGGGCGGGAGGCCAAAGAGCCGCATCTGTGCTTTCTATCGGTATTTATGCATAGCCCGGGATGTCTGTTTATCCGGAAAGAGCTCTAAAGCGATGGTTTTAGTCAAGATAGCATGCGTATTGATAGTATTTAAGAAATCTAATGAAACTCTGCGGCCTGAAGGCCGGAGTTTCTCTTTATAGGTGTGTTAATATTATTCATGCCGAATTCATCCTCACCCTAAAGGGTGAGGTTTTCTCCGGCATCTGAAAGATAAACCATCCAAGGATTTCAAAGATCACTGGGAGATTATTTATGCTCCGCGATTGCAACTAGGGACCATCCTAAACCTCCGGTCAACGATTAATCTACTCTAAAACGCCTAAATTTATCGTTCCCGGCAAACTTGAAGGACACCTAAGAAGGGATTAATGTTATTTTCCGGAAGATGTGGCGGTAATCCACATATTGTTTTATTACATTAGAATTCCTTTTACAGGCAAAACAGGACAAGAGACAGCTGGAATTTCGCTCCATATTCGCTTTAAACAAGCCAATATAGCAACACGTGTAAGTTTACCTTGTGACGTATTATGACGCGTTTAAAGCCCTCCTGGAGAGGATTTTGACCATGTCGACACAGTAAAAATGCCTGTTTGACTGATTTTAGCAGACTGTTTTTGCGCTATTTTTGCCTTTTTTTATGGAAGCTGTTCCACACGGCTCAACTATTTAAGGTATTTAAATACATAATTTTTATTCAAAGCTGATGCGGCGAGGAACATCCTTTTTATTTCAAGACTTCCAATGGGAAAAACCAGGGATGCTCAATCAACCTACAATTCACTTCAAAAGAATTGTTCTTCCAGGGGAAGTGCAGCGAGGAAGAAGGATTGGCAAATGGCCAGCACGGGCCGGTGAACGAGACAGACAACCTACTATTCCTATAAGATATATTATGTTAACTACTACTTACCCACAGACAGTTCATTGCTTAGATCAGGTTTTTAGGACACACCTTCCGGCAGCCTCAAGCGATAAGACAGGCATCTCCGTAACTATAGAAACCGTACTTCAGCC
>CAITPB010000044.1 GCA_903894145.1 Candidatus Firestoneibacteriota bacterium | reverse complement strand
GATTTACGAGCACCATAAGTTTGTTGAGAAATATTTAATGAAGTTTAAGAAGAACAAGAAACTGTACGACAAGCGAAAAACAATAATAGAACCGACGATAGGAACGATAAAAGTTAGGCAGCGATTCAGAGGTTTCCTGCTTCGAGGTTTGCAAAAAGTCAAAGCAGAGTGGGTTCTGGCAACAACAGGGCATAATTTATTGAAGATTTGGAAGATAAAACTGGCAAATCAGCAATAAGCCAGTCGGAAAGTTGAAAAAAACGAAATTACCAAGGTATGCAAAAAGGCGCAGGAGGTTTTGGCACAGCCTCTTAAGGCCGCGGTAGTTTATTGGGGGAAAGAATGTTGAATAGCCTGCTGCAGAAAAGATATTTGCCTTATATTATCCTAGCTGTTATGACAGTTGTAATGTTGTCTTCGGTCCTTCAAAGCGGCTATTCCGGCGATGATACGATGAACTCGCTAAATCCCACGGTTGCCAAATTCAATGGCGTTTCGCTTTCCTCTTTTACATTTGCGGATTTCAAGTATTGGTTCGCGGAACAGGGCAGGTTCTACCCGGGAGCCTTTTACGCCAATTATATTTGGAAAATATTTGACAGGGTTATTTATTATAAGATATTCGTCTTGTTTACTGTTTGTTTGAATATAATCTTGTTTTATGAGCTCTTAGGGCTTCTTGGATTTAGTTGGGCCGCTTCTGTGCTGTTTTGCCTCAGCGCGCTTGGTTTGCTTCAGCTAAGGTTGTATCATGATGCGGTATTGAGCTTTGCTTGCCTGCTGCTGGTTCTGACTGCATATTTATTTTCATCTTTAATACTATTCATTAAATATCTGGATTCACGCAAAATAAGCTTTTTGGTTGTGAGTCTATTTTTGTTTTTATGCGCTCTGTTGACATACGAAGTGTCATATCTCTTTTGCCTGATTTTTGCGTCTATTGCAGCCGTAAAACTCCGCGGCTTGAAGCCGGTAGTGAAAACGGCTTTTCCGTATTTTATTCTGACCGGAATTGCCGTGCTTTTTTCGTTATATTTGAGATCCAAAGCCGTTGAAATCAATGAACGATATATAGTCAGCAATAATAGCCTTGATGTTTTAAAGGCATATTTCTTTCAATTAGCTGCCGGACTCCCAATGAGTTATTATTTCATTAATCCAAGGCATATGTTCTCTAATAATGTTTTAAATGTAATTCGCAATGTTCATTTCCAGGACATTATTTCTGCCCTTTCAATCACCTGTTCTTTGGTCTTTGTATGGGTTAAGGGCGCGGCTGAAGGTCAAAAGAAGCTTGCTGTTATAATTGGCGGGCTGCTATTCTTTTTGCCCAATATTCTCACTTCGGCGTCAATTTCTATTCAAAAAGATCTGTATTGGGGGGTTGGCTATTTGCCGGTATATATTTCTCATTTTGGCGCGATAATCTGCATTGTCAGCGGATTCTTGTATGTTGCTGAAATTCTGAAAGAAAAGCGCGTGCAAAAGCATGTTTTCTTAATAGTCTGCTCTCTTGTCCTTTTTGTTTTTGTTTGTATAACAGCGCAGAATAACAGGATTGTTGTCGAAAGGTTCAATGCTTTTACAAAATACCCGCGAGAGCTGCTTGGCATGTATTTAAACGGCCAAGGCAGGACTGATTTAAGCCCGGACTCTATTATTGTTATGAGCGGGACATATTGGTTTGAGAATAAGTACTTTTTCTATCAGCAAACCGGGATAAAATACCGGGTTATAACTGAAAAAGAATTTATGGAAAACAAAGAGGAGTTAATCAAAAACCATAAAGACAAGATAATAAGGTTGATATATGATTTAACAGCAGATCACGCCGGTTTTGTAAAGGTCTTAAAGGTGAGTCAAAGCAGCAATGGACAGATATTTTATAAGCCAATCTTTACCAGGTACATTAGTGACGGAAGCCTTATTGTTGACTGGAACAGCGGTTTCTATCAGGAAGAAAGCGGAGGAGATGATGTTTGGCGTTGGTGTTCAAAAGATGGTGTTATAATAGTGTATAATGTATTGCAGAAAACCAAAAAAGCCTGTATTTGCATGCAGCCGATGAGCGGCTATCCGGAATTTTCAAAGTTTAATATTGCCATAGGGCAGCGAATAACCGAGTACCTTATTAGTTCAAAACCGGAAGCAATAAAACTCAACTTTGAACTGCCTCCAGGTGAAACCCGTATCAGGATGCATAGTCTCGCAGAAAAAGTACGCAGTAATACTGACCGCAGAGACCTCTATTTTAGATTGGGAAATTTCAAGCTAGTAGAGGAACCAAATGCTATGAGGAAAAATTAGCGTGAAACCGGCTATTATACACGACTATCTGAACCAGTATGGCGGAGCCGAGAGGGTTGTAGAGGCCATGCACGAGCTTTTCCCGAATGCGCCGGTCTACACTTCCGTGTACGACAAAGAGAAAATGCCGGAATCATTTTCCAGAATGGATATCCGCGTATCCTTCATGCAAAAGCTGCCATTCATCAAGTCGCAATCAAAAAAATACCTTATGCTGTATCCCCACGCTTTCAGAAGTTTTAACCTCTCCGGCTTTGATGTAATACTCAGCAGCAGCAGCTCGTTTGCGAAGTTTGTCGTAAAACCAAAAGGGGCTATGCATGTGTGTTATTGCTATACTCCGACAAGGTTCCTTTGGTACTATGACGAATATGTTGAGAGGGAGAATATCGGCGCGCTCTATAAAACGGTTTTACCGCGTTTGATAGAAAATCTGAAAAAACAAGATCTGGACGCCGCCGCCGGAGTGGACAGATATATTGCTATTTCAAACGCAATTTCCCTCCGGATTCGGGATATCTATCAGGCAGATTCCGAGGTAATATTCCCTCCGGTTGACGCGTCTGAATACTCAGCTGTTTCAGCAAACGACGGGTCTTATCTGATAATATCCAGGTTGAGAGGATACAAACGGATAGATCTGGCCGTCAAAGCCTTCAACAGGACAGGAAAAAAGCTTAGAATAATAGGCGACGGCGAGATTATCGGAAACCTCAAAAAACTTGCAGGAAACAACATTGAATTCTTGGGAAGGCTGGACGAAACCGAAAAACGCGCTTATCTTGCAAAATGCAAAGCCCTGGTTTTTCCGGGGGAAGAGGACTTTGGCATTACTCCGCTGGAAGCCCAGGCCTGCGGAAAGCCTGTTATTGCCTATCGGTCAGGAGGGGCGATTGACACGGTAATTGAAGGAACGACCGGTGTTTTCTTCAACGAACAGACTGAGGAAGAAGTCTTGACGGCCATAAACAGGCTTGAAGGCATGAAATGGAACGCAGAAGTCATACGCAATCACTCTTTATTGTTCGATAAGGCTTTT
>CAITPB010000043.1 GCA_903894145.1 Candidatus Firestoneibacteriota bacterium | reverse complement strand
GGCCAATTCTTCTTTCTTAAAAACGGAACTGCGTACCTGAAGAACCACATAGCGGTGAGCAGGCCTAAAGGTATCATAAGCCCCAGGACCAGCCTTCTTTCAAAACGGAGCGGCAGGTAGGCGATTATAAAATGAGATGTAACCCAGGATAAAAGGAAAAGTTCTGATTCTTTTTTCTTTCCTCTCGTTTGCCAGGCGTAGGCGGCCGCAAGAACGAAAAAGATTCCATAACCGACAAGATAGCTGTAGGGGGTTCCGGAAACCGTAACCGTGCCTGCCCAGGACCGGAAGACCTGGTCAAAATGCGAGAACAAATACTGATATAGAAGACCCGGGGCCGAGATTGCCATGAAACCTGCAAAGACAAGCCATCTCTTATAGCCGCTCTTCGACCATAACAGAAACACAAAGAGAGCGGCGTAGACACTTGCAAGGTCATACGGATGTACCAGCGCAAGAAGCAGCCCGAATAAACCGGACGCGTAGACCGCGTACTTATTAAGGCTCTTGAGAGCTTTCAATTGGAAATAGAAACAGAGGATAATCAAAATGAGAGCGGCAAGAAAAAGCGGTTTGTGCGTCATTGAGGAAAAAATTGTTGTTTCAGGCACCCAAAGATCCAGCGCAACGAGATTAAAAGCTTTAGAGAGATAATTGAGCGCGCTGTCGCTGAAAAGAAAACCAATTCCCGAACCCAGCGAAACAAGAGTTACGCTGAAATACCTCTCCCAAAACTTTGCGAAGAAAATACCGCTAAAAAGATACAGGACAAAGACCAGGCAAATAACGAGCAGCAGCCTGATAATATGGTAGGAGACAACTATGTCCAGGCCGGTAAGCCTGGTGAATTGCCCGCAGGCAAGAAAGAACGGGTTGAAGAAAAGGCCTGATTGTTTTTCAGTGGTGTAAAGCTCTTCAAAGAGCAGCTTCCCTTCCTGCCCTTCTTTTATCCAGGAAAGGTAGCTTGCCTGGTCATAGTTGTTGCCGAGGGAACCCATATAAACAGCGCCGGCGGGAACGGTTTTTGCCATGAAATAGTAAGGCATTTCTGAGAGAAGGGCAATGCCCGTCGCAAGCAGGGTTATGAAGAGCAGTCTTTTCATCAGGCGGCCGCCGCTGGAAACGAATTACGCTAGTTTGACGATCAATGCATTGATTATAGCATTTTTCATCTTCGTAATCATCACTTACAAATCAGCGTAATCATTTCTTCAGCATAATGCCGCTAAATGGCGCATCTGATCTCTTGATATATCCGTGAACTTAAAACCTATTGCAAATCCTTTCTCGCAGGCAAGACGCACCGGCATTCCTTTGAAGGTGTGACCGTTCAAGGGCCCGTCTGTCATCTTCAAATCACAGTAGAAAGGCTCCGCGGGGAAAACACCGCGCTCAAGTTCAGGCTTGCAAATGCAGGTTCCGCCTCTGCTCAAATCCTCGGTTACAAAAGTGCCGGAATCAAAGACTTCTCCGTCTAAAGTCTTAATGACTATGTCGCCTGCCGACCGGTGTTTTACTCTCGTGTGTTTACGTCTGTGGATGCGGCGAAGCGAGGAATAATTGAATCCCATTTCCTGCGCTTTGCGTAAAACCATGAGGCGTGTTGATTCGGAAGGCCTAAAATTGGGAGTGTTATTAAGAATCTTGCAGACCAAACTGTACGACATTTTTATTTCTTTCGCGATGTGGCCAATGCGGACTTGCTGAACTTTCATCAACCCCCCTGTTAAGATTAATTTGTTTTAACAGCTGAGGATTATAATAAAAAGCAAATGTAAGGTCAAGATTTTTATCCGATTAGTGAACTTTTTTCGGGAGTAACCTTCAGATATGAAAAACCAGGAATCAAGGCCAGAGGATTCCGCCTTTGCCTCCGTAGTAAAATTGTTTTACTCCTGAGAAAAGAACGGAATAATTCCTGCCGCCTTTTTCGGCCAGGGGCAGATCGTCAAGGAGTTCATCCAGGCTTGCAAGCTTCTCGTTGTTTCCGGAATAAAAAAAAAGTTCCCGTGCAGCTGTCGAGCGGAATCTTCCTGCCAGCGTTTTCAGCAAGCGTGACTACATGCCCGGAAGGCTTGCCTCCAAATTCCCCGTAAAGCGTAAGCGGCATAGTCTTGTACCTGCCGCCTCCCGGCACTTTCAGTCTTTCTTTAATTGTTTTAACTTATACGACTACTTCCTTGCATGCAAACGGAGATTCTTTGAATAGGGCTGGCGTATCACGCCTTTTTCCGTAATTATCCCGGCTATCAGTCTGTTTTCCGTTACATCAAACGCCGGGTTGTAAACCTTTATGCCCTTAGGCGCCGTCGGCACTCCGAAGATATGCGTAACTTCTTCAGGATTTCTCTCTTCTATCGGTATCTGCTTTCCTGATTTCAACTTGAGGTCAACCGTCGAATAGGGCGCGCAGATATAGAACGGAATTCCGAAGTGGCGCGCGAGTATGGCAAGCTGATAGGTTCCTATCTTGTTGGCCGTATCGCCGTTCGCGGTGATCCTGTCCGCTCCGGCTATTACCCCGTCAACTATGCCCCTGCTCATTATTATCCCTGCCATGTTGTCCGTGATGAGCCGGAAGGGAATCTTATTCTTCTTCAGTTCCCAGGCGGTGAGGCGCGCGCCCTGAAGCACCGGCCTCGTTTCACAGGCAATTACATTTATCTTCATGCCTTTCTTGTGAAGCCTGTGAAGCACCCCGAAAGCCGTTCCTATACCGGCGGTTGCCAGGGCTCCGGTATTGCAGATGGTCATGATGGTGCTGCCTCTTTTGAAGAGTTTCGAGCCGTATTCAGCCATCCGCGCGTTCGTTTTTATATCTTCTTTCTCTATAAGAAGCGCCTCTTTCACCAGCAGTTTTTTTATGTCCGCTACCGGCATAAAGCTGTATCTAAACAGCGCCTTTTCCATCCTGTCGCACGCCCAGAAAAGATTGACAGCCGTGGGCCTGCTGGCCCGAAGGACCGCAAGAGCCTTTTTCATTTCCTTGATAAATCCGGACCATTTCTTTGACTTTGCTCCCAGCCCCGCAAGCGCGGCTCCCATTGCCGCCGCCACGCCTATCGCAGGCGCGCCCCGCACAAGCAGGCTTTTGATGGACGCTGCAACCTGATTGTAATTCGTATGCGTCACATAGATCTCTTTCGCCGGCAGTTTTCTCTGGTCTATCATTATGACTTTATTATTCTTCCAGGCAATTGTCGGGAGCATTATATTTTCACCTCTCTGACCACGGCAGCCATTATTTTTGTTAGTTTGGGTTCCGCTTCAGCGGCATTGGCGATAATCTTTGAAATATCGGCGACCTCCAAATGTCCCGGTATGCACATATCTGTCACGACTGAAATGCCAAGGACCCTGAGGCCGCAATGCCTCGCGACAATCACTTCCGGAACGGTTGACATGCCCACGCAGTCCCCGCCCATGGCTATCAGGAACTTGTATTCAGCCTCTGTCTCAAGATTGGGGCCTATTACGCCGATATAGACGCCTTTATTAAGTTTTATCTTCTGCTCAACGGCTATCTTTTCCGCGAGCGCGAGCAGTTCCTTGTCATAAGTGCCGAACATATCCGGCCACCTGGGCCCGATCGTGTCGTCGTTTTCCCCCGCAAGCGGGTTATCGCCGAGCAGCAGGCTGTTGTGATCCGTGATAGCCATAATCTCGCCCGCCTTGTAGTTTTTATTCAAGCCGCCGGCCGCGTTGGAGACCATAAGAATCTTCGCGCCGAGCGCTTTCATGACATAAACCGGGAAGGTAACCTGCCTGTAGGTGTAGCCCTCGTACCTGTGAAACCTGCCCTGCATGGCCACAACCTTTTTGCCTCCCATCTCCCCGAGGATGAGTTTGCCCGCGTGCGCTTCCACGGTGGAAAGCGGAAAGTTGGCGATGTTTTTGTAATCTATCTCAACCTTGTTTTTTATTTCGTTCGCGAGGGCGCCGAGCCCCGTGCCGAGAATTATCGCGACCTCGGGGACTATCGCGCTTACCTTTCTTATGCTCTTTACAGATTCTTCTATCTTCTTTTTCAGTTCGCTCATGCTTCCCTCCGTAAAAAAATGGATTATTTTGTGAGTTTCTTTGACTTTTCCATGCAGGCCTTAACCGCGGCCTCAATTATTTCTTTGAATTCACGATTCTCAAAGACCGCGACGGCTTCCATGGTTGTGCCGCCAGGAGAGGTGACCTTTTTTCGCAGCTCCTCCGGGCTATCGCCGGTCTCCATCACCAGTTTGGCCGAACCCAGCACCGTGTTATTGGCGAGAGTTTCCGCTTCTTCCTGTTTCAAACCGTATTTTACTCCGGCGGCTATCAGGCCTTCGAGAAAGAGAAACACATAGGCAGGGCCGCTGCCGCTTACCGCGGTTACGATATCCATCTGAGCTTCTTCTACTTCAATGACCTTGCCGACCGCGGAGAGGAGCTTCATAGCCGAGCCGATTTCCTTCTTTCCCGCTAACTTGCCCGCGCAAAGAGCTGCCATCCCGCTTCCAACCAGGGCCGGCGTGTTAGGCATAACCCTTATCACAGGCGTTTTACCGCCTGTACGCGCTTCAATATAGCCGGTCGAAATGGCAGCGGCAATGGAAATGACCAGCGTTTTGGCCTTTGAATTCTCTTTTATGGCTTTAAGCGCCGCGTCCACATCCTTGGGTTTTACGGCGATGACCACCGTGTCGACAGAAGCAACGAGAGCCGCGTTATCTTTCGCGGCATTTACGCCGCATTCCTTCTTCAGGAATTCAAGCCTCTCAAGGCTTATGTCCGATATGTAGATTTCTTCAGGCGCGGAGAGTTTTGCCCTGATCAAGCCTCTGATGATTGCCTCCGCCATGTTTCCAGCGCCGATAAAACCTGTTTTCATTTTACCTCCGGTAATACCGTCAACCTGAGCAGGGTGCACCCGTAAGGAATGAGCGTTATCTCTTTAAGCCCGCCCAGCCTTTTCTTCAGACCTTTTTGCGGCGGCAAGGGCGGAGTCAGCCTGAACTTCCCCTTTGAAAGCCGCTGCAATTCCGGCTTGCCAGGTTCCTGCCTGACGCAGGTGCCGCTCTCTATTACCTTCCAGCCTCTGACTTCCCGGGCAGGGACTTTCAGTTTTATCGCTGCCGAATCCGGATCAAAAGGGAATCCGCCGGCGTCAGAATGCTCAAGTATTATATTACCCCCTGAGGATTTAAGGTCAAGGGCAAAATTCCACTTTGAAACAGGAAGCAGGTTCAAAGCCGGGAACTTTTTTGTTGAAAGCCCTGGCAGTTTTTCGACTGACCTTTTCTCTTTAACCGGCAGGGCAAATAATACCGGCCCTCTTTCAAGAGAAACGCCGCCTCCGGCATGCCTCTTCGCGAGTACCGTCATCGGAAGCCTAAGTTCAAGCAGGTCGCCGTCCTTAAATGTTCTTCTCAGCGGGACAAAGGTTCCCGCGGCAAGCTTGCCCGCGCGTCTTTTTCCGTTAATAAAAAGCGACGCTTCCTTGCACCAGCCCGGCACCCTGAACCGAAACTCAAATCGGCAGGAAGCTTTCATGAAAAATTTGAAACGTATTACTTCCGAGAAAGGATAGCCTGTCTCTTCAACAACTTTAATCCGCGCGCCGTTTACCGCTAAAAACCCGACGGAAGAGGGCCCGTAGCAAACCGCGGCTATTCCGTTTTTAAGCCCCATCCACATCCTGCCCGAGTACGCCGGCAGTATCCTGGTTGAGTTGCCCGAGCAGCACTCAGGCACATGTATGGGGCGGAAGGCCATCCTCTGATTTCCGGTTCTCCAGGGATTGTGATTTGAATTGCTTGTCGCGACCACCTGGTTCACGCAGGAAAAATACTGGGTTGCTTTGAAATCTTTTAAAACCGCGCCGAAACCCGCGTTAAACGTTCCCTTCTCGATTATGTCGGCGTAGCGCGCGTTCCCGGTAGCCATCAGCAGATAACCGAGGCTCCACTGGTAGTCAACGATGTCGCAGGTCTCGTGGCTGTCCATGGGGTCTTTCCCGCGGAAGGACTCGGCGGAACTGTGAACCCCGTCGGATAGCATGTGGTATTTCTCGACCTTCCTGTACCCGCTTACGGAACTCTTAAGGTAAGCTTTCTTCCCTGTATACAGGTAAAGCAGCGCCGGAAGCTTGGCGGTTTCGTTAAAGGTGACTCCGTGAGAGGCTATAGGAATATCCCTGTTCAGATTCTTATCGGCAGACGCGTAATCAGGATAGCGCCTGTTAAATCCCTTCCAGGCCTGCTCTGAAAGCCTCGCAAATCTCCGGTCGCCTGTTTTCTCATAGAGCCAGAGCATGGTTTCAATATTACAGACATCCCTTGCGAATTCGTGACGGGAGGTTCCTGAAAGGAAATGGCCTTTCAGGGCGGCAATAATCCCTTTATCGCCTGTCAGGTCATATAGCGCCGCGGCTGCACGGAAGAAAACGGAGTGCGACCAGCGGTTGAGTTCTTTGTCTGCTTTAAGGAAATCCGGGCCCAGATAACCGTCCCGGTCCGGATTATTGATGACAGCAAGAATCTGCTTTTTCGCCCGGCCTATAAGAGCCGAGTTCCCGTTGAGGATTCCGGTGCGGAGCTGTCCGTCTATCAGATAAGCGGTTTGCTCGTAGGGCCACCAGCTTGACTTGTCAACTTCGTTTCCTTTGTCACCGCTGTCATAAGATCTGCCCCAGAAACGCGTGTTAAACGGATACCCGGTTTCGTGCAAATGTCCCGCCATTCCCATTTCGGAACGCCTTAAGGCTTCCTTCAGCCAACCTTGCGGACTAATGGAAGAGAGCTTCACCTCTGTCATCAAGTGCTTTTTCAAGTATACTCCGGCCGCTCCGCGGATTACTAATTACAAACTCACGGATTCTTAACTGTTTCAGTCTTTGTCGACTGCTTCTGACCTCTGCCCTCTACTTCCGTTCTCCAAAGATTGCGCTTCCAATCCTCACCATCGTCGCGCCTTCTTCTATCGCAGTCACAAAATCCCCGCTCATACCCATGGAAAGATGCTCCATTTTTACGTTTGGCGCCGGAAACCGGGCGGCGTCATCGAAAAGTTTTTTCATCTTCTTAAAATAAGGCCTTACCTGCTCCGAAGATGCAAGAAAAGGAGCTATCGTCATTAACCCCCTGACCCTTATATTCAGATATTTCCCGGCCCCGGCCATGAAACCCGGAAGTTCCTCCGGCTTCATTCCGCTCTTGCTTGCCTCTCCCCCGATATTCACCTCTGCCAGCACATCCATAATTTTATTGTTCTTCTTTGCTTCCTTGTCTATCTCGGCAAGCAGCCTCAGGCTGTCGACCGACTGTATAATGTCAAAAAGTTTAACCGCGTCTTTTGCTTTGTTGCTCTGCAGGTGGCCTATCATATGCCTGGCCGGCGAGGTGGACAGGAGAGGGAATTTTTGCTTCGCCTCCTGAACCCTGTTTTCTCCAATGCCGCTTATGCCCGCGTGAACAGCTTCATCGGCTTCCGCCGCGGTCCGGGTCTTCGTGACCGCAATTAAAGAAATGTCCTCCGGTTTGCGGCCGGAGGACATGGAAGCTTCCGCAATGCGCTTTCTTATTATGTGAAGGTTCTCGGCTATACTCACTTTTTTTTGGACAATTACTTGATCTCCGTTTTTTCCTCCGTGCTCTTCGCCTTCTGTCCTTTGCTGTCAATTACTTCCACATAGAACATGAAAGAACCGTTAAAGGTGAAAACCCTGGTTTGTACGGAGTAATCACCCGACAGGTTATCCTTACCGCCTGTCTTTATCATGCTTTCCTTGGCGTATTCCGTCATTCCCGGCCCTTTGTATACCAGCCTGACGTCCTTAATGCCTTTGTCGTCCCTGGCCTTTATAGTGATAATCCCGGGCTTACCCAGCTCGGGAGCGACATACACAAAACTTGAAAGCGACGGCGGATTGTCCAGCACATTAAACTGCGCCGACTGCCCGCTGAATTTGGTCACCGGTTTGCCGTCTTCTCCCTGCCGGTCCCAGATGGAAGCCGTTGCCTTGTATTTCCCGTCCGGCATGGAAGCGTCGGCCGTGAATTCTTTTGTAAAAGAATTGCTTTCGCCTTTTTTAAGGCGAATCTTTTCTCCAAGCAAAGGATAGGTTTTGCCTGACGGATCAACCGCTTCAATAACAGCGAAAAACTCGCGGTCGAAACCGCCGGTATTTGTGAATTTCGCGGAAATCTCCGAGATACCGCCAAATGACTGGTCGGCTGTCTTGGTTACTTCAGCCGCGGCAGGCGCTGAAAGGTTCTCTCCCGCAAGTCCCGCGCCGGCCCGGTCCGCCTTTGGCTTTACCGCCGCCTCCGCCCCGGAACTGCCTTTGGGTTTTGGTTTTCCTGAAGAAGCCTTTGAAGCGATTTTTGACACGGTAAAATCGCGGTCTACCTGTTTGAGTTTTTGGCCGCTCGGCAGGTTCGGATTACCGGAGAAAAGAGAAACCCGTGCTTTATATTTCCCGGCCGGAGAAGCCGGCGCTTCGAACGCAAAAGAAAACTCTTCTCCTTCCAGCACTCCCAAAGTCTTAGCCTGCACTCCCAGATTGATTTCAATGCCTTCCGGAGGCGTGATGATGCAGTCAACGGAGATAAGCTGTTCAGTCTCTCCCGTGTTTGAAACCGTTCCGCTGAAAACCAGCTTGCTTCCGGGTTTCACGGTCACATTTTCGGCAGGAGCATTCAGGTTCAGCGTCCCGTCAATTTTTTTCGGAATGACGACAAAATCTTTTCTAAGCTCGGCAAACCTGCTTGGTTTTCCGAAAAATACGGAGCGGCGGCCTGTAAGGTAGAAGACCGCCGTATAATTTCCGGTGATGTTATTGCTTGAAACAACCGTTTGAAAAATAAGGGGAACAGTATTTCCCGGAACAAGGGATAGAACCTGCTCGCTGACCGTGGTTGCCCTGCCGTCAGGCGACACGAGTTCAAGGCCTGCGGTGCAATCTTTCGCGATGTAGTTGAGGCTCATTACGTTGACATTTATCTTGAAGGGAATATCTGTTTTCGCGGAAGAAAAATCATTAGTGAAGGAAACAACAGCCCTCGGAAAGTAAAAAACAAGGTCATAGACGAGAAAACCTATGACAGCGAAGATAACGCAGAACAAGGCAACAATAGCAAGCTTGCTTCCGGTATTCGCGCTCATTTCTCCCCCTTGCTCATTTAGAGCCGACGGCAGAACGTCAAAACTGGTCGCTTAATGAAACGCCCGTGAACCGCTTGGTCTTAATTGGAATCCGCGGAATTTTGTTTGTTTACAACCTTGAGATCTTTTCCGGATTTGAAATAGATGACCTTTCTCGGAGGCAGGGGGAGAGTTTCGTTGGTCTTAAGATTCCTCGCGACCCTGGCGCCCCTCTGTTTCGCGTAGAACGTTCCGAAACCGCGGAGTTCAAGTTTTTCGCCTTTTTCAAGGTAGCCGATCATGCTCTCCAGTATTATGGCAACCACTTTATCCGCGTCGCTTTTTGAAAGCCCCGTACTTTCCGAAACTTTTTTTACAATGTCAGAACGCACCATAGACATGCCCCCGCCGCTACTTATCCGTTTTTTTCATGTAAAGCAAGACTTTTTCAAGGACTTTTTTCCTGGTATTTTCAAGCGTGTCGTCAACGACACAACCGGAGGCCCTGGTATGCCCTCCGCCGTTGAACATGCCGGCGATTTTGTTAACATCCTGCTCCTGGGACTTTGACCTGAAACTTACTTTTACTTTGCCGCTGCTGAGCTCCGTAAACGAGATAGCGACATCCACAGTCTTGATAGACCTGGCGTAATTTATCATTCCTTCCGCTTCTTCGTAGCTCGTGCGGGTATCCTTGAACATCTTGCGCGTCAGCGTCACCCACGCCACCCGCTTGTCGGAAGAAAACGCGAGCGTGGAAAGTATCTGCCCGAGCAGCTGTATCTTGCCCGGGGAGTTGGACTCGTAAACTTCCTGGTAGATATCAGTGGGGCTGACGCCGAGCTTAATAAGTTCTTCTACTATCTCATGAGTGCGCCACGTGGTGTTGGAATACGAAAAGGAACCTGTGTCGGTAAGTATGGAAGTGTAAATACAGGCAGCCATGCCCGGGTCAATTCTTACTTTCAGAGCCTTGAGAATGTCGTAGACTTGTTCCCCGACCGCGCAGGCCTCGGTACGCACATAATTATAGTCCCCGAACCAGGAATTGCCGGGATGATGGTCAATATTGATGATAGTTTCTACCCCGCTGAAAGCTTCTTTCATTTTCCCGAGGCGTTCGGGCTCTGAGCATTCAAGCGCCACAGCGCAGGAGAAAAAAGCGTGGCGCGGAACCCGGTCCTTGAAAAGTCCCTCAAGCGGAAGGAAGCAGTAATTGGAAGGAATCGGATCGCTGTTTATTATTGTTACCTTTTTCTTGAGCTGTTTTAGCCCCAGAGCGAGGGCGATCTCCGCTCCTATGCCGTCCCCGTCGGGATGCACGTGGGTCGCAAGCAGGAAATCATCGCCTTTTCTGAGCGCGTTCGCTATTTCACTGATGGTGTTACTTCTCAATCTTTTTGCCTTTCTCGAGGGAATTTATTAATTTCAATGTATTTTCTATGTTCTCCATGGAAGTGTCAAGTTCAAATTCTATCTCGGGAACAAACTTCATGTTCACTCTGTGCGCCAGTTCCCTGCGGATATACCCGCGGGCCCTTTTTAGAGCCGCTATTGAGGCCCTCTTTTCTTTCTCTTCTCCAAGAATGCTGACAAAGATGGTGACTACATTGACATCGGCCTTCATTTTTACGTGGGTAATGGTCACAAACCCGAGTTTCGGGTCCTTTACGCCCGTGTTAATGACGACGCTGACTTCGCGCAGTATCTGCTTGGAAAGTTTTTCGTTTCTTAGCGACACGTCAATCCCCTCTGACCGCTTAGTTTCCGGCTTTTTTGGCCTTCACCACTTTTTCTTTGATGTAGACCTCAACAATATCTCCGGGCTTGTATTCCTTCACGCCTTCAATTGAAAGTCCGCACTCGTAGCCAGCCGCAACCTCTTTGACATCATCCTTGAAACGCCTCAGAGACGCAATCTTGCCTTCCCCTGCAGCCGCGCCGTCGCGGAAGAGCTTGGCTATGCCGCCCCTCGTAAGTTTTCCTTCGGTGACCATAGCGCCCGCGATGAACCCGTCCGGTATCTTGATTATCTGCTTAATCTCGGCCCTGCCGACCTTAACGTCGATAAAGACCGGCTCGAGCATGCCTTCCATGGCGGCCTTGACCGCGTCAATAATCTCGTAAATAATCTTGTAAAGGTTGACTTCAACTTCTTCCCTTTTCGCGATATCCGGGACATTGGTGTTCATGGCGACGCCAAAGCCGATAATGACGGCGTTGGAGGCGGCCGCGAGCATGACGTCCGACTCGCTTATGTTGCCGGTTCCTTTGTGAATGATTGTTATTTTGATAATTTCCGTGGAAAGTTTTTCGAGGGCTTCCGATATGGCGTCAATGGAACCCGACACATCGCCCTTTAGGATTATTTTAAGGTCCTTCAGCTTGCCTTCCTGAATCTCGGAGTAAATGCTTTCCAGCGTGATATGTTTCGCTTTCTGAATATTAATCTCCCGCTGCAGTTCGTTCCTCTTGACGGCTATTGCCCTTGCCGCTTTGTCGTCGGCAACGGACATAAATAAGTCGCCCGCGGAAGGCACGCCGTCAAAGCCTATGATCTCCACCGGAGTAGGCGGAACCGCTTCGGCAAGCCGGTCACCCCTGTCCGTCATCATAGCCCTGATCTTTCCGTAATGGAAACCCGCTACGAAAGAATCTCCGACGCGAAGAGTCCCCTTTTCGACAAGCACGGTTGCAACCGGCCCCTTACCCTTATCAAGCCGCGCTTCAAGGACAACGCCGCGCGCGCGCCCCTGCCTGGAGGCTTTCAGTTCAAGCATTTCGGATTCAAGCAGAATACGGTCAAGCAGTTCCTGGATACCCGTCTTTTTCCTGGCTGATACCGGCATATAAGCGGTCTTTCCGCCCCAATCTTCCGGGATAAGGTCGTATTTGGAAAGCGCCTGCTTTACAAGCTCGGGATTAGCCTCGGGTTTGTCCATTTTGTTCATTACCACTATGAGCGGAACCTTGGCTTCTTTGGCGTGATTGATGGCTTCTATTGTTTGCGGCATGGCGCCATCGTCGGCAGCCACAACCAGCAGGACTATATCCGTTATCTGCGCGCCTCTGGCCCTCATGGAGGTGAAGGCTTCGTGGCCGGGAGTGTCGAGAAAAACTATCTCTCCCTTGGGAAGTTTTACTTTGTAAGCGCCGATATGCTGCGTGATCTGGCCCGCTTCCCCGCCGGCGACATTGGTTTCCCTGATGGCGTCAAGCAGTGAGGTTTTGCCGTGGTCAACGTGCCCCATTACGGTTACTATCGGCGGGCGGTGCTCGTAAAGAAGCCCCTTCTCTTCCTCAACCTCTTCCTGGGCCACTTCTTCGCTGAAAATAGAAATCACATCAACTTCATAGCCGAACTCGGCGGCAATAACCGAGATGGTGTCCTTGTCAAGTTTCGCGTTTATGGTGACGAGCATGCCGAGCCCCATAATTTTTTTAATGAGATCGGAGGTGCTTACTTTAAGTTTGTTGGAAAGTTCCGCGACGGTGGTGACCTCGGTAATCTTTATGACCTTCTTCTCTCCGTTGTCAACCTCTCCTTCCACCGGTTTGATAACCGGCTTGGGCTGATGCTTGAGCCTCATCTGCTCGGGCCGTCTTAGTCCCGGCTTGGGAGCGGGTTTGGTTACCTGTTTTACGAGGTGGAATTTTGGCTGCTGCTTGGGTTCCGCTTTCTTGGCCAGCGCCGCCGCCAATTTTTCCGCCGCCTTAAATTCCGGTTTTGCCGGCTGAGCCGCCGAAACAGGCTTTGCCGCTTCAGGCTTAAACATCGCGCTGACATCATCGGCAGCGGGTTTTGCCGGCTGGACCGGCTTAGCCGCAGGAGGAGGAATTACCGCGGGCGCCGGTTTTGGAACAGGTTTCGGTTCCGGCTTTTTTATCTCTTTCTTCGGAGCAGGTTTTCCCGTGAATTTTTCGTAAACGAAATCGGCAATCATCCCGCTGATCGGCTGAAGTTCCGATTTGAACGCGGGGAAGCCCGAGCTGTTCAGGAAACGGATAATATCCTGAGGCTTTACATTTATTTCTTTCGCGAGTTCGTATATTTTTCTCATTGTCGCCATTTAGTCGTCCCGGCCCTCTCCGGATTCAGCCTCGGCCCTTCTCGCCGCTTCCAAAAGTTTCTCGGCTATGGGCCTGGTTATGCCTTTTATCCTGGTAAGCTCTCCGACATTGGCCGTGCCGATGTCCTCGAGCGATTTAAAGCCGTTCTCAACAAGATTGGTCACGGTCTTTTCGTCAATGCCGGGAATTCCCATCAATTCCTTGCCCTCCGGCTCTTCCGCGCCTTCCCCCGCGAATTCCGCGCCGGCCTGCGCCGCGCCCTCCAATCCTTCGTCGCTGTCGGCCGTGAAGACCTGGCCTTCCGCGTCTTCTCCAACCTGGGCCGATTCGGTCTCGCCCTTGACATCTATTCTCCAGCCGGTTATCTTGGCCGTCAGTTTCGCGCTCTGTCCTTTCTTGCCGATGGCAAGCGGAAGGTGGTCGTCAGGAACGATTACCTTAGCATACCTGTTTTCCTCATCGACCGCTATCTTTATGACCTTCGCGGGTTTCATGGAATTCGCGATGAGGTTCTCCATGTCGTTGCTCCATTCTATCACGTCTATCTTTTCCCCGCGCAATTCACGGACTACCGGCTGGATACGCCCGCCTTTGATGCCGACGCACGCCCCCACCGAGTCAATATTCCTGTCGGAAGAAAATACCGCTATCTTTATCCTGAAACCCGGGTCTCTGGCTATAGATTTTATCTCAACCTTGCCCTCGCCTATTTCCGGAATCTCCATCTCAAAAAGCTTCTTTATGAAACGGGGGTCAAGCCGTGAAAGCAGAATCTGCTGGTTTCTGTTGGCCCTGTTAACTTCTTTGATCAACACCTTGATCTTCTCGCCGGTCTGGAAGTTTTCCCTGAAAACCTGCTCTTTGACCGGGATTATGCCTTCCGCATCGCCGAGATCCACGATCAAGTTCCTGTTCTCCTTACGCAGGACTATGCCGTTCAACACCTCGCCCACGCGGCTCTCGAACTCGGTGAAAATCGCGTCGCGTTCAATGTCCCGCACCTTCTTGGTGATAACCTGTTTGACTATCTGCGCCGCTATACGGCCGAAATCCTGTATCGGAACCGGGATTTCCACAACGTCGCCGATATCGCGGGAAGCGAATTTGGGATCCAGCTGCGCAGCCTCTTCCTTAGTGACCTCATAATCCTTGTCCGTCACAGCTTCAACTATGGACTTATAGTAGAAGCAGTTGATGGTGTCGGTTTCCTCGTCAATTACAACCTTGATATCACGGTGAGAGCCGAGTATCTTCTTTGACGCGGACGTGAGCGCGCTTTCAAGCGCCTCCGCCAGGACCTTGGTGTCCACTTTTTTGCCGCGCCCTATCTGTTCGAGCGCTTCTGTCAGATCTCTGTTAAACATAAATTTCTACCCCTTATTAGAATTTAATCTCCAGCCTTGCCCTCGCGATATCCTTCAAGGGTATCAAAACCTCGCCCTTTCCGGTGGAAAGCGTTACCGCCTCTTTACCGCAAGCCGTTATTGTTCCGGTAAAAGTATTGTCTTTGCCGATCAGGACGCGCGTGATAATCCTTGCTTCCTGGCCGCTGAACCGGTCAAAGTCCTTTTTCGTTTTTAATTCTCTGTCCAGGCCCACCGACGAGACTTCCAGGATATACTTCGCCTGGATAACTTCCGAGGCGTCTATCACCTCTCCTATCAGATGGCTGGCGCTCTGGCAATCTTTCAGGTTAACCTTGCCGCCCGGCCTGTCAAGATAGACCGAAAGCGTCATTCCCATTACGCCCTGTTTGTATTCCAGGTCGTAAACCTCAAGCCCGGAGACTGAAAGCTCCGGCGCTATAAGCGCCTTTACGCGCTCTATTAATTCCTGGCCCTGGGTTTCCATCCTAAAATGAAAAAAGAGGGTACTTCCCTCTTTTGCCGGTGGTTCCTCCTCAATGTAACTTACCTTAACTGCATTTACTACTTTTTGATTATACATCAAGAATTATATTATGTCAACTACAAATTGCCTTGATAGAATAGGAATTAGAGGGAAGGGAAGAGCAGAAAAACAAATTCTAAATACTAAATTCTAAACAAAAGACGAAAATGCAAAAAGGAATATGTCTTTTGCTCCTGTTTCGCATTTAGTGCTTAGTGCTTCGAATTTGCCCTAAATTAATGCTACTTTTGTCCCTGTAAACTCCACCGCTTCCCCTATAAAATACGCCTTTTCCTTCATTTTCTTCAGCTCTGCCATTACCCTCTCAGCATCTTTTTCGGCTACCATTACAACCATTCCGATGCCCATATTGAAGGTACGGTACATTTCTCCGTCCTCTATGTTCCCGAGCCTCTGAATAAGCGAGAAGATCGGAAGAACCGGGAAGCTTTGCTTGTAAATCCTCACCCCTACCTCTTTTGGCAGAACTCTCGGAAGGTTGTCCCTGAAACCGCCTCCGGTAATATGAGCGAGCCCGTGAACATCAAACTTTTTCAACAGACCGAAAACCGATTTTGAATAGGACCTGTGGGGCTTGAGCAGTTCCGCTCCCAGCGTGTTTTTAAGCTCCGGCATATATTTTGAAGGCTTGAGTTTTTTCTTTTCGAGCAGAAGTTTTCGCGCCAGGGTGTAGCCGTTCGTGTGCAGGCCCGTTGAAGGAATCCCGATTAACCTGTCACCGGGCCTGATCTTACTGCCGTCAAGCATCTTGTCTTTGTCGACGATACCGACTATCAATCCTACCAGATCAAGATCCTCGCCGGAATAGACATCCGGCATCTGAGCGGTCTCGCCGCCAATCAGCGCGCAGCCTTCCGCCTTGCAGGCCTTGACGAAACCTTTCATTATTGACGATACTTTTTTAGACTCAGTCCTTGCCATTCCCATGTAGTCCAGGAAAAAAAGCGCTTTCGCGCCGTGCACCAAGATGTCATCCACGCAATGGTTAACAAGGTCGATGCCCACGGTGTCAAACTTTTTCATTGCAACGGCAAGTTTAAGTTTAGTGCCGACACCGTCAACAGAACTGACAAGGATCGGATTCTTGTAGCCGGGGAACTTTCCTGAATACATTCCCCCGAATTTTCCTATCTCGGACATCACTCCCCTTGTAAAGGTCTGCTTGACAAGTTTTTTTATCTGCTGTTTTGCTTCATCCGCGACATTGATGTCAACGCCGGATTGGGCGTAGGTGAATCGCTTGGACATAAGAACTCCTTCGTTAAAAGTTTGTAAAGTTTGTAAAGTTTATAAGGTTTGTAAGGTAGAATCAAAGGATCTAAAGATCTAAAATATGCATCGAAAAAATATCACAAAACCTCTGAAACAGAACATACTTTGTGAGATTTTGCCCTTACCTTATAAACTTTATAAACCTTAAGAACCTTACAAACTTTTATTTTTAGAATTTCTCTTCATTCTTTTCTTCCGAAATGCACTTTTGTATATTCGCGGAATCAACCGGATAGGCGCCGGAAAAGCAGGCCATGCAGTATTCGTCCATCTTGCCGCCAACAGCTTTAACCATTCCTTCAGGGCT
>CAITPB010000042.1 GCA_903894145.1 Candidatus Firestoneibacteriota bacterium | reverse complement strand
CTCCAAATCCCGATGCCGCGTTCTCCACATTGCCTATGGTAAAATCCACGGCAAGCTCGTCTTTAAGGCCGGGAAGGAGCTGCTTTACGCACTCCCTCCCCGGTTTCCCGTTTATATCCCCAATAAATAGTATTCTCATATTTTCATTCTTGTCTTGCACTTGCTTTTGATCTTGCTTTTGAATTTACGTTACAAACCTTACAAACAAACTTTTACCTTGTTCTTGCCCTTGCTTTTACGTTATAAACTTTATTCTGTTCTGCCAGACGGAGTCTGGCATGAATAATATCCTTCCTTACAGAACAAGACGCACGAAGTGCGGCTTACAAACTTTACAAACTTTTGCCCTTTCTTTTGCCTTTGCTTTTGTTCTTACGTTATAAACGTTACAAACTTTACAAACCTTACAAACTTTTATTACTTCGCGTACTCCGTCGCCCTCATCTCCCTTATCACGGTAACCTTCACCTGTCCGGGATATTCCACTTCTTCCTCTATCCTCTTCGCGATGTCCTTTGCTATCTGGTTGGCGTCGGCGTCGCTGATCTGCTCGTGCTCAACCATTACACGGACTTCCCTGCCGGCCTGTATCGCGAAGGATTGTTTCACGCCGCTGAAAGATTCGGCGATGGCTTCAAGTTTTTCAAGCCTCTTAATGTAAGTCTCAAGGCTTTCCCTTCTCGCTCCGGGGCGCGCTCCGGAAATAGAATCCGCTGACTGAACTATAACCGCTTCCATGGTCCTCTGCGGATCGTCGCCGTGGTGGTCGCGTATCGCGGAAATTATTCTTTCACTCTCTCTGTACTTGCGCGCGACATCGGCGCCAAGTTCAGGGTGTGTTCCTTCAACTTCCTGGTCCATTGCTTTGCCTATGTCATGCAAAAGCCCCGCGCGTTTGAACGGCACGGGATCAAGACCCAGTTCGCCCGCCATAAGCCCGGCAAGATGCGCGGTTTCAATGGAATGCTGCAGCACGTTTTGTCCGTAGCTGGTTCTGTATTTGAGACGGCCAAGCAGCCTGATAAGCTCCGGATGAAGCCCGGAGACTCCCATGTCAATAACCACGCGCTCGCCTGTTTCTTTTATTTTTTCCTCAACTTCCTGCCTTGCCTTGTTCACTACCTCTTCTATCCTGGTCGGATGAATTCTGCCGTCGGCGATGAGACGCTCAAGAGCAACCCTGGCTATTTCCCTTCTCACCTGGTCAAAGCCCGAGAGCACAACCGCTTCCGGCGTGTCGTCGACAATAACGTCTATTCCGGTCGCCGCTTCAAGCGCGCGGATATTTCTGCCCTCGCGTCCGATGACGCGTCCCTTCATCTCTTCGGTGGGAAGAGAAACCACTGAAACAGTGAACTCCGCGGTATGCTCTATGGCGCACCGCGAGATAGAAAGAGAAATGATCTTCTTTGCCGTCTTGTCAGCATCTTCCTTGGCTTCATCTTCAATCTTCTTCACCAGGCCTGCGGCCTCGTGCCGGGCTTCTTTTTCTATCATTTCCATAAGGAGCTTCTTGGCCGAATCCTGCGTGAGCCCGGAGATACGCTCCAGCTTCGCTTTTTCCTCAGAGATCATAACGTTTAAACGGTCGTCCTTTTCCTTTATGGCCTTGTCTTTGTTCCCTATTTCATTTTCTTTCTGCTTGAGCTCCTTCTCCTTGCCGTCGAGGGTTTCGTTTCTCTTGTCAAGGTGCTCTTCCTTCTGGGCAAGCCTCTTTTCCTGGCCGGTTATCTCCTGTTTCCGTTCCCGGCTCTCGTCCTCAAACTGCTTCTTGGCTTTATAGAGTTCGTCCTTTGCTTCAAGAATGACTTCTTTCTTCTTCTGCTCCACCTGACGCTCGGCATCGGCGAGCATTTTTTTCGCCATCTCTTCCGCTGACTGCAGTTTGTCCCTTGATTGTTTCTGATGGAACCACCAGCCGAAATAAGTACCCCCGAGTCCGATAATGAGGATAGCGGCCGCAAAAAGAATTGTGTAAGTGTTGCTCATGCGCCCCTCCTTTAGGAAACACACAAATCAATTAGAGGGAAAAGGAATGAAAGGAAGTACAGGAATGAGTTTCCGGAGGGTGCTGAGATCGTTCAGCCCCGGGAAAACAATATCGGGCTTCTCTTTTTAAAAATTATTGTACTACTTTTATGTGTATAGCCGCCGCGGTCTTCAAGCGGTAAATCCAAATAATTTTTAAACGGGAAAGCCGTTTCATTCAGTACGAACGTTATCATCCTCTTCCAGCTTCCTTATTTATTTATAAGGACATTTAATTTATTATGTTAATTATATAAAAAATACGGCTGTTTGTCAAGAACGGCGGAAGGCTCCTGCCTCAGTCACAATTATGTCCACTTTTCTGTCGGTAAGCCCTGCCGGAATGCCTTCCGTAAGCTGCATTTCAAAACAAAGAGCCGCTTTTACGGTATGCGGCTCTGTTTCGGAAAAAAGACTGTCATAAAAACCGCCGCCGTACCCTATTCTGTTGAAATCCCTGTCAAAAGCTATCCCCGGAGCGACTATGAGGTCAAGCATATTCTTCTCAGCCGGCCTTAGGCATTCTTTTTTTGGCTCAAGTATTCCGAAGGTTGAAGCCGCAAGCTCCAAATCAGGATTTAGTACTTCCGAGATGTGCAGGCAATTCTTCTTGAGGTCAGTGATCGGGACAAAAACCCTCTTTCCTTTTTTTAGCGAAGTCTTTATCATTTCATGAGTATTGACTTCACTCCCGAAGGAAACATAATAAAGGATGCTCTTCGCGGCTTTGTATTCGGGAAGCCTAAAGAGTTCTTTTGCTATTTTTTTACTCTTCTCAAGAATTTCCCGCGCGGGAAGCCCGTTCCTTGCTTCCCTGAATTTCTTCCTTATGGTTTGTTTGGGCGACTCTTTCATTTTCCCTCAAAATAATTTAAATTGCACAGATTAGTAAAACAGATTACACAGACTAATTCGAAACCCTGCCCGTCTTAATCTGCGTAATCGCATTTCCAAATCCGCGTAATCACTTTTAAAAGATAGGGCCGGTCTCCCGGCCCTGTTAAATGCGATTGCTAATTGCTCATTTCTAATTGCTAATTAAGGGCTCGCTGATTCTATCTGCCTTCCGTCTACTGTCCTCTGTCTACCGGCTCTTCCATCCAGCGCCCAACCATCCAACCTTCCAACCTTAATGTTGCACGGGGATAATAATTCCCCTCATAATTATCCTCTGCGCGAAGATAAAGATAAGGAGCGTCGGTATAGAAGCCACAACATACGCGGCCATTCTCACATGCGCCGGAGCCCATTCCCACATCTGATACAGCCAGACCATTATGGTCCACATATTGGGATCCTGACAGACAAGCATCGCGAACATAAAGGCGCCGTAAGCGCCGACAAACGCGCCGATCGTAAGGTAAGCGAGGACAGGCTGAGCCAGAGGGAGCGTGATATTAAAGAAAATATTTAATTCGCTGGCGCCGTCCATTTCGGCAGCCTCGTAGAATTCTTTCGGAAGGCTGTCAAAGAAACCCTTCAATATGAAGATGGAGAAGCCGTTTGCCAGACCGGGCAATATCAGCGCCCAGTAAGTATTCAGCAAGTGAAGATTCTTTAGCAGAAGGAAGTTCGGAATCATGCCTACCTCAGCCGGAAAAGCCATTGTAGCCAGCAGAAAGAGCAGGACCTTGTTCCCGTAAGAGAGCTTAAACCTTGAAAGCGCGTAGGCGCACATCGGGTTTATAGTAAGCGTTACGAGTATTACCGCAAGCACATAAATCACCGTGTTCAGCACCGCTTTGCCGTGAAGCACGACATAACCGAAAACTTCATTGTAATTTCTTTGAATAAAATACCAGCGGAGCTGGGATTTTTTCGCGTTGAATTCAAAGGTATCAAAAATCTGGTAAGGAACGCGCGCGGCGTCAAGAGAAACTATCTTGGTCCCGTACGCTTCGTTGACTTTTGCAGCGGCGCCGTACTTATTCTTCAGCCAGGCGCGGTACAGGTTCTCGGTGCTGTTGAGCGTTATGTATTCGGCCGGTAGTTTTTTCGCGACAAACTCGCCCAGGCACTGAAAATACTGCCTCTGGTTGCTGTTTAGAATATCTCCCGACGCCTTAAAGGAATCGAAAGAAGTAATCTTTTCAGCCCAGACTTCGGACATTATCTTGACGGTCTTGTATTTCTCTCTCAAGAATTCGCTGAAAAGCGGATCGGCCTTCCTGCTGATAAGCATATACCTCAGCGGATATTTTATCTTGGCGAACTCTTTCCACTCTTCCTTAAGCGCGCCGGCGGCATTCAAGGTCGGCGCAAGCACTATCTGGTTAAACTCCGTGAAGTTTGTCTTGTTTTTCAGATTTAGGTCGGCTAAATTATCCTCATCGGTGCTCTTCTTGTTGTATTTTACGCGCAGAAAAGTCTGCCAGGGGCCGTCAGAGTTGATAAAGAAATACTCGTCCGAATTAAGCGTTTTCTTAAACTCGGTAAAATCCTTTTGCAGCGGCGAAGCTTCAAGCGTGTAAACCCTGTCCCAGAGACGCTCAACCGGAGACCTGACCGAGGATATGTCGAGATACTCGGAAGTGTACGCTTTGTTAACTTCGGCAATAGTCCCGTATTTTTTCTGAACCCACACTCTAAACTTGTTCTCTACCGGGCCGGTCATGCTTCCCGTACCCTTAAACCCGCCAATCTTGTAATTCAGCGGAAGCTCCGCAACAAAAGCTTCCCAGTCCTCGTACATTTTCTTCCCGTTAAGACCTGCCAGATCGGCTTTCGGAACCTCTTTGAACTCGATAGGCAGAATCTTGTCGTTCTTTGCAGCCATAGCCTTGTTGGTTGACGAAACATCAACACGCTCTCCGAATCTTTCGTTAACAAACGGAAGATTGGCGCTCGGGGTGGCGTATTTGAGGGCCAGGAACTTCCTGAAGAGCATCTCGTCGTCATGCGTGTATCTAGGAATGAGATTAAACTCTTTAAAATCTACATCATCCGTGATGGAATTGCTCAGCATTATGGCAAACGGATAGACCATTGTAATGCCGCCGAGTATCAGTATCGCGTACATCACCGCGAAGATAGCTATGATCCTGGGGCTTTTTCTTCCGACCATGTCTATTAAAGGCATTTTTACCCCCTATTCTTTGTTCGCGGACGTCTGGAATCTTACGTCCTTGAGCATATTGAGCTGGAAGATGGTGAAACCGACAAGAATGCTTCCCAGTATCCACGCTATCGCCGTGGCGTAGCCGAATTTTAAATAGACGAAGGCGTTGTAGAATACCTCAAGCCCCACAACATGCGTGGCGTAAGCAGGGCCGCCGCCGGTCATAAGCAGTATCCTTTCCGTCGCATAGAAGGAACCAATGAAGGCTCCCACAAAGTTCATAGTAACTATGACGCGAAGCGTCGGGAAGGTCACATTCCAGAGCTTCTTCCAGATGCCGGCGCCGTCAATGGCCGCTGATTCATAGAGCTCGTCAGGCACATTCTTAAGGGCGGCCAGGTAAAAAATACTGCCGCTGCCCACGCCCGCCCAGATTCCCGGGATAATCACGCAGAGCATGGCAAGGTTCGGGTCTCTAAGCCACATCTGCCTTTTAATGCCCACAAAATGTATTATGGTATTCAACAAGCCTGCCTGCGAAGGATCATAGAAGAGCTTCCAGAGCAGCAGCACGACTATTCCGCTGGTGATAGTCGGAAGATAAAATATGATTCTAAAGAGCAGGGAGCCTTTCGGTATCTCGTTCAAAAGAAGCGCAAGGAATATCGGAGCAAGGAATCCAAGCGACATTGAAAGCACGACATATAAAAGGGTATTACCCATTGCTTTCCAGAAGAGCCCGTCCCAAAGGACTTTCGCGAAGTTCTCCAGGCCAACGAACGAACCCGCGAAAGATTCAAAGAAGGGCCTGCTGTCCATTACCTTGTAATCCTGGAAGGCCATCAGCAGCCCTCTAAAGACCGGGAGATAACCCCAAAGCGTCACGGTTATTACCGCCACGCCCATAAAGAGCCACGCGTAAATATGAATACGCAAAGGAACCTTCCCGACCTTGGCTTCAACTTTTTTCTGGCCGACTATTCCCGAAAGAGTAGAAATAACTTTCACGGCTATAAAGATCAGCGAGGCGCCGACCAAGCAAAGGGCTATCATTATGATGAGCTTTCTCTTCTGCATCTCTTTCTCGGCGATAATGCCCAGCAGTTTTTCATTAGTGCTTGCGACCGCTTTGTCCAGTTCAGCCTTATAGTCAAGGTTGTCATTCTTTGGAAGCATGATCTTATCCATCAAAGGCGCGAGCTCAAAATAAATCCTGTCGCAGTTTTTGCCGAACGGCTCAGGGTGGGCGTATTCAAACGCTTTATCATTTGCCGCAACCCACTCGGGGTTAATCTCGTCAAGGATGGCGGTATAGCCGAATTTCTTGAGCCAGGTCGGATGAACGAACCTTCCGAGTCCCTCTTCAACAAATATCTGGGTGTAGATTCTGTAGGGTTCATCGCTGGCCATATACTTAATGTATTTAACAGCGGCTTTAATTGTGGCTTCCGCTTCGTCGGGCGGCAGCGTCTGCCGTATCTGGGCGTTCACGCCCATCATGGTCTGGTTGAATTCACCGCCTCCGACGCCATTCGGGCCTACCGGCAGCGGAGCAATTCCGTTAATATCAGGATTGGTTGTTGCAGGCATTGCCTGCAGTGAATCCAGGTAGTCAAAGCTCATACCAACTTTGTTCTGAGTCCATTTGGTGT
>CAITPB010000041.1 GCA_903894145.1 Candidatus Firestoneibacteriota bacterium | reverse complement strand
GGCGATTTCGTAAAAGCCGTGAACCTTCTCTATTCCTGCAAGGGCAGAGTAATAGTTACCGGGATGGGAAAGGCCGGTATTATTGGAAGGAAAGCGGCCTCTACATTTGCCTCTACGGGAACTCCGGCGCTATTCCTGCATCCGGCTGAAGGCGTGCACGGCGACCTTGGGACGGTAATGTCGCGTGATGTCGTTGTGATGATCTCAAACAGCGGCGAAACCGAAGAAGTGCTTGAGATAATGCCGGCGATAAAACGCATAGGCGCAAAACTTATTTCTCTGACTGGAGTATCGGATTCCACCCTTGCAAAAAACAGCGATATTACCCTGAAAGTCACAGTTAAAGAAGAGGCCTGCCCGCTTGGGCTGGCCCCGACGGCTTCAACTACCGCCCAGCTTGCCATGAGCGATGCTTTAGCAGTGGCCCTGCTCGTAAAAAGAGGGTTCAAAGAATCGGATTACGCCTTCCTTCATCCGGCGGGAAGCCTTGGCAGGAAGCTGGCGGTTGTTGAAGGGATAATGAGAAAAGGCGCGGAAGTTCCGGCGGTGCGCGGAAGCGACAGCATGGAAAAGGCCATAGTTGAAATGACCGGGAAAAAAATGGGCTGCACCGCGGTAACAGATGCAAATGGAAAACTGGCTGGGATAATTACCGACCAGGACCTGCGCAACAGGCTGAAAACCGATAAAAATATCCTGAAACGGAAAGCAAGAGAAGTGATGAACCCGCACCCGAAGACCATAAGCAAGGACGCGCTGGTAAGCGAAGCCATAAGGGTAACCGAAGAGAAGTCCATAAGCACCCTGCTGGTAGTAGGCAAGCCGCGGCAGCTGCTCGGAATTGTGCACCTGCATGATCTGCTTAAACTATAACGCCCAAGAGGCGCGGTAATTACACGGAGGTTAGGATGAAAAAGTTTCTGTTGTTGTTCCTGTTCTCGGGATTACTTTTCGCAGACTCAATGGAAAACGCTGAATACCTGCTCAACGATCAGCTTAATTACTGCAAAGATCCTACGGTAAAGACGACAGTGAAGATTCTTAAACGCGTGGGCAGTCTAATTATTACGGATCAGGAATCCGAAGGGGCAGCTCCGGTTCCGACTCAGGCGGAAAAAGAGGCAGGCTTCCAGCTCTTTACCCGGAACTGTTTGAATCCCATTAATTATAATTCTGTGCCGGGAAAGGGCGACTCGCGGGATTCTGCGGATATGTTCGCTTCTCTCGGGCAGTGTGAAAGCATTCAGATTGGAATGATACCGCTGACTGACTTAAAAGGCGTCAAAGCAGCTGTCTCGGATTTTTCAAGCCCGGCAGGCAGCATTCCGGCATCGGCTTTTGATGTGAGATGGGTAAGGTATCTGGCCGGAGGCGGGAATGTACATCAGACATATCTGATGTCTCCGGAAATAATGGAGTCCTTCACTTCTGTGGACCTTAAATCAGGAATTACTTACCAGTTCTGGGTAACGGTAAAGGTTCCGGAAACTGCCAAAGGCGGAGTCTATAACGGATCAGTTTTGATAGCCGTTCCGAACAAAAAGCCGTGCGAAGTAAAAATAAAACTGGAAGTAATACCCGTAACGCTTGAGAAGGGCGTCGGATATTTCGGTTTCTGGTACGGAAATGAAGATCCGGCGGTTATGCGCAGGGAAATAAATGATTTGAAAGATTACGGGTTAACAACCGGGACCGGAATCCACATGCCTACCGTTTATAAGAACGGAGCCATTACTGTTGATCCGGACGGCGTTTATGTGAAATTTGCCAAGGCCGTCCTTGAGAGCGGCTGGAAAATAATGGAAGTGAACATAAGCAGTTTTGGCTGCATCCCGGAAGTGCAGAAATTGGGTCTTTTCTCTCCGGAGTTCAACCGCCTCGCGAAAGACTGGGTGGAAAAAGTTAAGAAGGTTTATGACGACAACAAACTTGGCACCTGCATGATAAATGTCTACGACGAACCCAGGG
>CAITPB010000040.1 GCA_903894145.1 Candidatus Firestoneibacteriota bacterium | reverse complement strand
TCAGCAATTAGCAATCAGTAATCAGTAATTGTTCTTAAACGGGGTCGTGGTGCAGCTGGTTCAGCACGCCTGCCTGTCACGCAGGAGGTCGCGGGTTCGAATCCCGTCGACCCCGCCAAAATCATCGCGAAGCGATGATTTTGGCAGAGCAATCGATAATAGAAATTAGATAATCTGTCGATTGCAGTCTATTGTTCAATTTTCTATTATCATTCCGAGGTGACTAAGGTAGAATGCCTTTCCTTTTTGAAAAACTCAATGTTTACAATAAAGCTCTTGATTTTGCAGATATAATATACGATTTCACAAAAGAATTTCCCAGAGGCAGTTATTACATTTCAGACCAAATTAATCGTGCATCGCTTTCCATTGCCGCAAATATTGCCGAAGGTAATGGTAGATATCACAAGAACGACAGAATGAATTTCTTCAGGATTGCGAGAGGTTCTGCATTCGAATGTGTCCCCATCCTTGAGCTCTGCAAACGGAAAAAACTTATAGATACAAAGAGTTGCGAGCAATTGAAATTTCAATTAGAAGAGATAAGTAAAATGCTTACGGGACTGATAAACTACTAAAGGAGAGGAGCCCCTATGTCCCACAAAATAGTTCCAATCCTCTCAAAAAAAGATATCCCAACTATTTACAAAAACACGCCTATCTCATTGCTTTTCGAATACCACAATTTTGGCAGGGAGTTTGATGAATATCCTTCCGCTAAACTTCTTGTCGGTATGTGCATGGACAACCGCAAGTATCTTCATATCCCGGATAATTTTGCATTTATTATCAGGTCCGGCGGAGCTAATCTCCGCTACAGCGAATTTAAGGTCTCTTTTGCCGTTGCCGTAGGACACGTGAAGCACATCGCCCTGATAGGACACAACCACTGCGCGATGACTAATCTGATTTCTAAGAAGAAGGAGTTTATTGAAGGGCTGGTTAAAAATGCCGGCTGGAAGAGGGAAGCGGCGGAAGATCATTTCATGAATATGGCGCCGATGCACGAGATAGGCAATGAGATAGATTTTATAGTCGAAGAGAAACACCGGTTGTCCAGAAAGTATCCGAAGGTCATGATTGCCCCTCTGTTCTATAAAGTGGAAGACAACAGGCTTTACCTGATTAAATAGCGTACGATTCAGATGTGAAGGCCGTCCATAAATAATCCCGGGCGGCTTTTTTATTATTGAGAATGAACTGTGCCGCTGATAATATCCATTCCTATGGATACCGTTAATGAACCAAAAGCCCTGATGGCCGGCCACAGAAAACGCCTGCGCGAAAGATTCCTCAAAGCCGGTTTTGACGGATTTCAGGATTACGAAGTAGCCGAACTCCTGCTGACTCTTGCCACTCCAAGGCGCGACTGCAAGCCCATAGCCAAAGAAATAATAAGGAAGTTCGGAACGCTCAGGAAAATACTTGAGGCCGGCACGGAAGAATTGACAGTTGTTAGGGGAGTAGGCAGAAATAATGTCTTCGGCTTCAAGCTCGCCAGAGAACTCGCAAAGGTTTACCTGGAACAGAAAGCAAAAGAGGAGTATGCCTGCCGTTCGTCAAAAGAAGTCTTTGATTATCTGTATGTCTCAATGAGAGATCTTAAAAAGGAAGTTTTTAAAGTGCTCTATCTCAACAGTCAGAATCGTATTGTTGATGTCGAGGATATATTTGAAGGCAGTCTTAATTCCAGCTCAGTTTATCCGAGAGAGATAATGAAAAGTGCCATGTCAAAGCATTCCGCGGCGCTGATTTTCGCCCATAACCATCCTTCCGGGATTCCTTCTCCGAGCGATTCGGATAAAGCAGTGACGGAGAACCTTGTTCATGCCGGCCAGCTGATGGAGATAAAAGTGCTGGATCATATCGTTGTAGGAGATAACCGCTACTTCAGTTTTGCGGATTGCGGACTGATTAAAGACTACGAGTTGAGCGGTAAATTCGGCAAAAAGATATAGAAAACCCGCCATTATTTTGATATACTTCTGAAGGTAATCACGGCTCAAATATTCTTTAAAGGAGATGTTTTCATGTCAGGACACTCAAAATGGGCAACAATTAAGAGGAAAAAAGGCGCCAACGACGCTAAAAGAGGAAAGATGTTCTCGAAGATACTGCGCGAGATCACCATTGCCGCTAAGAAGAGCGGGGGAAGCGTTGATACGAATGCCTACCTTAGAACGGTTGTTGCTAAGGCTAAAGCCGTTAATATGCCGCAGGAGAACATAAAGAGGGCCATCCAGAAGGGTACAGGAGAGCTTGAAGGCGCCACCTACGAAGAGATAACCTACGAGGGCTACGGGCCGGGCGGGGTAGCGGTATTTATTGAAGGTTCAACCGATAATAAGAACAGAACCTCGGCCGAGATAAGGACGATATTCTCCAAACACGGCGGCAATATGGGTGAAGCAGGTTGTGTATCTTATATGTTCGGCAAGAAAGGGTTGATTTCGGTCTCCAAGGAAG
>CAITPB010000039.1 GCA_903894145.1 Candidatus Firestoneibacteriota bacterium | reverse complement strand
CGCCACAACCAGGAAGATAATGTCAATTTGAGGATCGTTTAACAGGTCGTCCATTTCGCTTGAGGCGTAATCCGGGTTGTATTGCGCGGCTGTCTTTTCCAGCTGCTCATTGTTTTTGTCGCAAATAGCCCTAAGGCGCAGGTGCTTGCTCTTTGCAATATTCGGCAGGTGCTGGATGCGGGCAAAATAGCCGCAACCAACAACACCAACGTTGAGCTTTCTTCCGGCCGGAATCTGCTTCGTTTTCATGGCTCCTTTGATACCACCTTTCACTTCCCTGAATAGATTATTATTACGGCTGCGGCGAGAGTGCAACGAGGGAATCTCCGGTAGGCTTGGCTTTCACAAACAGCAAATCAGACTTTCTGTACCAGTACTCGCCGGTCCAGAATACCGAAAGCAAACCGGCCAGGGTTACCTTTGAATAAACACATTCCTCTTCTTTTCCCAGAACGGTCAACTTTTGCACCCCTTCGTTCTTAACCACCATTACGCCGCAGGTGTTGGGGTCATCCGGGCGGATGGCCCAGAACTCCATTTCCTTTTTTCCGGAATTGAAAAACTCGTCAAACTCCCAGTTGAAGACCTGATGCCACTCGCGGTCGTCAATTCCGTGCTCGCGCTTAAAATCGCCGCCCTTGTAAACCCCCGATATCTTTATCCGGTTGTTCTCCCTGACTGCCAAGAGGCTGCTCTTGTTCTTTTCATCGGTAAAATTCCACTCGACAACACCTTTGCCCCTGATCAGTCTGACCCGGTTGGTTATTAAGAACAGGTCGTCCGAAGCCGTAATGGTCCTGGCAGTTTTATCGTCGCTTAACTGCACGGTCAGGACAAAATCTTTTCCTTTTACGCTCTGGTTGTATTTGTATTCCGCCGCGGAAAGAGCTGAGCAAACACAGACCGCCAGCGAAATGCACAGTATCTTCTTCATGAACCCCCCGACTTATCTCATTTTCCAGGTCATTTTTGTGACATTGCCGCCGCGAAAATAGAATTCTTTATACCAGTCTGAATGCCTGCCGCCGATACTAACGGTGCATTCAACCTTCAAGATGCCGCTGCCGCCTTCCACGCCGTTATTTTTGACATCCATTTTCACGGTATCTTCTCCGTAGGCAGTTTTCAGGTATTCAATCGCCTTTTCTTTCAGTTCTTTTTCAATATCCGGCATAATCCTCTCCCTCACTTGTTTCCACTTCATAAACTTATTGTTTTGTTCATTTTCCAGTCTTTCCTGTTTACGTTATAAACTTTTATTGGCTTCCAGTCCTTCCAGGTAAAGTGCAGCGAATTCCACAAATTTCGGACAGAGCTTTGTGTGCGCCTCTTTCTTCTTCGCCTCTTCAAAACCTTCCTTTGTGCTCATATTGCAGCCAAGCAGTCCCGTGCAGGAAACTTCGCCGTACTTATTTCTGAAACTCAAAATAAACTCCCTTACTTTGGCGTAGCAAAGCTCTTTCTTTTCCTTTTCGGAAGCTTTCTCCGCGCCGTATTTAAGCCCAAGGACCATCACGGCACCGGATACCGCTCCGCACAAATTGTCAGAGCGGCCCACGCCTCCTCCGAACCCGCAGGAGATAAGCAGGGCCTGCTTTTCACCGATACCGTGCCTGTCGGAGAACGGAACAAGCACCGCCTGGGCGCAGTTAAGCCCAGAAGCGAACAACTCTTTTGCCTTTTCTGCTTTTGTCATATGTTCCCCCCTAACTGAGCCATTTTACAGCCAAAAACCCGTAAATGTAAACAGAATTGCCAAAAAAAAGACGGCAAGCCTGAGCCTGCCGCCTTAAATCACATTGGCGCCGTATTACTTTTCTTTAATTCCGAGTTTTTCTTTGAGTTTCTCGAGCGCGTCATAGACCACAGGAATCAGAAAAAGCGTCAACAGCGTGGAGGTAATAAGCCCCCCCACAACCGCGCGCCCCAGAGGTATCTGAAGGTCAAGCCCTTCCTCCCAGCCTAGAGCTATCGGGAAGAGCGCGACCATGGTCGCAATGGCGGTAATCAGAATCGGACGCAGCCTCGTTTCCGCGGCTTCAACAATCGCCTTCTTCCTGTCCTTCTCGGTCTCCTGCTTGATAAGGATAAAGTCTATCAGCACGATCGCGTTTGTGGCAACTATTCCGACCAGCATGATAAGCCCGATGAAGGCCGTCACGCCAAGCGAGGTATTCGTGATGATCAGGGCGAGGAAAGCCCCCGTGAACGCGAACGGCACAGACAGCAGAATTGTGAGCGGGTGCAGGAACGACTCGTAAAGCGACGCGAGTATCATATATATGAGGAGCATCGAAAGGAGCATTACCAGTCCGAGCTGGAGGAATGTATCGTCCCTGTCCTTGACCTGGCCCCCGAACTCAAAGAAATACCCGTCAGGAAGCACCGTAGCTGCCATGATGGACCGCGCAGCCCCCGCGACATCGGAAAGTTTTGCCCTAGGATCCAGGTCCGCCGAAACATTGACCAGCCT
>CAITPB010000038.1 GCA_903894145.1 Candidatus Firestoneibacteriota bacterium | reverse complement strand
GTTCCTTTACCGCCGCTTCCTTTTGATGTTGCCATTTGAAATCTCCTCTTTTTCGCTTACAGCGAAATCTTTTCTATTTTTAATTTTGTATGAGACTGCCTGTGCCCGTATCTCTTTCTCTGGCCTTCCCACTTCAGATAACGAAGACCTCTGATCTTTTCGCCTTTTTCGTCGCCAAGAACCTGCGCGGTTACGCTGCAACCCGCAACTGTCGGCTGTCCGATCTTGACAGTGTCGCCGTCAACGGCCATTAACACGTCAAGCGTGACTTCTTTTTTTCCTTCTTCAAGCAGTTCAACGAGGATTACATCTCCCTCGGAAACCCTGTACTGCTTGCTCCCGGTCTCAATAATTGCGTACTTCACTGTGTTTCCTCCCTATCGTAAGAATTGAACGACGAGTATAGCAAATAAGGCCATTTTTGTCAAATATATGTTAAAAAACACCTATTTTACGAGCACAGGGGATAGATAGGATATGTTTGGGAATATCTATATGTAGTAGTATAAAAATTTGTAAGGTGAAAGGCGTCAAAAGTTTGTAATGTTTGTAATGTTTATAAGGTTTGTAAAGTAAAGGCAATAAATCAAAACGAAAATATCACTGTCGAAGGAGACCTATTATTATCAGAAAACCTAGCTTTGTATTGTTTTTGCCTTTATTTTATAAACTTTATTCTGCTATGCCAGACGTAGTCTGGCATGAACAATATCTTTCCTTACAGAACAAGACGCACGAAGTGCGGCATACAAACCTTACAAACTTTATAAACCTTATAAATTTTTATAAATATATCATTTTCTTCGTCATTCCCCCGTCAACCACCAAGTTCTGTCCTGTTATGAAACCGCTCTTTTCTTCATCGGCAAGAAAAGCGCAGGCCTCGGCGATATCTTCTCCTCTTCCTACCCGTTTCACGAAATGCTGCTCGCGGTCGCGCTTCGTCTCTTTATAGCCGGATACATTTATCCAGCCCGGGCTTATGGCGTTGACACGGATTCTTTTCGGGGCGAGGCTTGAAGCAAGAGAGTGGGTCAGGCCCAGGATTCCCGCTTTGCTTGCCGCGTAGGGCTCCGAACCGGGTTCAGACATAAGCGCCCTGGTGGAACTTATATTGATGACCGCGCCCCCCTCGCTCATTTTTGGAAGCGCGTATTTTACAAGCATATACTGGGCCGTAAGATTAACGGCCAGCACGCGGTCCCACGCTTTCATCGGCCGCTTTTCCATAGGACGCCAGTCGCCGAAACCGGCATTGTTAACGATGATATCTATCTTTCCAAAACGCGCCGCCGCTAGCGAAACAAGTTTCTTTACCTGCGCTTCTTTTGAGACATCGAATTTGGAAAAAATGGCGTCTCCGCGCCCGGAAAGCTCAACCGCGGACCTCTTTCCCGACTTTGCGTTAACATCCGCTATCAGGACGGAAACTCCCGAGCGGATGAATTTTTCCGCGATGAACCTGCCGATTCCGCCCGCTCCGCCCGTAATGACGGCTGTTTTACCGTTTAACATTCAGCACCTGCTCGAGATAGCGCTCATAGAGTTTTCCCGCCGAAGGATTCGAGGCATTGGGGCTCATAAAATGGGAGAACTCAAAGGTTAAGACATTGGAAACATACGGTGAGACAATATTCAGCTTTTTTACCAGGTCCCTTATGTCTATCGGGAAGAATACTCCCTTAACCGGTATCTCGCTTGAGAAAGTTTCAACATTCGCCCAGAGTTCAAATTTGTGTGTTTTACTCTGCTCCTTGAAACCCTTAAGATAATCTCCTATTTCATCCATTCCCGCCGGCGCTATCTGGACGGCAAGTATGTCAAAGGTGCCGGAAATGCCCTTGAGCAGTTCGTCCCACTCTTTTTTGTATTCTTTCGGAGGCAGGAACTTTTCCACCAGCCGCCTGCCCCAGATGAAGGGGGAGATCAATATCGGTTTTCCCGGAGAAACTTTCCGTATCTTTGCGGAAAGCGGTTGATATATTTTTTCAATGTCAAACTCGCGCTTGCCCACTTCGTTAGACATATACCAGCCGTGAAAACTTTCGTGTTTGCCGTAACGCTCCTCAACTTCCTCAATGAAAGGAAGCACAAGTTCCAACTCTTTCGCGTGAGCGTTCCCGCTCCAGTATTTTCCCGAATCATAGGTCCCAAAAAACAGTTTCATCGCGAACCTGTCGGCTAGCGACAGGAAAAGTTCCGCAAGATCAAAGTCCGCGTGAAGCTTGAGGGTTTTGCTCGGAAAGATTACTTTATCTTTGTAGCCTGCCCGGATTATTACAACCGTGTCTATGCCGGCGGCTTTCATCGCCCTAAAATCCGCCTCCCACTCTTTTTCCCCCCAGTTCTGGGAAGGGATGTCGTGGGTTATTTCGTCTATGACTGTGACTTTAATCGGAAGCATCTAACTCTCCTCTTGAGACTGATTACGCATTGAAACTGATTGCGCAGATTATAAAAGAGATTACACGGATTATACCATGTTCAGTTCAAATCACTGAAATTTATCTGGTTTCTCTTCTTTTGACGCCGGCGCGGCAGGCAGCGGCGGCTTCTCCGATTCCCCTGCTTTTTTCAGCCGGAACTCGGCAAAGAGCGAAGAGAGCAGGGCGGGCGGGGTATTGTCTATATCCCCCTCCGACTTTTCCGGAACCGCGCCTTTTTTTATCCTTCCGGAACTGATGTTTGACTGCGGGCGAAGCGGCGGCGCGTAGTACCTTGCATTTTCCACTTTGTAGACATACTCCCCGTCAGGCACAAGGCTCCCAAAACTATTCCTGCAGTCCCAGGTGAAAGTGTAGGTGGAGCCGGAGCTGCCTCCGCTGTAGGTTGCTCCCGTATAAGCGTCTGGCTGGTTGTCAGATATTTTGCCCGCGGCCTTTTCCCATTTCTGAAGATGCACGGGAAACGGATTTATTGTTCCGCCGACGCTCCGGTATAATGTCTTTATATACCTTCCGCTGCTGTCTTCTATCCAGACCGCCGTCCTTGCATTCCTTCCCACCGCGCTTCTCGTGTACGTTATTTTAACTTCAGGCGTCCCGACGGCAGCGGACGAACCCTCAGCCGGAGGGACATAGCCCTCTAGTCTTTTCATCGCGAGAAGAGCCGCCTCGTCGCCTTTATTTATCTCCTCAATATAGGCGCCCATTTCTGAAGCAGATATTTTCTTGTCTCCCAGGGCCTTGTAAACTTCCCTGCGGGCCTTCTGCTGTATATCGGATACCTGCGCAAAAACGACCGCGGGCAAAAAAGCCAGAAGGAAGGCGCAGGCGGCGAATGTTTTTGTTCTCCCGGGCGCGGTCATTTCTCTCCTATTAAGAGCCCGGCCCTGTACTGCCCGGGATATTGTCCGGTTTCTTTTTTAAACGCGCGGCTGAAGGAACTAAGCTCCGTGTACCCGCAGTTTTCCGCGACATCATATATTTTAACGGCATCATCGGCAAGCAGCCGCTTTGCCTTCTCCATTTTCTGCGCCAGGAAATACCGCCGGAAACTCTTACCGGTAACCGCGGGAAAGAGCCGGCTGAAATGGCACGGGCTCATCCCCGCCAGAGCGGCCGCGGCGGAAAGCGTATGCTGCGAGGGCTGCTGCTCCGCAAGCGTTTCAAGCACCCGGTCTATAATTGTGCGTTTTCTTCTCTGCCGAAGCCTACTCACGCTCTCATCAAGTTTCTTTTTTGCAGGCCGTACCGCTTTAATGCCCCGCAGCTCCCTTTTCTCGGCATCCCGAACCGCGTCAACCACATAGCCGGCGAACAGGCGCATGAGCTTTAATGCCAGGGCGATTTCCCCGGCTCCGGCGCGCTTCATTTTATCAAATTCGGCCGAGGCTTTAACCGAATCTATTCCCTTGGAATTAAGAACTTCCATATATTTCATTTTCTCTTTCGCGGAATAGCGCTTAAAAAACGCCTGGCCCGCCACAAGGCAGCCCAGGTACCTCTTTCCCTGAAAAACGGGATAAACTATCTCATTAACTCCCGCGTAGCAAGTGTTGACCTGCGGGGCCATGTCCCTGAC
>CAITPB010000037.1 GCA_903894145.1 Candidatus Firestoneibacteriota bacterium | reverse complement strand
TTCACCTACAGGAAACTTACTGATCCGCTGACAAAGAGCCCCTACAAAAGTTCTTTCGAGCTTCTGAAGAAATTTGAGATGCTTGACAAATATACAGTGCGAGTTACCTACGGCAAACCCTTCGCGCCGGCGCTTGAAAGCGGGGGGATGGGAATTCTTCCTGAACACGTCTACAAGGGGCTTGATGTGAATACCGCTCCGGCGAATTATTCTCCGGTAGGCACCGGGCCCTATATTTTTAAGGACTGGAAACGCCAGCGTGAGATAAAACTCTCGTCTTTCCCCGGATATTTCGACGGCAGGGCTTACATTGACAATTATGTGTACAGAATCATCCCTGACCAATCCGTGCAGTTTATGGAGCTCAAGTCAGGCGGCCTTGACGAAATGGCTCTTACGCCGGATATGTTCAAGAAACAGGCGACTGCGCCTGAGTTTGAAGCAAAATTCAACAAGTACAGATACAGGGCTATGGCCTACACATATATGGGCTTTAATAACGCTTCCCCGTTCTTTTCGGACAGGAAGGTGAGACAGGCGGTTTCGCACGCCATAAACAGGAAGGAGATAATAGATTTTGTGCTCTTTGGGTACGGGGTTGAAGCCACCGGGCCTTTCCCGCCGGAATCCTGGGCCTGCGACAGATCCGTTAAAGGTTATTCCCTGGATCTTGAGCTTTCAAAGAAACTGCTTTTTGAGGCCGGCTGGCTTCCCGGGAAGGACGGCATGCTGGAAAAGAACGGAAAAAAATTCAGCTTTATGCTGATGACGAACCAGGGCAATAAAGAGCGCGAGAGTATCGCTACCATCATCCAGTCACAGCTGAAAAAACTCGGCATAAAGGTTGAACTTAGGGTGCTGGCCTGGCCGGTTTTCATAAATGAATATGTGAACAAAAAAAAGTTTGACGCTGTGGTGCTGGGTTGGAGTCTGACGCCTGATCCGGACTGTTATGATATATTCCATTCGTCGAAAACAAAAGAAGGCGAGTATAATTTTGTTTCCTACTCAAACCCGGAAGTTGACCGGCTGTTGATAGAGGGCCGGGAAACTTTTGACCAGAACAAGAGGAAAGAAATCTACGGCCGGATCCACAAGCTCATCGCGGAAGATGAGCCCTACGCCTTCCTTTATGTGCCTGACGCGCTTGTAGCGATTGATAAGAGGGTTCACGGAATAAAACCGGCGCCGATAGGCATCGGATATAATTTTGAGAAATGGTTTGTTCCTTTCGGCGAACAAAAATACAGGACGAAGACGGTTATTGCGAAATGAAATCAGCAACCCGGAGGCATTTATGAAAGGAGTTATTCTGGCGGGAGGGCTGGGTACTAGGCTTTCACCGCTCACGAACATAACGAACAAACATCTGCTGCCGGTTTACGATAAGCCGATGATATTTTACCCGATGCAGACTCTGGTCAACGCCGGTATAGACGATATAATGGTTGTAACAGGAGGCAATAACGCCGGGGATTTTCTCAGGCTTCTTGGCAACGGAAAGGATTTTGGCCTTAAGCATATGAACTACGCGTACCAGAAAGGCGAGGGAGGGATAGCGGAGGCGCTCTCGCTCTGCGAGCATTTTGCCAAGAATGACAAGGTGGTCGTGATGCTCGGAGACAACATCATAGGCGGAAGCATAAAAAAGTCGGTTGAGAAGTTCGCGAAGATGAAAAGCGGCGGAATGATTCTTCTTAAGGAAGTGAGCGAGCCGAGGCATTACGGCGTGCCGGAGTTCTCAGGCAGCAAAATTAAGCGCATAATAGAAAAACCGAAGAACCCGCCGTCAAATTTCGCGGTGGTAGG
>CAITPB010000036.1 GCA_903894145.1 Candidatus Firestoneibacteriota bacterium | reverse complement strand
CGGGCGAAACCGACCGAGGCGGAGGCAAAAAGTTCTGTTGAACTTCTCGGGCAGAGCCCTTTTGAGGATTTCATTACTCCTTCGGAGATGGACTATATAGGGCGGGAGAGCATGCTTGCCTGCAGCTCTATGGCAAAAATGTATCTTTACGAAGATCCGATCTTCGGGTTGTTCTCCCTTCATAACGGAAAGCGCAGGCTAAAGGAAAAGTATGAAATGGCGTTCAAATCAGCGGGCAAGGCGTATTCAAGGGCGGGGGCGAGGAACCGGGAGCTGTTTAATTTTGCGAAGTGCCTTGCAGATGTTCTGAGATATAAGGCTGACCTGAGAAACTTGGCCAGGGAGCGATATCTGAAAGGGAATAAGTCAGGGTTAAAGAGGCTGGCTGCGGCTATTCCCGGGATTATTTCAAAAGTTAACGCTCTCTGGAAAGCACACAGGAGGATATGGCTCCTTGAACGGAAGCCGTTCGGTTTGGAGACGATGGACTTGAGATACGGCGGTATAATTGCAAGGTTAAAGGTTATGAAAGTGACGCTGAATGCATACACTTCCGGGAAATGCGCTAGTATCCCGGAATTTGAAGAGAAGGATGTTATGATATATGGGGAGTTTCCGCGGGTTGTTGGATTGCTGTCACAGAACGTGCAGTCTTTGAACATACCGCACAGATAGGCATTCATGCCCCGTTAAAGTGTGGAAAAACATCAGGCGAGAATGTAAAATAGTCATACACATAAAATACGGAATTCGGAGCCATTTATGTATTGCAGAAAATGCGGAAGGTTAAATGACGATAATTTCTACAAATGCCTGGGCTGCGGAGAGGTGCTTCCTCACTCGATACCTGAAGAGATCAAGCGTGAGGCCGTTGGCGCGAAAATCCCTGATTACGCTTCATTTGCTGTTATCATCGGCGTAACCTCATTGTTCTTCTGCTGCTTTTTCAGTTTTGTCGGGGCCCCTTTCGCGTTCATTGCCTACAGTTTTGCCGCGAAAGCCAGAAAGTTGGCGCTTGCCGGCGACACGGAAGGCGCTATGAAAGCTTCAAAAACCGCCCTTGTTCTGTGCCTTGTTGCTGTCGCGCTGATGCTGCTCGCGCCGCTGATAATCCTTTTGACAAGTTTCGGCGCCATTCAGGAGTTTTCGCAAAGCCTCAGCCGCAGGCATTTCGGGATATAAGTTTTGCCCGGCAGGTTGCTATTGCCCGCCATATTTGCTATATTCGCTGAATGAACGCCATTACGCTTCTCATAACCGCGCTCCTTGTTTTTGCCCTTGCCTACAGGTTTTACGGTGTATTCATTGCCGCGAAAGTCCTCGCCTTCAATGATAATAACGAAACTCCGGCGCACAAATTGACGGACGGGCGTGATTACCACCCGACCAATAAATGGGTGCTCTTCGGCCATCATTTCGCCGCCATTTCCGGCGCTGGCCCTCTGGTAGGTCCGGTCCTTGCCGCGCAGTTCGGATACCTTCCGGGTTTTCTCTGGATACTCGTCGGCGCAGTCCTTGCAGGTTCCGTGCATGACATGGTCATCCTCTTCGCTTCGGTCAGGCACAAAGGGCTCTCGCTTTCAAACATCGCCAAAGAACAGATAGGAACGCCTGCGGGCATTGCCACGGCTTTTGCCGTGCTCTTCATCATCATAACGGCTCTCGCGGGCCTGGCCGTGGTGGTCGTCAACGCGCTTGCTGAGAGCCCCTGGGCGGTTTTTACCATACTGGTAACAATTCCCGCCGCGCTTATTACAGCCCTTTGGATGTATAAGATCAGGCCCGGCAGGATTGTTGAGGCTTCTCTGATCGGTATCGCCATTGTAATCCTCGGCGTAGTGTTTGGCGAGCCAATCTCCCGTTCAGGCCTCGGCGAGTATCTGAGGTTTTCCAAGAACACCCTTTCACTTTCACTGCCCGTTTACGGGTTCCTTGCTTCGGTGCTGCCTGTCTGGCTGCTGCTTTGCCCGAGGGATTATCTAAGTTCCTATATGAAGCTCGGAACCATAGTCTTGCTTGCCGCCGGAATACTTATTGTCAACCCTGTCATTAAGATGCCCGCGCTCATGCCTTTTATTCACGGAGGGGGACCCATAATTCCCGGAAAGGTCTGGCCTTATGTCTGTATAACCATCGCCTGCGGCGCCATAAGCGGTTTCCACAGCCTGATAGGTTCCGGAACCACTCCGAAAATGGTAAACCGCGAATCGGATATATTGCCTATAGGTTACGGAGCGATGCTTGCCGAAGGCCTTGTCTCGGTTATGGCGTTAATAGCCGCGACCTGCCTCGTGCCGGGGGATTATTTCGCGATAAACCTGAAGCCGGAAGTATTCCAGAAGCTTGGTTATTCCGTTTCACAGCTTAACGGCATTCAGGCAATGGTGGGAGAACAACTGGCTGGGCGTTCCGGCGGCGCCGTGTCACTGGCGGCGGGCATGGCCCTTATTCTTTCTTCCATACCCGGCATGAAAACCCTGATGGGTTACTGGTATCACTTTGCCATTATGTTTGAGGCTCTTTTCATCCTTACCACCGTGGATACGGGAACCCGGGTGGCAAGATACATCCTTCAGGAGATGTTGAAACCGGTGTTTCCGAAATTCGGAAAGAGTTCCTGGATGCCCGGAGTGCTTGTAACGAGTTTCCTGATAAGCCTCGCCTGGGGGTACCTTGTTTACAATAACGACATCTCCTCAATCTGGCCGATGTTCGGGGTGGCAAACCAGCTCCTTGCCTCGGCGGCGCTCTTCATCGGCACTGTTTTCATCCTGAACCTGACCAAGAAATGGAAGTACGGTCTGATAACTTTTATGCCGGGGTTGTTTATGCTGGCAACCACGCTTTCCGCCGGAATTATGAATATTGCGATTAATTATCTCCCGGCCAAATCGTATCTTAACATAGGCCTTTCGGGTATAATGATAGCGCTGGTGCTAATAATCTTCGTAGAAACTATTCGGAAGATTTTATCAATCCGCAAAGAGCTGATTTAGTTTTTTTGGTTTACGTTACAAACCTTATAAACTTTATAAACTTTACAAACGACCAAGTTCAATCAGGAGGAATTATTTATATGGATGTTAAGGACGCCATTCAGAAAAGACGCGCCTACAGGGCTTTTAGCCCCGTGGAAATAAGCGATGATACCATGAACGAGCTTGCCATTGCGGCGCAGCTGACAGCTTCCTGTTTTAACAACCAGCCGTGGAAGTTCGTTTTTGCGCGTTCAAAAGAGGCGCTCGAGAAAGTTCACGCCTGTCTCAGCAGGAACAACGATTGGGTAAAGAATGCCTCGCTTATTATCGCTGCTTTCGCGAAGAAAGACGATGATTGCGTTATCAAGGAGAGGGAGTACTATCTTTTTGATCTTGGCATGGCAGTGTCGGCTATGCAGCTTCGGGCGACGGATCTCGGGCTTGTGGCTCATCCGATAGCAGGTTTCGACCCGGCGGCTGTTAAGAAAGCGCTCAACATTCCCGATGAGAACACGCTACTTGTTGTTGTAAATGTAGGCAAAAAGTCTGAAGATATGAGTCTTTTGACAGAAGGCCAGAAATCAGGGGAAAGGGACAGGCCGCCCCGCCTGCCGCTTGAGAATATCTACAGCGTTGACACTTACAGCGAAAAGCTTAGTGTCAAGCCGGTTCACTAAAAATATTTGATTACGCAGATTCCGTAAATGCGATTACGCTGATTAGACAAAATGAAAAGTTTTATGGCTTTTTGTATAATCTTCGTAATCTTTCTATCTATTCTTCTAATCACCTTTACCTTAACTTTCCTTGAAAGAGCGCGCTTTTTTCGGTATAATTATAGTCGTTAAATGCGCAGTTGAAAGACCTGGATCTTTCCGGATTTAAGTCTTAATCTGCGTAATCTGTTTTTGTAATCCGTGTAATCAAACAAATTCAGACTTTTGCTGCGAAACGGAGGTTTTATCATGGTGAAAAGCTACAATATTGCTGTTATGGGCGGAGACGGTACCGGCCCGGAAGTCGTCGCCGAAGGCCTTAAGGTGATCAACGCGGCCGAAGCAAAATACGGCTTCAAATTGAACCTGACAAAGTATGATTTCGGCGGGGAAAGATATATGAAGACCGGCGAGACAATCCCGGATACCGCCATTGAAGAGTTTAGGAAGTTCGATTCCATATATCTAGGAGCAATCGGACATCCTGAAGTTAAACCCGGTATCCTTGAGAAAGGAATACTGCTAAACATCAGGTTCAAACTCGATCAGTACATTAACCTTCGCCCGGTGAAACTCTTCCCGAACGTGGATACGCCGCTTAAGGATAAGAAACCGGAAGATATAGATTTTGTGGTCATACGCGAGAACTCCGGCGGCATTTACACGGGCATGGGCGGCGCTACGATGGTAGGAACCAAAGACGAAGTGGCTACCCATGTGATGGCCTACACCAGGCCGGTTGTGGACCGCTGCCTGAAGTATGCATATGAATTCGCGAAGAAGAGGAACAGCAAAAAGAAGATGCTGACTCTGGTCCACAAGACCAACGTCCTCACGTATTGCGGCGATCTTTGGATGAGAGCATATACGGAGATGGGCAATAAGTACTACCCGGATATCAAGCAGGACTATAACCACGTTGACGCGACCACGATGTGGTTCGTGAAGCAGCCGGAGTATTATGATGTTATTGTCACCGAGAACCTTTTCGGCGACATTATCACCGACCTGGCGGCGATGATTCAGGGCGGCCTCGGTGTGGCGGCGGGCGGCAATATCAACCCTGAAGGCGTTTCAATGTTTGAACCGATGGGCGGAAGCGCGCCGAAATATACAGGCAAGAATGTGATTAACCCGATAGCGGCTATAATGGCCGGCGCAATGATGCTGGATTACATCGGAGAGGAAAAAGCGGCTAAAGCGATAGAGAAGGCCGTTGTAGATTCGCTTCTCTCCGGCAAGCTAAAGAGCATGTCGGCCGGCAGGATGGGGATGGGAACGAGGGAAGTTGGGGATTTGGTGGCGAGCAAAGTTCAATAAAAATTCATAAGGTTTATAAAGTTTGTAAAGTTTATAACGTAAACCAAGTCGGAGATTATTATGCTTAAGCTGGGATTGCCTGCCGGTTCACTGCAGGAATCGACCATACAGATGTTCAAAAAGGCCGGATATAAAATATCAGTCGGCTCGCGTTCTTACATGCCAAAGGTGGATGATCCGGAGTTGACCGCAAGATTTATCAGGGCTCAGGAAATCCCGCGATATGTTAATTCCGGCAAGTTGGATTTCGGCCTGACCGGTAAGGATTGGGTTGTTGAGAACGGCGTTGACGGCAAAGTAGTTGAAGTCGCAACGCTGGTTTACGCGAAAAGGACAAGAAGCGTGCTGCGCTGGGTGCTTTGCGTCCCGAATGATTCAAAGATAGAGAGCGTCAAGGACCTTAAAGGCAAAAAGATTGCCACAGAGGTCGTCAATATTACCAATGACTACCTGGCGAAGAACGGGGTAAAGGCTGAAGTTGAGTTTTCCTGGGGAGCGACCGAAGCTAAGCCGCCCGAGCTGGTAGACGCAGTTGTCGAAATAACCGAGACCGGCTCTTCTCTTCGCGCAAATAACCTTAAGATTATAGCGACAGTCATGGAATCTTCCACCGTTATCATAGCCAATAAAGAAACGTGGAAGAACAAGTGCAGCCGGGAAAAGATAGAGAACATCGCGCTGCTCCTGCAGGGGGCGCTTGAGGCAGAGTCAAAAGTCGGACTTAAGATGAATGTCCCGAAAGCAAAACTGAAGAAGATTTGCGAAGAGCTTCCTGCATTGAAGACCCCGACCATTTCCGCGCTCTCTGATTCCGGCTGGGTCGCGATTGAGGTCATAATGGACGAGAGCGTCGTCAGGGAAATACTGCCAAAACTAAAAAGGCAGGGCGCGCAGGGGATTATTGAATATCCTCTTAACAAGGTTGTATATTGAGTCCCGCGCGGACGGAAAGATGACCAGGCAAACATAATAGAGTCCGGCCCATTTACCGGGCCGGCTTTTTTTTAGGAGAAAGATGATTATTTCAAATGGTTTGCAGCCGGAGAAAATTGGCAAGATTAAGAGTTCCGTGGTTACTCTCGGAGTTTTTGACGGCGTACATGTCGGGCACAGAAAGATACTGGAAAAGACAGCTGCTGACGCGAAAAAGCTGAAAGCAACCAGCATCGCGCTCACCTTTGAGACGCATCCCATGAAAACCACCCATAGAAAGGCTCCAGCCGTGATTACCGACACCGAAAAGAAAGCGGAGTTGATATCCGCTGCGGGTATTGATATGCTTATCGTTATCGATTTTAATAAAAAGTTCGCGTCTATTCCGGCGGAAAAATTTATCATTGAAGTTCTGGCAGAGAAACTTAAGATTAAAAAAGCGGTCGTAGGGTTTGACTACAGGTTCGGAAAAGGCGGAAGAGGCGATGCCGCTTTGCTGAAAGAGTACGGTAAGCTCTACGGATTTAAGGTCGACCGCGTGAGAGCAATGAAATGCTGCGGAGGCATAATAAGCAGTACCGAGATTAGAAAGAGGGCAACAGAGGGAGACCTGAGAACCGCTGAAAGAATGCTCGGGAGGCGCTATTCTCTGACCGGCAGGATAGTGCATGGAGACGGCAGGGGCGCCGGTTTAGGATTTCCGACAGCAAATCTTAACGCCACAAACGAAGTTGTTCCTCCGGAAGGAGTCTATGCCGTAACCATAAAAGTCGGAGGCAGGACCTACCGCGGCGCGTGCGGAATAGGACGGCCAACCTTCCATCCGGGCGAGAAACATCCTCCGGTCGAGGTCAATGTAATAGGGTTGAGAAAGAAGGATATTTACGGAGAGAAAGCGGAGGTATCATTCTTCAGAAAGCTTAGGGATACCAGAAAATTCCCAAGCAGGGATGCCTTGAAACGCCAGATTGCAAGGGATATAGAAAAATGCAGGAAAATCCGGATTGATTGAATACGCCGTATTTTGCTATAATAGCATGTCATTAAAGACCCCGGAGAGATATGTCTAAAAAGGCATTTTGGGACATATTAAAGAGCCGAATAACGCTGACGGCTTATCGCGACATAACTTCAAACGGCATTATAAAGCTTAAGTTCCCGCTGCTTGCCGGCTTGGCGGCCGTGCTCCTGCTATCGGCGCTTTTAGGGTACGGGATTTACGTCGCAGCGCTGGATATTGACTACAGGCTTGCAAAAGAATCTTCTTCGGCATTTAAAGAGAAGGCGCTTTTTCTGGTCCAGAAAGCCGGAGAACTTGAGGAAAAAGAAAAGAAATTGGGCAGCCTTGAAAAAAAGCTTAGAGATCTTCTTGCTTACAAAAACAAGAAATCCCTCGTGAGGGAAGAGGGCATAGGCGGTCCCAGCAAATCTGACCAAAAGGTGCTCGATAAGCTGCTGTCGGATGATATGGGGCAGGAAGATGTCAGCAAGGATTACGACAAGCTAATTTCTGAACTTGACTTCCGGGAGCAGAGTACAAACGAAATATTTCAGTATGTTTCCAGGTTGCGCTCTGTTTGGGCGGCGACGCCCAAGGGCAGGCCGGTTAAGGGCTGGATAACCTCCAGGTTCGGGTCCAGGGAACTTATTTTTGATTTCGGAGACGACGGCAGAGGAAAATCGCGCAAGGAATATCATGTCGGCGTTGATATCGCTAACAGGATAGGCACTCCGGTTCATGCTACGGCGGATGGAACTGTTATTTTTGCCGGCAGGCTGGGCGGTTACGGCAATCTTGTGATACTTGAACACGATTACGGGTACACCACAAGGTACGGACACTGCAGCAGGTTCCTGGTAACAACGGGGCAGAAAATTAAAGCGGGAGAAAGCCTGGCCTTGATGGGCAGCACGGGTTCTTCTACCGGCGCTCACGTGCATTACGAGATCCGCAGGTTCGGACAGGTTCTAGATCCAAAGTCTTTAGAATCTGATTTCTACAGCCCCTATTACGCAAAGAAGTAGTTGTTTTGTGGAAATTAGCAATCAGCAATGAGCAATTGTTTTTATTGGGCGCTTGGCTCAGTTGGTTAGAGTGCCGCCTTCACACGGCGGAGGTCATAGGTTCGAATCCTATAGCGCCCACCATGTACCATTCACCCGCTTCGCGGGTTCAGGTACATGGCACGCCACGAAGCACTCGCGGCTTTGCGGGAATCACAATGGAAGGCCAATGAGAAAAATAAAGATAAGAATCGGCGAGCTTGAAGTTGACGCCGTGCTTAACTCAACAAAGACTGCCGAAGCGATATATAACGCCCTGCCTTTTTCCGCCAAAGCCAATACCTGGGGGGATGAGACCTACTTTACTATTCCGGTGAAACACGGGCCGGAGAACCCAAAACCTATAGTAGCGGTAGGCGACCTCGCATTCTGGATGCCTGGCTCCGCGTTCTGTATATTTTACGGAGAGACGCCCTCAAGCTGCAAGGGAGAAGTCAGGCCGGCGAGCCCTGTTAATGTTATCGGCAAATTTGACTTGAAATATGTCGAAAGCTTGAAGAAAACCAGAAACGGGATTTTGGTGGCAGTTGAAAAGCACCCCTAAAGCCGGCCTCTTGAGCCGGCATAATAACTTATTATGGCGTTCGTTTTTAGTTATAATATTCCTCGGGGTAATCGCAAGTTTTGTAAAGATCGGCGTTGCGTTGCTGGATATTCATTCCGGCGAATCCCGTTCCATGCGTTATTCGGTTGTGCCTGCCGAGGTTCCCGCGGTCCGGCTTATAGCTCTCACCTTTGATGACGGCCCGCACCCTGAATACACGCCAAAAATACTTGATATCCTGGACTGCTTTGGGGCAAAAGCGACCTTCTTTACCGTAGGCAAGATGGCAGCGAAATACCCTGAACTTGTGAAGGAAATCGACAGGCGCGGCCACGAAATTGGGAATCACACCTATGAGCACAGGCTGCTGACCGAACTTTCAAAGTCAGAGACGCTGGCTGAGCTGGAACGCGATGAGCAGGAGATTTATTCTGTAATCGGCAGGAGGCCGGAAGTTTTCAGGCCTCCGTCCGGCAGGTATAATAAAGGTACGGTGGAAGCGGCAGCATCGATGGGTCTTTCTACCGTGCTATGGACAAATTATTCGGACTACGGCGCCATGAGAAGCTCGGATGTTATTTCAAACGTCATGACTGACCCGAAGGACGGTGATATAATACTTCTGCACAGCGGCATAGATTCCACATTGCTCGCGCTGCCGGTAATACTTCAGCAGCTTTCAGGAAGGAATTTCGGGTTTGTCACGGTTTCAGCTTTAATAGCAAGGAACGGAAAAGGAGTCCTTACCCCGGGATTGTTGCGCTCTGTTCGTCCTTTTACGCCGCTAACAAAATAAAAAGGACAGCTTCTTTTACGAACCTGTCCTTTTGCATCTTTCTACTTCTTGATTAATTCCCCGATTGTTTTTTCCAGGTCAGCCGGCAGTTCATTCTGATTAAAAACCACATTCCCCGCCTTATCTATAAGAACATTGGTCGGGATGCCGACAACTTTGTAAGCCTGCGCGGTCTCTCCGGAGGGGTCAATAATAACCGTATGTTTTATGCCGTTCTTGGATATAAAATCTTTTACTGCATCCTGTTTTTCCTGGATATCAATGCTTATTATCTCAAAATCCTTGCCGCCGGCCTTTGCGTACAAAGCTATTAAATCAGGTATTTCTTTGACGCAATAGGGACACCAAGTCGCCCAGAAACTGACCAGCACCACCTTTCCTTTGTAAGCGGAGAGCTTTACGGTTTTCCCTTCCGGCGTTTTCAGGCTGAAGTCCGGGGCAGCGGATGCTTTTGTCTGAACCGGCTCCTGGCTGACTTTCTTTGACATCGCCCCGCAGGAGAAGGCGATAAGAAGCACTGCGCCGGCCGTGAATAGTTTATTCATAAGTCCTCCGTCAAAACGTGATATTAGTGGTAGAATTTCCATGCGTGATAAAGGAAAGAGAACCCTGCTATAAACAGAATTGCCCCGATTGCCCTTCTGACCCACTGCATCCAGACCCCGGGTTTTGGAATAGCCAGGAGAAGTCCGGCAAAAGTCCCTGCTATTATGAGCAGGACTCCCATGCCTAAAGAGAAAACAAAAAGCAGTCCGGTGCCGAAGGCTACATTTCCGCTTTTACCGACATAAAAGAGAAGCGCTCCCAGAACCGCGCCGGTGCAGGGCCCGACAACCAGTCCTGAGATAAGTCCGAGAAAGAATACGGTAACGTAGCCGGAACCAATCTTTTTCCCCGCAAGGTTATTTATGAAACCGGGCATGCGGATCTCGTAAATATCAAACATTGAAAGAGAGAGCAGGATACAGACAATTCCCATAAGGATATTCGGCAAAGCCGACGCGCTTACAAGTCCGAATACTTTTCCGGAAAGCGCCGCGATTGCTCCGAGCAGCGTGTATATAAGGGCCAGGCCGAGCACATATACGAGAGAAAGCGTAAATCCTTTTAACTTTTTCCCGCCGCTCTGCGAAGCAATGAAGGTGACCGTGATAGGAAGCATTGTGTAAATGCAGGGTTCGAAACTTACAAATATTCCGCCGAGAAAAGCGAGAAAAAAGGCAAGGAACGAGCCCTGTGCCAGTGCGTTATTTAATCCATCAAGAACCCAGTTCATATGTTCCTTTCGATGAAAGCTTTGAGTTCCGGTTCCGGAAAGTAGCCGGTAACTCGTTCGGATTCTTTGCCATTCTTGAAGATAACGAGCGTGGGAATCGCGAGGACATTGTTTTCGGCCGAGGCCTTGACATTTTTAACGGCGTCAACATGCACGAACTTGACGCGGTCTTTGAAGTCGTCTGAAAGTTTTTCGACTACAGGCGTGACTCTCTTGCAGGAAGCGCACCATTCCGATTTGAACATTGCAAATACCGGCAGGGTTGCTTTAAGGACATCTTCGCTGAATTTCGCGTCATCGGTGCTGGTAATATTCGGCATATTTGTCTCCGGTCAATAATAACACTGCCTCTAATCCCTGTCTAATTATTTAATTATAATGCTTTGTAGGTGTTTTGTCTATGATTCCCGTCATGATTGTGATAAAATCCGTGAAACGGAGGGCTTATGCCAAAAATTAGGTTCGACTTTAACAATATGATGGATTTCAACGTAGGGGTCCACGGGGTCAAGCCTTCGGAACTCAAAACATTTTCGGCGAGAGCAGGAAAGGCCTTCAACCATCTTACATCTGTTCTCAAGAACAGGCAAAGCAGGATAGCGCTTTCTCTGGAATGGTCCAAACTCCCGCTGCAGGACAAGAAAGTTGTAGCTTCCATCCAAAGACTTGGCAAAGGAATAGCTGATAAATACGAAAATGTCATCTCCCTCGGTATCGGGGGGTCTTACCTAGGAATTAAAGCGGCTCAGGACGCGCTTCTGCCTCCTTACTATAATGATTTTCCGGGCGTAAGGAAAGGAAGTCCGAGGATTTTCTTTGAAGGCAACAACCTGGATCCTGTAACACTTTCTTCGCTGCTTTCAAATCTTAATCCCCGGAAGACTTTCGTGGTGGTCATATCAAAGTCCGGAGAAACTACCGAAACAAAAGCCGCGCTGGAGCTTGTTGAGGCCTGGCTTAAGAGAGGCGCGGGCGCTAAATTCGCGAGGCAGATTATTGCCGTCACCGATCCGAAAGCCGGAACATTGAGAAAGAAAGTATCCGAGGCTTCGGCAAAAGATCCGCTTGCCTACCGCAGCCTGCCTCTCCTTGAAGGCGTCGGCGGGAGATTCTCGGAATTGAACATGGGGCTGCTCCATCTTGCAATTACCGGTGTGAAGATAGCGGAGGTACTTGAAGGCGCCGCGGACATGGCCAAAAGCTGTGCGCTCGCCGATATGTTCAAAAACCCCGCGCTGTTTTACGCGTCGCTTTCAGTCATAGCGTATGAGAAAAAAGGAAAGCCGATTTCCATAATAATGCCTTTCTCGGAGCAGTTGAAATCCACTGCTGACTGGTATATTCAGCTGCTGGCAGAAAGCACGGGAAAAAAATACGCAAGGAAAGTGGTTCTTGAGCAGGGGGCGGAGAAGTGGGTCGAAGACAGGTCCGATCTCATTAACACAGGCAGGACGCCGATATCGGCGAGAGGAACTAACGACCTTCATTCCATCCAGCAAAACAATATAGAGGGCAGAAATGATAAGATTGTCACTTTTATACGCATCGAGAAATTTAGGAAAGACCTGAAACTTCCTGTATCGGACGATTTTCTCTCAGGAAGGGCTCTTTCCGGCCTCTTGAAGACCGCCCAGGAGGGAACGGCTTGGGCTTTGAACCGCGAAATGCGCCCTAACTGCACGATAAGCCTGCGTGAGTTAAACGCCTATTACTGGGGAGCCTTATTGTTTTTCTTTGAGATGGCGACGGCCTTTGAAGGGGAGTTGCTCGGTGTTAACGCGTTCAATCAGCCGGGGGTAGAATCCTACAAGAACTATATGTTCCACAAACTAAAGAAGCCGGGGATCAGTAAAGAGGTAGCAAGAGAGATAGACGGAAACCCTATGAAGAGAATCAAAAAGTATATTTTATAAAAAAGGACGGCTTTCGCCGTCCTTTTCAGGTTGGAGAAGTGCGCTGTAATGGGGGACATTTGGAAGCGCACCCCCCGCGAACCTTTTTTATTTGCCTGTTTTTTTCTTCATCGTTTCACCGCAGCATACTATCGGTTTCATAGCCGCTTTACCGCATTTCTTGCAAACATAAATGCTTACATTACCGCAACCGCACCCGCAATCACATCCTGCCATTTTAATCACCACCTTTGTCTTTATAATACATCGCGTACTTCGTACCTAACATGACCCCTGTCATATTATGTAAATTTAAAGGTATTGTATTGAAAATAAAGGATTAATAAATTATACTTAAGTGCAGGAGGGAGGCGCATATGTCAGCAGTTAAGTTGTTGCCGGGTGTTTATTGGGTCGGTGTGGTTGACTGGAATGTAAGGGCCTTTCACGGCCACACATACATAACCAGGCGCGGTTCTACTTATAATTCTTACCTGATAGTAGACGAGAAGATAGCGCTTGTTGACACAGTATACGCTCCTTTCAGCGATCAGCTGCTGCGCAATATCTCTGAAGTAGTCCCGCCGGAAAAAATTGATTATATAATTTCAAATCACGGTGAAACTGACCACTCAGGTTCCTTGCCGGCGCTCAAAAAGGCCTGTCCTAACGCCAAACATTTTGGCTCCGCGAAAGTAAAAGAGACTCTTGAGAAGATGTACTATCTGGGGCTTGATCTGCAGGTTGTGAAATCCGGAGACAAACTCTCCCTTGGCAAGAAGACCCTCTCCTTTATTGAAGCCCCGATGCTCCACTGGCCGGATTCAATGTTCACCTATCTTATTGAAGACGGCGTTCTTATGCCGAATGACGCTTTTGGCCAGCATTTCGCTTCTTCCGCGCGGTTTGACGATGAAGTTGACGGCTCTCCCCTTTTTGAGGAGGCAGAAGCTTACTATGCGAACATCCTCTGGCCCTTCTCTCCTATGGTACTAAAGAAAATAGATGAAATTGTGAAAATGAAACTTCCTCTCAAGATGATTGCGCCGAGCCACGGGATAATATGGCGGAAAGACCCAATGAAAATTGTCAATTCCTATGTCGAGTGGGCAAAACAGACCACGCGCAGAAAGGCGGTAATAGCCTATGAGACTATGTGGAAATCAACCGAGAAGATGGCCTACAGCATAGTTGACGGGCTCGTCTCCGAGGGCGTTGAGGTAAAGATGTATGATGTCGCCGAGACGGATAACACGGAGATTATCAGGGAAATGCTCTACGCGCGCGGATACCTGTTTGGTTCCTCTACGCATGACAATAACATGCTGCCGAATCTCGCCATGTTTCTGGAGTTTCTGAAAGGCTTGAAGCCCTCGGGCAGAAAAGCCGCGGCTTTCGGCTCTTTCGGGTGGGCCGGCGGTGCCGTGAAAGAAATGGAGAATTTTATCACGTCTCCCGGCATTGAGATTGTTCAGCCCGGGATTAGCCTTAAATTCGCGCCGAGTCCCGAAGAGCTTAAACAGTGTTTCGAATTCGGGAAAGAATTCGCCAAGAAACTGTTTTAACGCCAGCGGCTGAATGTTCTGCCGCCCGGAGGTTGCAATGGATAAATATAAATGCACGGTTTGCGGCTATGTCTACAATCCGGCTGTCGGGGATCCAGATAACAATGTGGCGTCAGGAACCTCGTGGGAGAAAGTCCCGGAAGACTGGAGTTGTCCCAACTGCGGGGTCGGAAAAGACATGTTCGTAAAAGAGCAATAACTGATAACTAATAACTAATAGCTAATAAAAACGGAGAGGATATGGGATTAAAATTCAATGCGGCGGAAGTTCTTGACCTTGGCGTGCAGATAGAGAAGAACGGCAAGGTGTTTTATGAGGCTGCATCAAGAAACGCCAGAGCCGGCAACGCGAAAGCGATATTTGAACACCTCGCCAAAGAAGAGGATCACCACCTTGCTGCGTTTCTGAGGATGCAGCAGGATGCCGAGAAAACGGAGGAGCCGGAAACTTATGACGGCGAATACGCGGACTATGTCCGGATGCTCGCGGGAGACAATATTTTCACGAAAGCCGATGCAGGCAAGAGGGCTTCCGAGAACCTTAAGAATGATTCCGAGATAATTGAAGCCGCGCTGAAGTTCGAGAAGGATTCGGTTATTCTTTTTCAGGGCATGCTTGAAGGTATGCCTGAAAAGGAAAAGAAAATAGTGGACGAAATGGTAAAAGAAGAACTCAAGCATATAAAACATCTATATATACTTAAGAAGGCCTGCGGGATAAAATAATACTTTGCCGCAATTCTGCCGGAGGTTTGATGCCTGATATATTTGATCTGATAATCATAGGCGCGGGCCCTGCCGGAATAACGGCAGCGGTCTATGCCGCCAGAAAAAGGCTTAAGCTCATTATACTCACGGGCGACATCGGCGGCCAGGCTGCCTGGAGCGGTGAGATAGAAAATTACACCGGATTCAACATCATTTCAGGGCCTGAACTGGCGGTAAAGTTCGACGAACACATAAAACAATTCAAGCTCCCCATTAAAGAATCAGAAGAAGCCATTTCGCTAACCTCAGACAACGGAATCTTTACGGTAACAACTCCAAAAGGGAAATATTCGGCGAGTTCAGTTATCATTGCTTCCGGTAAAAGGTCCAGGGAATTAAACGTGCCGGGTGAAAAAGAGTTTAAAAACAAAGGCCTCACCTATTGCGCCACCTGTGACGGGCCTCTGTTCGCAGGAAAGGAAGTCGCGGTAATCGGCGGGGGAAATTCCGCGCTCGACGCTGCCATACAGTTAGCCCGCTATTGTTCAAAAGTTTACATTGTAAACAACACGGAAAATCTCGGCGGAGACGAAGTCATGCGCGACCAGGTCATAAAGAACCCGGTTGTATCTGTGATTAACGGGGCTAAAGTTATGTCTATACTGGGTGAAAAGGCAGTTTCTGCCGTCAGAGTTGAAAGCGCGCTTGCAGGCTTGTCAGAGATACCGGTGAATGGCGTTTTTGTCGAGATAGGACTGCTTCCAAACTCGGAATTCGCGTCTCTTGTGAAACGCAACGGTTCCGGTGAAATACTGGTTGACACGGGCTGCGCCACTTCCATCCCAGGGATTTTTGCGGCAGGAGATGTAACCAATGTCGCGGAAAAGCAGATAATAATAGCGGCAGGAGAGGGCGCCAAAGCGTCCCTCGCGGTATTTAAGTATCTTGTAACAAACGGAAAACTCTGAGCCGGGCAACGGCCCATGACCTTTGTCATAGTGCCCAACCGCCAAGCCGTG
>CAITPB010000035.1 GCA_903894145.1 Candidatus Firestoneibacteriota bacterium | reverse complement strand
CTAACCATCACGCGGGCGCCGGGAACCCCTTCATCGTGGGCCTGCCAGGCCTTTATCTTTTCTTTATTTTCTGCGGTTTCCGAGGCCTTTGCCTTCCACTCGCCGAGTTCTCTCAGGATCTTCTTGTCTTTTTCGCTTATGTTTATTTTGTCGGACATCTTATGCTCCGTTTAAAGCAAATCGAACAATTGGTTTTCGCCTAATTCCACCCGTATTCAAGGCCTGCCTCGTAGAGCGCCACTACATTCTCGGAGGGACCGACAACCTGGATATTATGGCAGGGGGCGAGAATATAGCCGCCGTTCTTGCCGAGAATCTCGATGTTATTTTTGACTTCTTTCCTGACCTCTTCCGGCGTGCCGAACGGAATGCAGTGCTGATTGTCAACGGCGCCGTGGAATATTATCTTATCTCCGAAATCTTTTTTCAGGCCTTCAATTTCCATGCCCTTGCAGTTCCACTGGATGGGATTCAGCACATCCATTCCGATGTCTATGAGATCAGGTATCATCTTCCTGGAGGCGCCGTCTGTATGCGTAAAGACAAAACCGCCGTTCTGATGGGTAAGGTCCATCATCTTCTTCATATTTGGAATAAGAAATTGACGGATATGGGAAGGAGAGTAAAGCAGGTCGTCCTGCGAGCCAAGATCCTCCGCTACATAGGTTATATTAATCTTGCCCGGAGCCTGTTCTAGAATCCTTCTGGTATGTTCATGGCTAAATTCCATAAGCCTATCCAGGATATACTGCATCAATTCCGGATTCTCGATGAAGTCCATAAAAGCCTGTTCATCACCACGGAGGTATTTGTAGGTTAACATCGGCTCGGAACCGCCGCCCTGGATTATCCTTTCCGGGTTGGCTTCCACTTCCGCCTTGATATGCGAGTAATCGAACCAGTCCGCTGTCGGAAAGATATAATTTTTCTTAAGTTCTTCTATACTCTTAAAATCCGCCAGCGGGTGGTTGGCCACCTCTTCATAAGAACCGTTACCGTAAGCAACCCTCCTGAACTTAAACCCGTACATATCAAGCCCGTCTTTTAGCTCCGGACCGTTATACTTGCCGCCTACCCAGAAGGGCTTGTCTATTCTCAGTTTTTTGAAGACTGAATCCATATCGGGAAGCCGTAGATGCTTCATAAGTTTTGCGCCTGCTTCCTTTGTTCCCCAGTAGTCCATCGGAATTCTGTCCGGCTTCTGCCTTTTCAATACCGCGAGCCATCTTTCCCTGCCTGTCATTGTGTCTTTATTCATTTTCTCTCCTATGAAGAATATATTATTCAGCCGCGCAAAATACTGCCGGCAACTTTCGCGGAAGAACCTCCGGCGCCAAGGGAGCCTGAAACCTCTTTCAGAGCTGAACGCATAAGGACTATATCTGTGCCGCCGGCAAGCAGGCACTCCGTTTCCGACTTAATCCTTTCCGGAGAAGCAGCCTGCTGGATCAGTTCAGGGTATATTTCAGAATCCTTAATTATATTCGGGAGCGACGCGAATTTCCAGTCAATAAAGAGGTTTGCCAGCGTCCAGGTGAGATTTGATACCTTATAAATCACAACCGCGGGAGTCCCAAGGATAGCGGCTTCAAGGCAGACAGTCCCGGAGGACGCTATGACCGTGTCGGACGCGGCCAAGACATCGTGGGCGCGGTCTTTAACAACCAGAATAGACGAGAGAGCTCCTTTGCCGGCGGTTCTCAGCAAATTATCGCTGACCGCCGAGGCCTGGCCGAGAACAAACTTTACGCCGGGCATTGCCTTGGCGCACTGGAGCATCACGGGCAGAAGGAGTTTTATCTCCTGCGTCCGGCTTCCGGGAAGCAAACCGACAAGCTTTTCGCCCTTGCCTGCTTTGAATTCCTGCCTCAGAGTTTCCCTGTCTTTCGAAGGTTTTACAAGGTCAACCAGCGGGTTACCGAAAAACTCGGCCGGAACTCCCGCGTCTTCAAAAACTTTCTTTTCAAACGGAAGTATCGGATAAACTTTCTTGAAATTAGCTTTAATCTGTTTAATTCTTCCCTTTCCCCACGCCCAGACCTGCGGAGTAACATAATAGTAACAGGGTATTCCGTGTTTTTTAAGTTCGGCGGAAAGCAGCAGGTTGAAACCGGGATAGTCCAGCATAACGGCACGGTCTATCTTTTCTTTTGCGGCAAAGAGCGCTGTTTCCCTGATTATTTTTTTAAGATGGAAATAATTTTTGGCAGCTTCGGAAAAACCGACAACAGAATGGCTTACGAGATCATTAAGCAGAACCGCCCCGGCTTTTGACATAAGGGCGCCGCCGTTAGCGTAAACCACCGAGCCCGGGGCCTGTTTGAAAAACTCTTCTATGAGTAGAGCGCCGTAGACATCGGCTGAAGGATCACCGGCGCTTAGCAGGAGTTTCATTTTAAACAATACCCTCCGTGATAGATGTGCGGACGCGCTGATGCGCAGAGGCGCAGACGCTTTCAAGACCTGATGCGCGGAAGAATGTAGTCCCTATATCTTCTGACCTTATGACCCTCTAACTGATGCTTGGATGGTCGG
>CAITPB010000034.1 GCA_903894145.1 Candidatus Firestoneibacteriota bacterium | reverse complement strand
TTTCCAGGTCGGCGCGAAGTTTTGCCGGGTCGGACTCATAGCTTTTCGTGGACACATAGAAGGGTTTGGGCATATCCTTGAAGGCCTGCCCGAAAATGACCTCGCTCTGGCTGCCGCAGTAATACGGCGAGGTGTCAAAGTAATTCACGCCCAGCCCGCTTGCTTTGCGGGCGACTGCGGCGCATTTATCAAGGTCGAACTTGCCGCCGTCCGGCTGAAATCGCATCCCGCCGAAAGCGATAACGGATATTTTCTTTCCGGTCCTGCCGTATTCCCTGTAATGCATGAACCCTCTCTCCTGTATTCCGGCACGCTCAATAGTGTTAGTTTACATTATCCGGAAGAAGTTTTCCTTAGGATAATCTTGATCGGATCAGGAAGAAAAGTCAGGACGGCAGGAACTCGCGAAGCGGCTTAAGACACAAAAAGGCCCGGCCAACGCCCCGGTTCCTTCCCCCACGATTTATGGAACACGGCGCCAGTCAGGCCAGTGCCAAATATGTTTCTTTGGCAATTGACAGCAAGCCTTCCCCGCTGTCAGTAAAATTATACTCCATAAGGTTTATCAATTCAACACTTATAGTCTCTTGATTAATCCCGGGGAAAAGCGGAAGATACAGCGTGCACGGGGGAAAGAGGTAATAATAATATGAAATCTCAAAAGAATGTGTATGTCTTGATCGGAAAAAGGGCCAGGCAGGAAAGGAATAGAATCGGCCTTACACAGGAAGAATTGGCTGAGAAAGCGCGCATACATCCTTCGTTTCTTGGTCAGATTGAACGCGGGACAAAAAAGGCCAGCCTTGTCACAATTCAGCGTATTGCCGGAGCGCTTGGGCTCTCCGAAGAGCATCTGTTTTGCGATAACGCGGAGGCCAAAGACAGGAAACTCTCTGAATATCAGCAAAAGGTATTGGGCTTGATGGAACATCTGCCGGTAAATGACCAGAAATTCCTCTACAAGACCACAAAAGAACTCTACAATAATTCAAAATTCCACGAAAAAAGCTATAACCCCGCATTCTTTCTATGGTTACACACCGAGCCGTTTAAAAATCTTATCTACATTCTTCAGATACGCCCTGAGGTCAAAACAAGCGTCAATTTCCGCGTCAGTCAGGTGTTTTGTCACCCTCCCGTCGCGTTTTAACAGCTCAACCATGGTTCCTTCCTTCTTCCAGACCCTCATCGCTGAATCCTGGACTATCCGGTAGCCCTCTTCCCTGCTGATGCCTTTCTTCGTGAGGCCTATGAGCACTTTCTGCGAGAACACAAGCCCTTTCATTTTATTCATATTTTCCAGCATGTTTTCCGGATAAACGTTCAGGTTCTCTATCAGCCAGTTAAATTTATGAAGCATGTAATCCAGCGCTATGGTGCTGTCCGGCAGAACCACCCTTTCAGACGAGGAATGAGAAATGTCCCGCTCGTGCCAGAGCGGCATGTTCTCAAGGCCGACAACGGCGTTTGCCCTGAGGATTCTGGCCAGGCCGGATATCCTCTCGCACGTTATCGGATTTCTTTTGTGAGGCATTGCGGATGATCCTTTCTGGCCTTTGGTAAAAGGCTCCTCGGCTTCCAGCACTTCGGTCCTCTGCAGGTGGCGTATTTCAGTAGCGAATTTATCAAGAGAAGAAGCGGTGATTGCGAGCGCCGCCAAGAATTCCGCGTGCCGGTCGCGCTGGACTATCTGGGTGGAAACAGGCGCGGGCTTTAAACCGAGTTTCCTGCAGACAGCGACTTCAACCGCGGGGTCAATATTGGAATAGGTGCCGACAGCGCCCGACATCTTGCCGTAACTTATGACTTCCCTGGCGCGCTTTACTCTTTCAACGTTTCGCTCCATCTCTTTCCACCAGATGGCAAGTTTTAACCCGAAGGTGGTCGGCTCGGCGTGAATACCGTGAGATCTGCCGATGGTCGGGACATGCCTGTATTTCTTTACCTGGGCCTTGAGTATCTTTACCGATTTTTCCATCTTCACAAGAATAATATCGGCGGCATCGCGAAGCTGCAGCGCCAGGCCGGTGTCCAGCACGTCGGAGGAAGTCAGCCCGCGGTGTATGAAACGCGAATCTTTTCCGACATATTCCGCGACGGAGGTAAGGAACGCTATTACATCGTGCTTCACTTCTTCTTCTATCTTGTTTATGCGGGCAACATTGAATTTAGCTTTTGATTTGATGGTTTTATAGGCACGACCCGGAATCTCGCCTCTTTTGGCAAGAACTTCGCAGACCGCGAGTTCCACATCGAGCCATTTTGAATATTTGGCCTGTTCGGTCCATATATTGCCCATATCGGGCAGAGTGTAGCGTTCTATCACATAAGCCTCCGGTCAATGAAATGAGACCCAACGATTTTATGAACAGGGAAAAGAAAAGGCGCTAAACTATTCTTTTTTCAAACCCAGGTCAGAAGCGACCTGATCAATGAGGGCCGGCTCCACGAGAACTTTTTTCTGGAGGAGCGCCTCAAGGAGAGCGTTGTCGCAAAGGGCGTTTATTAGCCTCGGCGTGCCGCGGCTGTATTGAAACACGCTCCTGCAGGCTTCCCTGGTAATTATTTCCCTGGTAGCGCCTGATACCGCGAGCCTGTGGCCAATATATCCGATGGTTGATTTTTCGTCAAGCGGCCTGAGCGTGAATTTAAGCCCTATCCGGGATACCAGCGGGGGATCCAACTGCATAAATCTTTCAAGCTCCGGGGGGCCGAAAAGCACTATATTTAATAATTTGTGGCTCGCCCCTTCCACATTTAAAAGACCGCGGAGTTCTTCATATATCTCCTGCGTCTGGAGCATGTGCGCTTCATCAATAAGGATTACCGCGCGCTTGCCCGCATCGTCAAGCTCGATGAGTTTTTTGCAGATCTGGGAAATGAGCGACGATTTATCCTCGGCGGGGGTATCAACGCCCAGCTGTACGGCAATCTTCTTCAGAAGCCAGGCCGCGGTAATCTCGTGGTGAATGACAATCAGGAGGGCGGCTTCGTACCTGCCGTCTTCGGACTGAAGTTTATCGAGGAGCTTACGGCTGATGAAGGTCTTTCCGAGCCCCATATCGCCGATTAGAATTGTAAGGCCTTTTGCGGTGTCGATGGCGTGCTGGATGCGTATCAAAGCGCCCATATGCTGATCGCTTTCATAGAAAAACTTGGGGTCCGGGGTTATGGCAAACGGCTGTTCTCTTAGTCCAAAATACTGTTCATAGCTCATATATGTAATATATCACAGCAAACCGCCTTAGTCAACGAGGTTAACCCCCGGCTATCCCGATGTAGACTGCGTTTTTCTTATGCTGTATAATCCATTATGACGCTTGAAGAGAGCTTGAATAACCTCCCGGATAAACCGGGGGTCTACCTGATGAAGGATATCCTCGGCAGGATTATTTATGTGGGCAAGTCCGCCTGCCTGAAGGACCGGGTCCGTTCGTATTTTCATGACAGCGCCAAATACGAGATGAAGGTCGCGGCCATGGTGCCGAACATCACCTCGTTTGAGACTATTGAAACTGCCAATGAAATGGAAGCCCTGATACTTGAAAGCCGCCTGATAAAGAAGTACAGGCCGAAATATAATGTAATGTACAAGGATGACAAAACCTATCCCTACCTTAAACTAACTGTAAACGAGGATTTTCCGCGCCTCTCCCTTACCAGAAGAATTACCCAGGACAATTCCAGATATTACGGCCCTTACGTGCTCGGTTCGGTGAACGCTCTGATAAAGGTGATAAACAAGAAGTTTAAGCTTCGGGACTGCCGCATTGATATGAACAAAAGGCTTGAGCGGGCCTGTATTAAGGAAGGCATGGGGTTTTGCACCGCTCCCTGCACCGGGAAAGCCACGAAGGAAGCCTACGCGGAACAGGTGAAGCAGGTGGAAGAGTTTCTGAAAGGAAAACAGAGGACTCTCATTGCCGAGCTGGAAAAAAAGATGAACAAGGCCTCGGAGAACCTGGACTTTGAAGAGGCGGCAAGGTACAGGGACCAGAAAGACCTGGTAGAACTTATCCTGCTTCAAAACGATAAAACAATCGGCATGAAATCGCAGGCAATGACGGATTACATGAACAGAGAATCCACCAAAGCGCTGCGGATGCTGAAAGACGCGCTGAAACTCCCGGAAGAACCGGTCGTTATTGACTGCGTAGATATCTCCAATATTTCCGGAAAGGACTCAGTCGGCTCGGCGGTAAGGTTCGTTTCGGGGCATCCGGATAAAGACAAGTACCGGAAATACAAGATACGGACAATCGCCGGGCCCGACGATCCGGGGATGATATTTGAGGTAGTATCCAGACGGCTTAAACGCCAGAAGGAAGAGGGCGACCTGCCTCACCTCCTTGTGATAGACGGGGGCAAGGGACAGCTGGCCGCGGCGGAAAACGCGATGAAGATTTCGGGCGTTTCCCTTCCGATCATCTCACTGGCAAAACGGGAAGAAGAGGTCTTCACTCTGGATTCCGCGGAAAGCATCCGCCTTCCGAAGGACTCTCCCGCCCTTCATCTGCTTCAAGCCGCGAGAGACGAAGCGCACAGATTCGCGGTGAAGTATCACAAAACGCTGCGGGATAAAAGGACAACCGAGTCCGTGCTTGACAAAGTGGAAGGCATAGGGGATAAGAGGAAGAAAGAAATACTCGGAAAATTCAAGGAATTGAGTAAAATAACGCGCGAGGACCTGCAGTCCCTCAAGGGTATGCCAGAGAAACTCATAACCGAAGTGCTTGCGGCGGTAAAAGGGATTAAGAGATGAGCTCGACTGAGACTGACATATTAAAGATTGCCTCGGCTTACTTCCGGCAGAAGCGCGTGAACGCGTGGGCTGTCGGCGGCTATGTTCGGGACCGTCTTTTACAACGGGCCTTTTCAAAGGATATCGATATCGCTCTTCCCGGGGACACCTTGGGCCACGGAAAGGCGCTTTCGCGCCTTCTGAAAGGCACTGTAGTTCCTCTTTCAAAGGCGTTCGGCATAACCCGGATCGCTTTAAGGGGCGGCATAACGGTTGACCTTTCGCGCCTGCGCGGAAAGACAATTGAATCAGACCTTTTGAAAAGGGATTTCACTATTAATGCCATCGCCTTCCCTCTCTCCTCGCCGGAAGAATACACTGACCCTTCCGGGGGAAGGAAGGATTTAGCCGATGGAATCATTCGTATGGCGGCCAAAGGAGCTTTTTTGGACGACCCCGTCCGTTTGCTTCGCGCTTTTCGGTTCTGCTCAACGCTTGGCTTTTCAATAGAGAAAGCAACGCTTTGCGAGATAAAGGAAAGGGCGGGCCTGCTGCATTCTCCGGCAAGCGAGCGCATCAGGGATGAGTTCCTTAAACTTCTATCGTCGAAAGACCCGATTCCAAGCCTGCTGGCGGCTGATTCCGCAGGCGTGCTCTGCGGGTTATTTCCGGAACTTTTCGCGCTAAAAGGCGTGGAACAGCCGGGATATCACCACCTTGATGTGTTTGAACACACGCTTGAAGCCGTAAAACTTTTGCAGAATATTTCCTCGCTTTCGGATTTTAAAATAGAAAAGAGCACTCGCGCTTTCACCCTTGACAGGCTCCGGGAGCGGCGGGGACAGTTTGACGTTCTGACACATCTTAAATTTATTTGCCTCTTCCACGATATAGCCAAGCCGGAGACTAAAACTCCCGGCGAAGACGGCGGGGCTCATTTCTATAATCATGAACTGCTCGGAGCTAAAACATTTTCAGCAATCGCCAGAAGGATGAGACTCAGCAACCTGGAGATTGAAGCAGGAGTAAAGGTAATCAAGAACCATCTGCGGACGGGCTATCTTGCCGGGCTGAAAGATATATCAAAAAGGTCGGTGCTCAGATTGCTTCGCGAGACCGGTGAGTTTACCGTAGAGGTGCTTCTACTCTCCTGGGCTGACAGGCTTTCGGCGCTCGGGCCGAAGATTAAAAAGTCTGACATCGAGGCGCAGAGAAAAGTTATTTCCATGCTATTAGACGAAAATTACCGGTTGAGCACGGAAAAACCGCTGCCCAAGATAATCAACGGCGAAGCTGTAATGAAAAAGTTTAAACTAAAACCCTCTCCCGAACTCGGCAAACTTCTCGCGGCGGTGAAGGAAGGGCAACTTTTAGGGACGGTGGTTACCAGGAAGGATGCGTTTGAGTTAATTAGGGGCCTTATAAATAAAGGCGCATGACTAAAAGTTTGTAAGGTTTTTAAGGTTTATAAGGTTTGTAAGGTAAATTCAAAAGCTTTGAGTAAATCATATCCAGAACACTTTCACCACATCCTTCAGGCATTCAAACTCTTTATCTCCGGTTATAACTTCAGCCTTCTTCATTTTTGCCAGCGCGGCTGAAAAGCAATCCGCGTACGAAAGCCTGTAATGCGCCTTAATAGCCCCGGCCTCTCTGGCAAGATTTATGTCTACATCAACTATGTCTAATGGAAGCGTTTTTATCACCGCCTCAATTTCCCTGGCTTTTTCCGCTCCGTACTCCCGCAGGACTATATAATAGACCTCTCCATAGTTCACAGAAGACATAAGAAGATTATGATTATTTTCAACTGCCGATGAAAACAATGACTTAACCTTCTCATATCCGGATTCCCTCTCAAAAAAGGCGAGCAAAGCGTAGGAATCAAGTACGCCGATCATCTTTTCAACTCCT
>CAITPB010000033.1 GCA_903894145.1 Candidatus Firestoneibacteriota bacterium | reverse complement strand
TTCATTTTTCCTCCGCTATTCTAATCAATCTTCGCGCCCTGCTTTTTAAGTGTTTCCCTGAGAAGTTTTATGTCGGTATCCTTGAAACTGTTGCCTTTCTTCGCGGCCATCGCGGCAGCGAGCCCCGCGGCTTGCCCCATGCAGGAGCAAAGAGGCATGACCCTAAGCGCCCCCTGCGTCATTCTGTCTGTCGAGACGGACCTTCCGGCCACAAGCAAGTTGTCAATCTTTAAGGGGACCAGAGACCGAAACGGCACGCTGTAATACTTCCCGTATGGCAGAACGAAATCCTTGGTGAACTCCCTTTCCATTTTATTGAAGATTGACCTGGACTTTTTGGGAACATGTATATCTATGGGGTAATCATAAACGGCGATGGCATCGCTGAACTTGTGCTGGGATACGTAATCCTTGTAATTGAAAGTGTAAAGCCCCTTTATTCTTCTTGTTTCCCGCACGCCAAGCAGCTGCGAAGTCTGGAGAAGAGAGGCATTTTTAAACCCCGGGATATGTTTTCTCGCGTAGGCGATAAAATTATTTGCAATCTTTCTTCCGTACGCGATAGCGAAGGAGAGCCGGTCCGTGTCTGTCCCGTCAATGTCGAAAACATGCCCGAAATTAAACCCCCAAACGCCGCCGCCGAGGTCTTTCTGGGCTATGAACCTGTATTCGCCGAATTTAAGCCGGGGGAGGGACTTCCCTTCGGCCGAAGTAAGGGTCTTCTCGGTCATCGCGCTGTTCTTTCCCTTGAAAGTCACATTCCGCAGCGTCTTGAACTCATTTGAATTTATGCCTGCCGCGGAGAAGCAGACGGTAACCGGCTGCATTTTCCCTTTGTTGTCGCCTTTTCCGAAAGGCACGCCCGCTTTCGCGGCAATATCGGCGTCGCCGGTGGCATCTATGAAGGTTTTTCCGGCGACGGCCTGCCTCCCGTTTTTATTTTCTATTATTACGGCAGTGATTTTTCCCCGGTTCTTCATAACATCCGAGACCGCGGTAAAGAAGAGGACCTTAACGCCTGCCTCTTCCATCAGCTTGTCGTAGAGGAGTTTGAGTTTTTCAGGGTCAATTCCTATCCAGGAAGTGGAGCTCTTCGGGCTGTTTCCCACTCCGTCCAGCGCTTTAAGTTTGTTTAGAACCTCCAGCGCGATGCCTTTTGCCAGGGGTTCTTTCGCGTAGGTAAAAGGCGCAAAACAGGGAATAAGCCCGGCAGTTCCCATTCCGCCGAGGCAGCCTGTCTGTTCAATGAGCAGGACTTTTGCGCCGTTCCTTGCCGCTGAGAGCGCCGAGCCGCACCCGGCGGGACCGCCGCCGCAGACCACAACATCAAAGTTTCCGTAGACTGGTATTTTCCTTTTTGGCTCCGTTATGTGTTTCATCCTTCCTCCAATAGCGTTTAATCAACCCTAGCACGCTGCGCTGTTAGTCTCTCCCGCAAAAGTTCCGTGTCGGTATCCCTGAAACTGTTGCCTTTCTTTGCGGCCATCGACGCCGCGAGCCCGGCGGCTTCTCCGGTAGCGACGCAAAGAGGCATCACTCTTGTGGCTGCCTGGACTTGCCTGTCGCAGGATATTGACCTTCCGGCTGCGAGCAGGTTGTCTATACTTTTTGGAACCAACGCGCGAAAAGGAACGGAATAGTATTCTCCGGGCGAAAGCAAGAAATCCTGCGTGAACGCTTTGTGGCTTTTTTTAAAGGCTTTTAGTGATTTGTCGGTTTGATGCATGTCGACGGGGTAGTCATAAACCGCGATAGAATCGTGAAATTTAGTCCGGCTGAGGTAGTCTGCAACGGTCATTGTGTATTCGCCTTCTATAATCCTGGTCTCCCTGATTCCGATAGTTTGCCCGACGCTGACGAGATAGGCGTTCTTAAAGCCAGGGAACTTCTTCCTTGCGTAAGCGATGAAATTGTTCGCGAGTTCTCTGCCTTTTTGCGCGGCGATTGAAAGGTCCTTTGCGTCTGTTCCGTCTATGCTGAAGATATGCCCGAAGTTAAATCCCCAGTAACCTTTTTCAAATTTTGTTTCAAGCAGGAACCTGTATTCCCCGGAAGAAACTTCCGGGAGAATCTTTTTGCCTTCGTCCGAGCGCATGATATCGGAAAGCTTCAGGTCATGAGCGTTATTTGTTTTTCTGATAGCCTCGAATTCTTCGTCGTCTATCCCTGCCACAGTAAAGCAGTTGCTTGCCGGCTGCATAGAGCCTTTTCTGTCTCCCTTTTTAAAGTGCACGCCTGACAGGGCTGCGATATCCGCATCGCCCGTGCAGTCAATGAAATATTTCGCGTTTAAGGCCTGCCTGCCGGATTTATTCTCTGTTATTATGCAGTCAATGCGCTTCCCTGTTTTTATAACCCCGGAAATCCTGGTAAAAAATAGCAGTTCGACGCCGGCTATTTCCATAAGGCGGTCATAAGCGCGTTTTGTTTTTTCCGGGTCTATGGGAGGCCAGGTGTCATTTGAGCCGTCGCCGATTCCGAGCAAAGCCAGGATCTCGGCGTGTATACCTTTTATGAGAGGTGCTCCGCTCATTGCCGAAGGGGCGAAAGTCGGGACCAGGGCCCCGGTTCCCATGCCGCCCAGAAATCCGAACTGTTCAACGAGCAAGGTCTTTGCGCCGTTCCTGGCCGCGGAGAGCGCCGCCCCTATACCTGCGGGCCCGCCGCCGCAAACAAGAACATCGTATTTGCCCGCTACCCGGAGTTTTTTTGCCGGTTCTTTGATGTAAGCCATAAAGTCTCCTTTGTTCTTTTATATTATAATCCTGCCGGCAAGTCCAGCAAAGTGTTTGAGTTGCGAATTGTTTAGCATTTGTTGCTGTCAATAATAGTATTGCTGCGGCAAAAACATGCTATAATCCAAAAAAGGCCTTTGGCCGGGAGGGAATATGCCTTTCGTAGAGATAAAGATGTGGGCGGGAGTGCCAGCTGAAACAAGGAAGAAGATGGTCAAAAATGTTACTGAAGGTATAACTGAGGCAATCAAATGCCCGCCTGAAGCGGTGCAGGTGGTGGTAACGCAGATACCGAAGGAAGATTGGTCGATAGGGGGGAAGAGTTGCTCGGAGCGATAAGACCTAAGGTCAGATGGTTAGAGGGCCGGATGCACAGTGGAAATTGAGAACGGCAGCCGGAACACAGGGGGCCGATAAAATCACAATTCGCGAGTTTCTAAATAGTGATTAGTAATCATCAATCAGCAATCCGCGGAGCGGCAGCGGCCGGCGGAACCGGCGCAGAGGCTGGTCTCCTGCCCATATTTGAGAAGAGACTGGAGGAACGAAATTACTTTTTTTCTGGGATAGTGATTTCGGCTAACTTCGCGAGTTCCTTTATCTTATCCTTCAGCATAAATTGAAGGCAGTGCGGGACGTGATTGCCGTAGTGCCGGTGCACCATTACGCATTCAAAGCACTTGCCGTGCTGCTCGCAGGAAGTCAGAGGGCAATTGCATTTCGGATGTTTGGCTATGAATTCTTTTACTGTTTCAGGGTTCATTTTGGCTCCTATGGTTCCTTGTACAAAATAATATTAGCAGAAAATAGCAAACGTGACAATAGCAGGTTTTTCGGAGGGAACTGTGAACCTTAATGAGCATACTTCCAAAGTTGTAAAGCGCGCGCGAGCGTTTTATAGCAAGAAAGAACCCGGGCATTTCCTGGTAAGCGTGTCGGCTCCTGTTGAGAGGCCGGAAATTCCTCCGCTCAATGAATTTGACCTTGACCGGCAGTTGAACGAATGGCTTGACTGGAAGCTTAAGAGGAACCGTCCGTATTTCCGTTTCAAGGAAGGAATAGACGATGACTCGCTTCCGGTTGTCTGTCCTCATTTCGGGATAGCCGAGCATTCTGCATGGCTGGGAATGGACGTTCACCTCCAGAAGGACACCTGTCTCCCCGTGCCTTTAATAAAAAAGCCGGGAGATATTGAGAAATTAACGCTCAGCGAGAATACAAAGTGGTTCAGATATATGAAAGAGGGGTATGACTATCTGCGAAGCCGAAAAGACGGGACCTTCTATCTTTCAACGCGCGGAATGATGACGCCTATGGATCTGGCTGACGCGCTCAGAGGGAACGAAATTTACACCGATTTTCTGCTTGAGCCTGAGTTCTGCCGCCGCCTTATGGACTTTTTGACGAAAGCGGTTGAATGGTATTTCAGGCGCCAGCTTTCCTGGGCCGATGATATTGACGGAGGCAGGGCGCATCTTATGTGCGAGGGCGGGTGGATGCCGGAGAACACCATCGGGCATCTTTCAAATGACGCCGCGATGCTCTGCTCGCCTGAAGTATACGAAACCTTCGGCTATCCCTACGAAAAACTGATTCTGGAAAAATATGATCATGCAATGTATCACCTGCATAATGAAAAACTGCATTATTTC
>CAITPB010000032.1 GCA_903894145.1 Candidatus Firestoneibacteriota bacterium | reverse complement strand
CGTCTCTGTAATTCGTCCCATCCAATTTTTGCTTCAAGTTCCTTTTGCTTCAGCCCTGCTTCGGCTGACCGGACTTCACCCTGATATCCTGAAGCCAGCGTGTCTCTGGCAGCGAGGTCAAACGGAACCTTAAGATTGACGCCGACGCCGTAAACATAATGATCCGTGGTAAGACTTCCGGAGACTGAATTCCCGAGAGCCGGGTCCTGCCCGTTAAGCGAAGCGCCGCCCGCGACTGACAACTCGGGCTTTAGCGCCTCCGCTTTAAGTTTGGCCTGTTCCCTTAACGCCTTAACCTTCAGTTTTAAAGCGAGCAAATCATAACGCGCCGGCATTTCGGCGGGCAATTTACCGGGACGGAGAGCTTTCTCCTCGGGAGCGCTGAGGGTTTCCTTTACTTCAGCCGAGTTTCTCCCGCGCAGGGCGTTAAATCCCCTGGCTGCCGCTTTCTCGTCATCCTCGGCTCCCACAAGCGAGAGCTGTCTATACTTCAGGTCGGAATCGGCCTGCACAATGTCGTCCTTGTCCATAAGGTTTAAGTCTATCTTTTCCTGCATCCATTCGTGAAGTTTTTTTGAGCGCTCAAGAAGTTCCCTGTTTACCTTGACGGCTTCGCGCGCGAGCGAGAGTTTCCAGTAGGCCTTCTCTGTTCCGGCGCGGAGCTCTCTTTTTGAATGAAGCCGGTCGTAAATGTCCGCTTTATTCTTGTCTTCCAGCGCGTTTGACTGCGCCTTTACTTCACTGCCGAAGGAATTCCTGAGCAGGTCAAGCTTAAACTCAAGAGCCAAAGCCGAGGTGTAGTAATTCGGCATAGTGATAAAACTGAGAGGCGGCAGCGGCGGAATTACGATAGGAGTAATTCCGCTCAGCGAAGTATAGGAGGTCTGGAAATGGAGCTTGCCTGATAGGCCAAAATCCGTGCGCCCTTCAACGCCGAGGTCAAGGGAGGTCTGCGACTGGGTGTCGCCATAAAGCACGGAAAGCTGCGAGGGGCTCTTGTTCACGCCGGTATTCGCGTCCGCAAAACCCCACGCGCCTGTAACAATTGTCTTTTCATTGAGCAAGCTGCGCGCCGCTTCAAGACCTTCGCTGACAGACCTGAAGGCCGGGCTTTCTTCCTCCATCTGTTTCAGGTAGCCGCCAAGCGTAAGCTCGGCCGCGAAAATTGACGAAGCTAAAGCCAGAACGCAGGTTGTTACAAGTATTTTTATTTTCATTTCTTCGCCTTTCTTTCCAGTTCCCTGAAGAAACAGCCTGTCAGGTGCTCAATATATTTATCCTGGCTTCCTTTCTGTTTGAAATCGTACTTCGCGAACCCTTTGTAAAACTCGGGAAACATCGCGGGAAATATCACGGCCGAGGTCATCTGCATTATCAGAAGCTGGAGCTGCTCCTTGTCCTTGCCCACGAGCGCCTCAACCCTTTCCCGAAGTTTTAGCAGGAACGCGCTTAAGTGCTTAAAATACTCACCGGAATGATCCTGCTTGACGAAAGATTCATAGAAGTAAGCTTTTGTCATTCCCGGGCTCTTTACCATATCGGAAAGGCAAAGATTCATAAACTCTTTGAGCAGTAAACGCGGGTCCTCCCCGCCTTCTTCCAGCACCTTAAGCCATTCCGAGTCGGCCAGTCCGATTGTGTACCCAAGGACCTCCCGAATCAGCCCTTCTTTTGACCCGAAATAGTAATTTATGGCCGCTATATTCACGCCGGCTTTTTTCGCAACTCCCCTTACGGTGAGAGCGCCCATGCCGTGCTCTTCGATATATTCTATGGCCGCCGTTATTATTTTTTCCTTCTCGGATACCTTAAGCTTTGCCACGCTCTCTCCGTTTAAACACTTGTTTCAAACATCTGTTTGAATTATAGCGCAGGGAATTGCTTTTGTCAAGTTTTTTCCGCTGTTATTTTCTTGCTAAGTAGACGGGATTCCTGGAGGGATTCCCGCCGGAAACGAACCCATCGGGCGTGAAAGCAAGGGGTTCGGCAAAAGCACCGGCAGGGAGTTCTTTTACCCTTTCCCAATAGCCCCTCTCTCCCGCTGAAACAAGCGCGAAATTCAGCAGGTCTTCGGGGTATATCAGCAGCCAGGCCGCGCCGCGCTTTTCGAAATAGGGCTTCTTTATGATATTGGCGCCTGAGATTTGAAGAGGCATAGAATATACAAACCTGTCTTCATAGGCTATGAACGGGCCTGCAAGTTTCGGATAGACCCTTTGAATATCCTTTGCCAGCAGTTTATGCATGTTCGCGGCGTATTCATGGTCCTTTTGCTCCAATTGAATAAAGACTGCTCCTGAAATCAGCACCAAGGCAGAAAGAGCCATTGCCGCGATTTTCGCGAGAGTGTTCCGTTTTTCAAACAGAGTAACGAGCCCTATTGAAATGTAGATATAAAACCCGGCGAGCGGAAGGTATTTGTATCTCCCGAAATGGTAGTAATTCCCGGTCGGGACCGTAAATATTCCTATAATTCCGCAGAGCATCATGAGCAGGCAAAACCTCGTCCCCCGAGACTTGGCTTTGGCTATCAAGACAGAAAGCAGAATCAGTCCCGCAAGCCCGGCAAAATTGAAAATATCCGGCTTGTTCAGCAGAAAGAGCGCGTTATTCACATAAAGCAGGTCGAAGTACTCAAGGAAGTATTTGCCTATCCTCAGGAAATTTATCTGCTCCGGCCTGAAGTACTGCTCGACCGGATGAACGGTTTTGACAAAAAGATAGACTATCCCGTAAATGACGGAGATTAATAAATACGGAAGGAGTATTCTGCCGGCTTTCACGATTTTGAGGTTTTCTCCCTTTTTCTTTTCTGAGAAAAACCAGGCAGCCAGAATCAACGGCACGATCACGCCGTTAAAGAGCGAAAGAGCCGCGAGTAAAGCTGCCAGGATGGACAAAACATAAAATATATTCCGTCCTCCCCGCCGCCAGAGGATAAACCAGATTAGCGAAAGCAGAAT
>CAITPB010000031.1 GCA_903894145.1 Candidatus Firestoneibacteriota bacterium | reverse complement strand
CCTGTTCAATGTGCGCCGGCGCCATGGTGCTATCCAGAATAGATAAACTCTATTTCGGCGCAAGCGAGCCAAATACCGGCGCGGCGGGAACTGTCTTTAATGTGGTTTCCGATCCGCACCACAATCACAGGATAAAAACTTATAAAGGAGTGCTTGAAAACGAAAGCAGTGAAATGCTGAAAGCCTTCTTTAAGGACAAAAGAAAAAAATGAAAGCGAAATCCGTCTCATACGCTGGAGCAGCGCTGCTGCTTGCAGCGATTTCGCTTTATCTTTTGACAGTTTGCCCCACGGTGTATGTGGGCGATACAGGTGAGCTTGTCTCTGCCGCCTATACGCTCGGCATCCCTCATCCGCCGGGTTATCCGCTTTTTTGCCTTGCCGGTAAAACGCTGACTTTCCTCCCCGCCGGGAATGTTGCCTTTAGAGTGAACCTTCTTGCAGCCTTACTGGCCGCCGGCGCAGTTCTGATATTCTTCCTGCTTTCAAAAAAAGTCTTTAATGTTAAGGGCTGCTTTAATATACTCCTGCTGATTCTTCTCAGCTTAATCGCAGCTTCTTCAAGAGTATTCTGGAACCAGTCTGGTATGGCAAAAGGCGCGCTCTATACCATGACCGCCTTCCTGCTTCTATCTTCTGTTTTTGCTCTGGAAACTTGGAGGGAAAGCGGCCGGAATAAGTACTTCATTGTTGCTGCCTTTCTGGCGGGTCTTTCCGTTGTAAGCCATCAGACAGCGCTGGTCTTTCTTCCGTCTTTTGCAATTTACGCGGTATTGACATCCATACAAAAGAAAACTCATTACACTGTTTTTATTATAGGCACGGCTGCGTTTGCGGCAGGGCTTTCTGTGTTCTTTTACCTTATGTTGAGCGCGGCCCGCTACCCTGCAGTAAACTGCGGCAATCCTTCAACTTTTCAAGGAATGCTTCAGCATGTCCTGCGCTCGCAATACGGCGGACTTACTAAATACCCAAGGTCAGTTTCTCTGTTTTTGCAGGAATTAAAGGCGTGTTTTATAATATTTACCGCGCAGTTCCCAATCTGGGTGCTATTTATCCCTTTTGCAGGTATGCGTGCTTCGTTTAGAAAGATGCTGCCATTGCTCCTTCTTTCCGCGGTTATTGTCATAACTCTTATTTTCGGCTTAATGCTGGGTACCGTCTATGATATAACCGCGGCAATGTTGGAGACCATCGCGGTCTTCATGGTTCCCGCTTACTTCTTTCTGTGGTTATGGGCGTATCCGGGGATCGAGAAAATTCTTAGCGGAAAGAAACCGCTTTACCTGAAACTCGTGCTTTTGCTCCTTACGGTTTCGGCGCTATTTTACAATGTTTATATTAATGGCGGTTACGCTGATAAGAGCGCCAATTTTATGGCAGAGAGATACGCGGTTGATACGCTAAGATCCTGCCCCCCTGATTCCGTAATCTTTATGTCGGAAGACAGTCCGATGTACCAGGTACTTTACGCGAAGACGGTTAACGGAGCGAGACCGGATATTAAAATAGTAGATGAAACGGCCACAGCTTTCAGAACAGTGCTTACAGAAAGCGACAGCGGCGTTGTTTTCAAAGGAGAAGTTTTAAAACGGGCTTCTGAATATATGGAGGGCGCGCTTAAGAACGGAATTCCGGTGCTTTGCACTTCCGAAAGCTCGTTTCTAAACACCGCTAAGGCAGGTAGGAGCCCTTCCGGGCTGCTCTATTTGATAAAGGGCCCCAATATGCGTTCCGGGCCTAATACGAAATTTTGGGAAAACTGCCTGATTCCTGAGCCTTCTCCAAAGAGCGATGTTTTTAACAGGGATATGTACGCGCGTTATCACTTCATGAAGGCGGAAAGTCTCTTTGAATCCGGAAATAAAAAGGGCTTTATTGAGGAAATGAGAAAGGCGGAAAGCCTCTCTCAGGATATGGACTGGGTCCGTTCAGAAATGGCTATGATTTATGGAAACAGGGGTTTTAAGGCAGAAAGTCTCTCTGCTTATGAGTCCGCCGCGGCTCTTTTCAGGTTTTCTACAGAAAGAAGGAATAACCTTGCTAACGCCTACCTCGCCGCGGGGCGGATAGCTGAGGCCACAAAGGAACTTGAAGCCGCGTGCTCTCTGGATAAGAACCTTGCCGCGCCGCGGCACAATCTCGGAAACGCATATCTTGCGGCAGGGAAAAGAGCTGAGGCGCGCGCCGCCTATGAAGAAGCAGCGCTCCTGGGGCAGGCGGAAAGCCTAGACGCTTTAAATAGCCTCGCAGGCGACCTTGAAAAAAAAGGCCTGAAAGAACAGGCGCTGCAGGAGTACATCCATATTCTTTCCCTTAATAAAGGCTATGTTTTTGCCTGGATAAACGCAGGAAACATATTTTACGGGCAGAACAAGCTTGAGGACGCTATACGTTTCTACTCAAATGCGGCGGCAGTCAGGCCTGATTATTCTGAAGGCTATTTTAACCTGGGTGTTGCGTACTACAAGAAAGGAGACTTTGTCTCGGCCAAGCAGTATTGGCAAAAGACCCTGCAGATAGCTCCTGCCCATGCGGGCGCGCTAAATGCGATTAAGCTTGTAAAGTAGATGGGCGGATGCTCAGATGCGCGGATGCGCAGTAACTTCAAAGACATCGACCAGAAACTGAAGATTGGATGCAATGGAGAACGAGAGTTTAGAACTACGGCTACCTTAGAGAACGGAGGGCGGATTTTAGATTCTCATTCCCCGGATTCTCTTTCAAGAGACCTTCGAAGAATTCAACGCCTGACTTTGTGGCGTTTAGCTGCCTGATAACCATAAGTAAATTGGCGGCCGCGTCCTTATAGTTTGGGTCAAGCCGGACTGCGGTCTTATAGGCAGCCGCCGCGTCCTCAAACCGGCCGAGGCTATAAAGCGAAGCGCCCACCGCGTTCCAGCCGTAAGCAAAACTAGGGTTTAAGGCCACAGTTTTCGCGTAAAAATCCAGAGCCCGTTTGAAATCACCTGTCCCGAAAAAAGTATTCCCCATCGCGTAGTAAGCGTCGGTATATGTGGGATTGAGCTCAATGCATTTCGCGAAGTTTCCCTCAGCCTTTTTGATATCTTTTTTTGCAAGATAGGTTACTCCGAGATTAAAGTAGGACTTGAAGTATTTTCCGTCAAGCTCTATTGCCTTCAGGTATTCCGCAATTGATTCATCAAGTTTACCGGCTCCGAAATACGCGGTCCCGAGATTGTTATATAGGTCAGCGGAAATAGCCCCCTGCTTTATAACGTTTTCATAGAATGGAATAGCCTTTTCCGGGGCAACATGAGAAACGGCCTGCCCAATGGAGTTCATTATCATTGGGCTGTCATAGGCCGCATCCATTGCGTTAAGATATTCCTGCATGGCATCTTTTGGGTTTCCGCCTGCCGCAATCTGGTCGCCCTTTGTCAGGTAGTATTGTCCTATGAGTTCGCGGCAGAAATAGTCCATATGGATGCTCTTGTCCTCAAGGCCTCTCAAGTAATAGGTAAAACGCTTCTTTGAAGCGCTGCCGCCAACCCTTTTCAGGATTCCTTCATGACGCAGTCTGAGGTCGTCCATGTTGTCAATATTGCTTCCAGGGTAACAGTAGATAACGCGTCCCGAAGTGTTAATCACCTGCCGCTGAACTTCATTCAAT
>CAITPB010000030.1 GCA_903894145.1 Candidatus Firestoneibacteriota bacterium | reverse complement strand
AGGACTGAAAGATAGCCCCTTCTTCGGTTATTTTGCGCAGGCCCTCGAGAGAAAAGACCTGAAAGCCTCCGGAATCGGTAAGAATGCTCCCATTCCAGTTGCAGAATTTATGAAGACCTCCTGCGCCTTTGATTACTTCAAGGCCGGGTCTGGTGAAAAGATGATAAGTGTTTCCAAGAATGATATTTACACCCATCTCCGTCAGGTCCTTCATAAGGACTCCCTTGACGGTCCCCTGAGTGCCCACCGGCATAAAGACAGGAGTTTCCACGGGCCCGTGGGCAGTTGTGAATACGCCGGCCCGCGCCTTTGTCTTTGTATCCTTCTTGAGCAGTTTAAATTCCATTTTCCCCTTCAAAGCAAAACGGGAAGGGCATCCCCTTCCCTGCTGTGTTTGCCCTATTTACACCTTACAAACTTTATGAACCTTATGAACCTTACAAACTTTTCCTTATCTCTTTATCCAATTTCTCATACTCCTTCTTCAATTCCGCCGGCAACTTATCCCCGAACTTGTAATAAAACGCGTTTATGTCGTCTATCTCGTTTTCCCACTCTTTGAGATTAACCTCAAATAGTTTCTTAAGCGTTTCTTTCGGAAGATTAAGACCCGAAAGGTCCAGATCCTCTTCGTGCGGGACATAACCTATCGCCGTTTCCTTCGCGGCCTTCCTGCCGTGCGTCCGCTCCATCATCCATTTCAAGACCCTTATATTGTCGCCGAAACCCGGCCACATATATTTCCCGTTCTCATCAGTCCTGAACCAGTTCACGAAGAATATTTTCGGAGGTTGTTTTAGTTTTTTCCCTATGCTCATCCAGTGAGAGAAATAATCTCCCATGTTGTAGCCGCAAAAAGGAAGCATGGCCATCGGGTCCCTCCGGAGCGATCCGATGGTGTGCGCCGCCGCGGCGGTTGTTTCCGAACCCATAATTGAGCCGAGGAAGACGCCGTGATTCCAATCGTGGCTTTCATAAACAAGCGGTATAAGCTTGCTCCTTCTTCCGCCGAAGATTATCGCTGATATAGGGACTCCTTTAGGGTTGTTTATTTCCTTTGATACTGTTGGGCAATTGGAGACTGAGACCGTAAACCTGGAATTTGGGTGCGCCGCCTTCTCTTTCACTGACGGATCCCATTTCCTGCCCTGCCAGTCAACGGCGTTCTTTGGAGCCGGGTCATCGTGCCCCTCCCACCAGGGTTCGTCAGTTTCCACATTGACAGCCGTGTTTGTGTAAAGGGTAGGGAAAAACTTATTGTTCTTCAGGGTCCGCATCATGTTAGGGTTGGTCTTCATTGAGGTCCCGGGAGCCACTCCAAACATTCCCGCTTCCGGGTTTATAGCATAGAGCCGCCCGTCAGGCCCGATATTGAGCCACGCAATGTCGTCGCCGAGCGTCCAGACCTTGTATCCGGGAAGAGCCGACTGAAGCATTGCCATATTAGTCTTGCCGCAGGCTGAAGGAAGCGCCGCGACGGCGTAGGAAATATTGCCCTTGGGATCTTCTATCCCGATAACTATCATGTGCTCCGCGAGCCAGCCCTCTTTGTACCCGAGCCAGGAAGCGATCCGCAGAGAGAAACACTTCTTTCCAAGCAGGGCGTTGCCGCCGTAACCGGAACCGAAGCTCATGACCAAACCTTCATCGGGGAAGTGCATAATAAAACGGCGTTCGGGATGAAGGTCCCCGATAGAATGCACACCTTTAACAAAATTTCCGGATTTTCCTATTTTATCGAGAACGTGCTTTCCCATCCTGGTCATAATTCTCATACTGATAGCGACATAGCAGGAGTCTGTCACCTGCACGCAGGCTTTCGCGTAGGGTGAATCCGGGTTTCCCATCATATATGTAAGGACATACATCGTCCGCCCTTTCATACAGCCCTTGTAAAGACCGTTCATCTTCTCTTTAGCAGCCTTCGGGTCCATCCAGTTATTATTCGGGCCTGTTTTTTCCTTGTTATCGTGACAGACGAAGGTCAGCTGCTCAGTCCTGGCCACATCGTTGCTGTGGCTTCTGTGGTAATAAGAGTTTGGGTAGGTTTTCTGATTGAGTTCTGTAAAAACAGGATTGCCGTTGAGTTTTTCTTCTTCCATGCCGATGCGGATCAGTTTTTTTGCCTCTTCCTCGGATCCGTTGAACCACCAAACCTTGTCCGGCTGGCAAAGCACTTCAAGTTCAGCGACCCATTTTTCTACCGGTGTGCTCAATTTTCCTCCGTTTCAGCTCATTTCCTTCCCCCTTTTTAGGGGGAAGGTCAGGATGGGGGTAACAGTTTTATTGCCCTCTCCTCTGCCCTCCCCCTATGAAAGGGGGAGGAAGGTAAAAGCCCACATATTCTACAAGCAATGGGATTTAATGTCAACGGCTAATGCCGAGTGATTCCTGCTAATACTTGATGCTTTTGAGGTAAAGGCCCTGCGGAGGCATAGTGAGCGGGGAGTATTTCTCTTTGCCGGATAGTATTTTCTTTACGCTGCCGGGGTCAACCCTGCCGGCGCCTATCTGAAGGAGGAGTCCGGCCATTATCCTTACCATTCTCCGGAGAAATGACCTCCCGCGAAATTCCATGTGCAGATATTTTCCAAACCGGCGTATAGAGATGGCCTCAAGCTCGCGCAGCGTATGCCCTCGCTCGTCCTGGTAGGAGAAAACACGAAAATCGTGCCTTCCGCAAAGATCCTTTGCTCCTCTCTTCATAGCCGGAATGTCAAGTTTGTACGGATAGAAAACCGAGTAGCGCCTGTCAAGAGGCGAGGGTATTTCATTGTTGCGGATAATATAAAGGTAGGATTTCATTTTGGCAGAATGCCGGGAGTGGAAATCAGGTTTTACTTTTTTCGCGCTGATCACAGCGGCGTCTTTCGGCAACAAGCCGTTAAGGGCATAGACAAGTTTTTTCAGGTCAAATTCTTTTTTCAGCGTAAAATTGGCAACCTGTCCTTTCGCGTGAACTCCCGCGTCCGTCCTGCCGGCTCCTTTGATGAGCGTTTCTCCATTAAAGATCTTTGAGAGGGCTCTTTCAACCTCACCCTGAACGGTGCGCATATTGGGATTTCTCTGCCAGCCGTCAAAATCGGTGCCGTCGTACTCGATGACCAGCTTTATGTTTTGCAGCTTGAAATTTTTCATAACTAAATAATAGCAGATAGCCAACTCAAGGTAAACAAAAAGGGCGCTCTTCGCGCCCTTTTGTTTTGCCTTTGCTTTTGTTTTGCCTTTGCCTTTGTTTTTTGTTTACGTTACAAACGTTAAGAACGTTATAAACGTTATTAACATTTTTTTGAAATATATCCCTCTGCCTTAAGCAGCTCCGCCATCAAGACCGCTCCGCCCGCCGCGCCCCTGACAGTGTTGTGATGCAGGCCGACAAACTTGTAATCGTAAACATTGTCCTCGCGCAGCCTGCCGGCGGTTATTCCCATGCCGTTCTCTATATCGCGGTCAAGCTTGGTCTGGGGCCTGTTATCCTCGTCAAAGTATCTGATAAACTGCTTCGGAGCGCTCGGCAGATTTAGCAGTTGGGGCTTGCCTTTGTACTCTCTCCAGGCTCTTAATATCTCGTCCTTAGACGGTTTCTTCTCAAAGGTAATAAAAACAGCTGCCAGATGGCCGTCCGTTACCGGAACCCTTATGCACTGAGCCGTAATCGCCGGCGTTCTTGCCGGAATTATCTCGCCGTTAATAAGCGTTCCCCAAATCTTCAAAGGCTCTTTTTCGCTCTTCTCTTCCTCTCCGCCGATATAGGGGATCACATTGTCAATCATCTCCGGCCAGTCCTTGAAAGTTTTTCCGGCGCCGGAAATCGCCTGATAAGTGCATACCGCTACCCTGATCGGGCTGAAGCCTAATAGCGGGTGTATCTGGGGCACATAGCTCTGAATTGAGCAGTTTGGCTTTACCGCCACAAAGCCCCTCTTTGTGCCGAGTCTTTTCCTCTGCGCTTCTATTACTTTAAGGTGCGCGTCATTCAGTTCCGGAAGCAGCATCGGAACATCGGGCGTCATCCTGTGCGCGGAATTATTCGAGACCAGCGGAATTTCCGCCTTCGCGTACGCGTCTTCTAGCGCCCTTATCTCGTCCTTCTTCATATCAACGGCGCAGAAGACGAAATCAACATCTTTCGCGATTCCGGCCACATCGGCGGCGTTTCTTACGGTCATCCCGGCGATATCTTCCGGAACCGGAAGAGCCATCGCCCACCTTTCTTTCATTAAATCGCCGTACTTCTTGCCCGCGGACCTTTCGCTCGCGGCAAGTACCGTAACTTCAAACCACGGATGCCCGTGCAGGCAGCTTACAAACCTCTGCCCCACCATTCCGGTGGCGCCTATGATCCCGACCTTAAGCATTTCGCTCATGTTATTTTCCTTCGCTCCTTAAAAGTTTCGCGGGCTTTTGCCCGCGAATCATTGCTAATATACAAATTTTTAAAACAAAAAACAATTAAAATTGATTACACCGATAAAATATTTTGATGACACCGATAGACCATTAAAAAACTGTGCTCAGAAAAAAAGCTGCCAGAACTATGCTTTTTTGTTGGGGTCGTCAAGCACGGCCGCGGTCATTTCCGCTTCAACAACTATCTCGCCGTTAACCTTGCCGCAGGTCTTGAGCATCGCTATCCTGCCTCCAAACCTTAAAACATCGACTTCCATTACCAGCACATCTCCCGGGCCGACCGGTTTTCTAAACTTCACTTCTTTCAGCGCCGCGAAATAGACAAGTTTTCCTTTTAGCGCCGGAAGCCGGAGCATCAAAACTCCCGCCGTTTGCGCCATGGCTTCGACAGTCAATACGCCCGGAAATATCGGGCTCCCGGGGAAATGCCCGTTAAAACAGTCTTCGTTCATAGTAATATTCTTGTAGCCTATCGCCTTCTTCCCTTCTTCAAGGATTTCAACCCTGTCAACAAGCAGGAAAGGGAATCTGTGGGGTATGGTGTTCATTATGTCAACTATGTTAAGCTTAACAACATTCTGTTCCGTCATTTTTCTCCTCCAATTTTTTGTATGAGTTCCAAATCCAGGGAATGCCCCGATCTGTATGCCGTTATTCTCGCATTAAGCCTTCCGGGAAGCAAAGCAAGAGCTCCCAATATATCCAAAGCCTTGTGCCTTACAGGTTCGTTTTTAAATCTAAGGCCTTCAGGGTTCTTCACGGATTTTTTGCCAAAAAAGACCGCGTTTTTCAGACTGGCGCCTTTGATGAGCCCGGCCCTTCTCTGCTCTTTAACCTGTTCTTCCCAGCCGAAAGTCCTGGCCGGGGCCAGTTGTTTCTTAAAATTGCGCGGGGTTACCTCAAGTTCGATAATCTGCCTGCCTATAAGCGGACCAGGAAAATCTATCGCGCAAAGCAGACTCAAACTCTTCGCCGGAGAAGCGGCAATAAGCCTTCCGTCCCGCCCTGCGACAAAAACATCTTTCAGGTTTATCTCTTTCCTGGACCAGGCCTGCTTTCTTAAACCCGCCTTTTCTATTGCAAAGACAAATGGCAGTGAGCTTCCGTCAAGAATCGGAACTTCTATTGCAGAAAGTTCAAGTTCCACATTGTCAAGTTCCAGCGCATAGACCGCGGCAAGCAGGTGTTCAATTGTAATGACCGGTCCGGCGCGCAGGGAATACAAACCGCCGCCCGCCTTTTTCAACCCCGCCCTGATCTTCTTTCCCCCGAGCGAAAAAACTATTCCGCTTCCCGGCTTCCCGGGTTTCATTACAAGCTCGACAGGTTTCCCGCAGTGAAGCCCTACGCCGGAAAGCCTGGTTTCTTTCTTCAAGGTGGTTTGTCTGGCCACGGCTATTTCAAGAGCCTCTTTTCCATTTCTTCGAGGCGAATCTCAAGGTTTTTTACTTTCTCTATGAGCACAGGCATCCTTCGAATTTCCGCAAGGGCCTTCCAGGCGCTCTTAACCTCGTCCGCGGGGTATCCCCAGTACACCTTGTTATCCGGAATATCTTTTGAGACGCCGGACTGGGCAAGCACCACGGTATTCTCGCCTATGGTCACGTGGTCCGCGACTCCGACCTGGCCGGCCAGCACCACGCCTTTCTTAATATCGCTTGTTCCCGCGACCGCGCAATGCGCCGCAAAGACACAGTCTTCGCCTATCTTCACATTATGGGCTATCTGGACCAGATTATCTATCTTGGTCCCGCGGCCAATGACAGTTTTTGAAAGCATCGCGCGGTCAATGCAGCTGTTCGCGCCAATCTCCACATCGTCTTCGATAACGACGGTGCCTACCTGCGGTATCTTGTAATATCTGCCGTTCTCCTGCTTGGTGAAACCAAACCCATCCGCGCCAATTACCGCGCCGCTGTGGATTATTACATTGCTGCCAATGGTTATCCTTTCCCTGATTGATACTCCGGAATATATAAGGCAATTCCTGCCGATCTTGGTATCTCTTCCGATGAATGTAAAAGGAAGGATTACCGTATTGTCCCCTATCTCTGCCCCGTCCTCAATCACCGTGAACGGCATGATTGAAACGTCTCTGCCGAGCCTTGCATGGCGGGATACGACAGCCGAGTGGTGGACACCCTTGGGATAGACCGCTTTGTTTCCTATCTTTTCAAGAACCATGGCGATCGCGAGGTGCGCGCTGCCGACTGCCACAACCGTCTTTCCGGGAAGCTTTAGCCCGTGCTTCACTATGAAGGCCGCGGCTTTTGAAGCATACGCCGCTTCAAGATTCTTTTCCTCGGATACAAAAGCCAGCTGGGTTTCATCAGCCTCGCCGATATCCGCCACAGAAGCGATTCTTATGTCTCCGTCCCCCGTCAGCTCTCCGCCGACAAGGGCCGCTATCTCTCTAAGCGTAATCATTATTTCTTTTCCATTTTTTCTACTACCTTGCCTGTAATATCGTCGCCGCCGAAAAGGAGCGCTTTCCTGTCATAAACACAGGCGTAGCCGCCTTCATCATAAACCTGTTTCACGGCAATCAGGATCTTGTCAAGTATTCCGGAAGTCATCTCCAGTTCACGCCCCTGGAGTTTGGTCTCGGTGTCCTTAAGAGTTTTTGAGAGGTCCTGCTGCTTTTTTACCAGGTCCTGCTCCTTCTCCTGCACCTTTGCCGGAGCCCAGAGCGCCTTATTCTGATAGTAATCCTGCAGGAGTTTCTGGATGTCTTCCTGCATATTTTTAAGTTTCTGCTTTTCACTGTCAACATCGCCTTCCAGTTTTTTCTTCGCGTCCTGAGTCTCCTTCAGGGCGTCAAATACCTTCTTAAGGTCAACTACCGCGGTCTTCCCGGCGTTTGAGGCGGGAGCCGAGTTTCCCACGACCGCGGGGAGCGCCTGCGGCTGGGCAGGAGCCGCTGCCGTGCCCGGCGCCTGCTGTGCGGCACAAGCGGCCGCTATCATCAATACGATTGTTCCTATCGCTTTTTTCATAATTCCTCCTCGTTCCTGCAGAAATTGTATCGGTCAATACTGCCAAGCTCGCCTAAAAAATCCGCGCTGGCGCAAAAATCTCCCCGGGTTTACGGCCGGGGTTTTCTTCGGCACAAACGCTTTGAAGCTTAGACCTGTTAAAAGATATTCCCTATGTTAAAATGCACCTTGCCGCCGGGAGTCGCAAGCGCCGGATCAAGGCCCACGCCGTAATCAAGGCGTATCATCATCGCTCCCGAGATAACAAACCTTATCCCAAGGCCGACGCCCGCCGAAAGATTCGAGGGTTGGAACGCCAGCGGCGAATCATAGGCCTTGCCTATATCAAAAAACATGGTCCCGTAAAGCTGTCCTGCTATCGGGAACCTGTTCTCCAGGTTAATGTAGACCATAAAGTTTCCGCCAACAGCTACTCCCTGGTCCGTGGGTGAAAGTTTTCTTTCATCATAGCCGCGCACGGTGTCAGTGCCGCCGCAGAAGAATTTCTCAAAGAACGGAACGCCCGCTGTGCTGCCAAACCCGGTTATGTAGCTGCCGTTGACATGAAGGGCAAGGACCAGGTCGCCGTAGTACCGCAGGAACCAGCTGCTGTCCAATATATATTTCGTGTAATTATTGTCGCCGAGCAGCAATCCGCCGGCGTATTCAAAAGTGGCGCTGTACCTGTGCCCTCTCCGGGTGTTGACAAAAATTGAATCCCTGGTGTCTTCTATCCAGTTAACGGAGAAACTGCTGGTCGCGCTTACACCCTGAGCGTTCTGTATTATTGATGAAGCCGTAGCGGAAACATTGAAGATATTTATCTGTTCATACTGGTAAGTGAACCACCAGCGGGTAAAATCCCCCCCGGGAAGGCCTACCCTGATGTTGCCTCCAACCCTCTGGTCCTGGTAATCCACGAAAGTGCTGTTGGTCCTTTTATAGACGGAACCTCCGATCGAGGTTGGCTCATTCAGAAAATACGGTTCAAGGTAATCTATCTCGTAGTTCTGGACCAGCGCCCCGAACTCCCACGACGCGGAAAGCCTCTGCCCCGTGCCCAGCAGATTGTTTTCGGTAACGGCAAGCTGGCCCGCCAGGCCGTCTACGGAACTGTAAGAAGCCCCCACGTTCATATTGCCTGTCGGGCGTTCTTTTAGTTTTATTTCAAGAGTCTGCTTGTTTGGATCTACCGCATTAGGCACAAGATTGTAATTCACCTCTTCAAAAAACCCGAGGTTATAAATCTTCTCCAGGCTCAGCCTGAGCCTGTCTCCGTCAAAAGGCTCGCCTGCCTTGACCCTTATTTCGCGCTCGATCACGTTGTCGTGTGTCTTGTAATTGCCGTCTATGAGAACCTTGTCCACAAAGAAGACCTTGCCTTCATTGATACTTATGAAGAGGGAGACAGTCTTCTTTTCGTTATCAATCGCGGGTTCCTGCTGAATCTTCACGGCAATATAGCCTTTGCTGGCATAGAGCTGGCTGGCTCTCTGGATATCCATTCTTATCGCTTTCTCGTTATAGACCTTGTCGCCGGCCGCCTTAAGAGTGCAGACGTAATAGCGCTTTTCATCAAGGCGGTCCTTCTCTTCCTTGACTACTTCTTTGGAAACCTGGAAGACATCCGCGACCTCATCGGCGGAAAAGACCGCCGGGGTTTCCACCTTTATCTTTATGTCTCCCTGCTTGTACTGCGGGCCCTCGGTTATGTTCACGGTTACGGCAGCTTTGAGCGCGGCTTCGTCAATAACCGTTTGGCTTTCACACTTAATATCGGTAAAACCTTCCGACTTGTAATATTCAGTTATTTTTTCAACATCTTTGGCAAGGACCTCTTCCTTATAGGTTCCCGGAATCAGGAAACCTGGAGTGGTCGTTTCCATCTTGCCGCGTATCGCATCAACGCTAAAAGCCTTGGAACCTTTTACCGTGACAGAGCTTACCGTGTATTTCTTGCCTTTTTTTACATTGAGCGTAAGATCCACGCTGTTGTCGGCAGGAACCTCCGCCACGTCATAGGTTATCTCCGGCTTGCTGTAGCCCTTTTCCTTGTACATCTCTATCATCTTATCAATAACTTTCTTCAGCTTGAAAAGTTCGAACGGAAATCCCGCTTTCCATTCATTGTCAGTCTCCAGGTCATAAGTGCTTATTTCTTCCGCGCCGTTGTATTTTATATTCCTGATCAACGGGCGCTCCGCGACGGCAACGACAAGCTCCAGGCCCTCGGCGCGGTCATTCCTGAGAATGTTTACATCCGAAAAATAACCGAGCGCAAAAATAGCCTTAATATCCCGCCTGGCCATTTCAGGGCTAAACTGCGCGCCTTTTTTTGATTCCATGGCGGATCTGACTTTTTCCTCGGGGGTTTTCTTAAGCCCGCGGACCGTAACCGTATAGATGGTTTCGCCGTAAACGCAGAATGCGAGCAGCATAACGGCGGCGGAAAGGATAAACTTTTTCATTTCTTCTTTTTCTCCCTATTCTGGTAAAACTCCAGATCACTCAGCGTTTTATAGACTCCAAGACCAATCTTCATGTTACTGTTGCTGTCTCCCGACATAGAGATCGTGACATTCGGATTGTATTGATAAATAAATTCCAGCGTATTAACGACATTGCGCCCTCCGGAAAGTTGGTCCTGTTTCCCGAATGTAACACTGCCTCGCGCCAGAAGAGAAGCAAAGAGCTGGGTCTCAACAGCGATCTTCATTCCTTCCAGTATGTCTATGCTGTTCTGCGTCTGGAGGTTGAAGTCATAGGGCACATCCGAGAAACTGCCCACATCTCTGGAGAGAGAAACCCTCATAGGCCCGAGATCCACCAGGCTTCCGAGCGCGCTGCTGATCGCCTGCGCCACAACACTGTAGAACGCCGTTTCAAACGCGGAAAGCCCCTTTATATCGGTAGTCCCCACGGTAAGAGTAGAGGCTATTTCCTGCTGGGAGAGATTGCGGTCTGAAGAGAACCTTATCTTCAATCGCCTCTCCTTCTCGTCCATCGCGAAAACGCCGAATTCCGAGCTTTCGCCATCGCCGCCCAGCACTGCCGTGAGCTTTACCGGCCTGTTGTCAAATGTCTTCGTTATTTCAGCGGTAGCGGACATCAGGGGGGTGCGTTTTTCGTTCTCGCTGAACTTAAAAACACCCTGTTTTACCTCAAACTCGCTAAGGTAATAATTAAAAGTCCCGCCCTCGGCCTCCACTCTGCCCTTGAGGTCAAGATCGGAACCAATGCCCTTTGCCCTTATTTCACCGCCGTTTTTCAGCCTGATATTGGCGTAGCTATTATAATACCTCACATTATCCTGAAAAACAACTCTTAAGTTCCAGCCCATTTGCTTTAAAATCAAAGGGTATTCGCCGTTTTCGCTTTCCATAACCGGCGGATAGGTGAATTTTGTGTCATTGAGGTAAACTTCACCGGAAACCGTGAAATTTGGCACCTTCCCGGAAAGGCGGAAGAATTCATCTTCAAACCCTTTAATGAAAGCCGTGCCCTCGGTCTGCATCATTGACTTAATAAAAACTTTTCCTCCTTTCTTTCCCTCTTTCTTTGGCATGCGGATGCGGAGATCCGTCAGATCATCCGGTTTATATTTTCGCACCGTGAAATTACCCAGGAACTCTATGGGCTGGCCGTCAATCTGTCCAGTCGCGTACTCTATCACGACCCGGTTCATTTCATATATGGAGCTGCCGTCAAACCTCTTCCCGGAAGACCGCCCTATGTTGAATTTCGCCCTGACATTTTCTATTTTTTTCGCGATTGTCAGCGGGTAAAGCTCGGCCCCGTCCGCGATAGTAAGGTAGCTGTCATAAATATCCGGGTAATCTATCTTGCCGCGCACGTTAAGATGCGCGTTCAATTTTCCTTTTACGTCGCTGAACCAGTCCGTGATCTTTATGAGAGCCAGATCCGCGTCTTTGATGTCTATTGAAAGGTCTACCTCGTCCTTTTCCTTGGGATTAACGGGAATGGAGCCCCTGACATCAAGCCGGTATTTCTCTACAAAGTTCTCCTTGTAAACCGCGCTTATCCCGATCAGGCGGAAGGCCTCCTTGCCGTCATACCTGCCGTTTTTGTCGGTATTGTACTGCAGCTCGCCGGTTATGGTGTCGAATTTTAGATTAAAAAGCTCGGCTGTTTCCACGTGCCCGCCCGGAAGCGCGACAACCTTCGGAGAGGCCTGGTCACCGGTAAGGTTGACCTCGGCTGTGGCAAACCCTGCCATATCAAAAGCAACGCGGAAATATTTAAAGATGAACTGCGTGTCCAGGCGCTTTACTTCTATGTCAAGATTGCTGGTCTTTGAAAGAACGCCGTCTAAGAAAATTGAACCGCCGGAGACAGCCGCCGTGAATTTCCGGAAGTTTATGCCGCCGGGAAACAGGCCTATCCCGCCGGAAAGAGTATTCGCCGAAGACTGGTCGCGCTGGAAAGCAAGTTCGTTCCCGGAGAATTTGCCGGAGAAATTCATGCTGCCAAGCGGGTAACCGTTCAGTTTAAAACCCTCAAGGCTGACCTTGCCTCGCACAGCTGGTCCGCCTTCTTTGCCAGACGGAGCCTCTATTAGCAGGTTGGCTTCAACTCCCGCTTCCACGGTGAACCCGAGCAGCTTTTCAAAATATACCGAACTTTTTATCGACGACTCTATCTCTTTATCGGGCTTAAACTTGAAAACCGCCCTGCCGCTGTTCGGCTTGACGATATTATCGAAACCCGCGGTGTGGTCCACATCCTTGAAGATAAGCTTTTTGAAGGATAGCATCCTGTCGCCGTAATCAAAGCTTCCTTCAATATTGCCCAGGTCTGTGCCGTCCGCCATTATTTTTGAAAGCGTGATGTCGCCTGAGGCCCGGAGAGCAGAAAGGCTGCCGGTGAGATGCACCCCCGGGGCCAAACTTATTGCCGTGCCGCTGATGTCGTTTTTGAGCCCCAAAACCCTTGCCAGAAAAGCCATTTTTGTGTTTGAGAAAGCGACGTAAATATCCGCCGAGGAAGCGCTCGCGGAAACCTTGCCGTTAAAATTTATATCTCCTTCAATCCTTACGTTGCCTTCTTTCTGGCTTAGCACGCAATTGCGGAGTTTAACCTTTGGATTGTCGCCGCCGGAAAAGAGAGCGGATTCGACTGAAAAGAAATCAGAAACTACCCCGTTCCAGGAAACATTCCGGCCCTTCGCATTCCTGAAAGCCGCGGTAAACGGCATTTTACCTCCGCCGGAAAGAACCAACGCGCCTTCATCAAGCAGGCCGCCGGCTCCGGCAAAAAACGGTTCCAGTTCCCCTGCGCGCTTCAGGTTAAACCCTTTCAGAATATCAACCCTTGAGATGAAACTGCCAGCCGCAATATTAACGGCAGTCCTTGATTTCAGGCCTTCCCATCTGTCAAAAAATATCTGAAATTCCCGCGTCTTCGCGCCGTACTCAAATCCGGCAGAAAACTCCGCCAGCTTCACAGGACGAGGGCTGCCGGGAGGGGAGAAAGACAGGTTCTTGCTTTCAATGAAACCCTTCACCGGGATGCCTTCCTTCTGAGACAGGGCGCCGCTCAACCTGTAGGCGCCGGAGAGCGAAGAATTTGCGAACCTGTTTGTCAGGTTGAATAAAATATTTGATTGCGCGTTGTTGGCCAGCGAGAAAGTCCCGGAGCAATTGGAGAGATCAAAATCCCGCGCCCGGACTTCCAGCTTGGAAAGATTTAGAACGCCTTCCTTCACCTGGAAATTGAGGCGTCCAAGGTCAATCTTCTCCCCCATAAACACCGCGCCGTTTTCCAGGACCAGGCTTCCGAAGCCGGTAAGGTCCGAGACGCCGCCCGCGAGCCTTCCGGTGCCGGAGAACCTCCCCACAATATCGTTCTTCGCGTGGACAACCCCGGTCAAATCCGCCAGCGTGGTAAGTTTCCCTTTTTTCACGTCAACTTCAAGATTTACGTTACTGCCGGTAATTGAACCGTCCAGCTCAAACCCGTTTGACGGACTCGCGTCGTCATCCCTTAAGGAGAGCCGGTTGAAAGCGTATGAATCCCCGTCAAAGCTTACGCCGCCGGACGCCTGAAAGTAGTTGTCTCCGGAAAGCGCAAGCATGGCACGGCTGATAGTTGAAATAAATGTAGGTTTTTTGAGCGTACCCTTTACCGCGGCTGTAAGCGTTATCCGGCCCGCGGCTCTCGGATACCTTGCTGTAAGGTAGCGTATCTTCGAAACATCGAAATCCCTGAAATCCGCGGAGAAATCAAGTTTCCCGTCTCCGTCAAGCTTCAGGCTTCCTCCGGCGGTAAACGTGCCGCGGTCGTCATGCTTGAGTTCAAAGGTCTTAATGGCAAGGGTGTTTTGTTGAAGCGAAAGATTGATGACGGCAGACTTAGCCGCCAGTTCGTCCACCGCCGGGTTAAGTATCGAAGCCTCGGCGTGAACAATCAGGTCATTCATCGGACCGGAAGCGTCTATGACCGCGGAGGAGATATTTCCGCCGAGCTTTAAGGTCCGTGAAGCTACGCAGTCAGCCGCTGATGCAAGAGGAAAGTCTTTAAGCGCTATCTTGCTGGAAAGTTCTGTTCTATCCCGGTAAAAAGTGAACCCGCCTCCGGCCAGAGACCCTCCCTTAGCAGAAAGATCGACACGGAGCTTATTGCCGTCATAGAACCTGAGAGAACCTTTGACCTGACCGAAAGAACCCTCCTTAACCTTGAGGTCCTTAAAGACCGCGGAGGTCTGGGCGGAAAAGTTTTCGACAGGACAATCTATAGTGGTGTCAAGATCGGCGGGAGAGCTGAGGTCTTTGTAAGCGAGCAGCTGATTGAAAACACTCTGTATTTCTATGTCTGTTGATCTACCCCTGAATTTCAGGTGTTTTTTTTTAAAATCCATTGTCCCGGAAAATTCGTGAACTCCGTTAAAAGCGGCTGCCGTGAACTTCTCCAGCTTCAGACGGTTATTGTCCAGAGAGATTGAAAAATCAGCCTTGTCCACCTTCATCCCAGCTATCCCTGCGTCCGCAAAACCGCCGCTCGCGGAAAAACGCAGGTCGGAGAACTCGCCGGTAAAAGAGGACGAAAATGTCGCTATTCCGGAAAGTTGCAACCCCTTGAAAAGTTCAAAACTCTCCAGATCCTGAAGGTTTAACCTATACGCGTAGAGCGATCCGTTTATTGACGGTTTTGTAATATCCGCTATTTCCGCCTTGCCGGCCACGCCCGCGTTATCCAGCACGGCATTGAATTTTGAAAGCTGCAGCCTCTTTCCGTCTACGTTAATATTGCAGGAAAATTCCCTGACCGGACGAGTCAGACCCTTTATGTCTATAACGCCTTCTTTTACCGAGATCGCGGCGCTGTTTTCCGTTCCAAAAACAGCGGAGGCGTCGGCCCTGCCTCCCGTAAATTCAAAACCTTTCGCCCCGGAGATCTCCTTAAAATAGTTGGCGTAATGCGGCAGGTTTATCTCAGAGGCAGTGACTTTCAGGTCCGGAACTCCAGTTTTCAGATTTACCGTTCCGCTTCCGTAAATATTCGCCTTGCCGTTCTTGAAAGCAGAGCACTCGAAGTTAACCGTCATGATATCGCCTGAAAGTTCCATTTCCGCAGAAAGGTCTCTCAGGGAAGAATTAAATCTGACTTGCTCGTCTTTAAACCCGACAACACCCCGCTGGACATACACTTTGCCGGAAAACCTGGACTGCCCGGGGTCCACGCTCTTTAAAGAATCGAGCAGGCTTGTAAAGTTGAATACCCCGGCGCCATCTCTTTCAATAAAAAGGGATGGACGCACAATATAGATACTCTGTATGGTCTCCTGAAGCTGCTTCCCGTTGAAGAGCACGTCTTTGAGCGTAAAATTGATAGTCACGCTGTCAATCGCGATCAGGACCCCGTCCTTTAGCTCGCTTTTTGCCGCGATCTTCACGCCGTAGAGCGTAATGTTGCTGAAGATGCCGCCCTCTATGCGGGCGACGGAAACTTCGCGTTTTAGGGCTTTGCCGAGTTCAAGCTGGACGAGAGGTTTGAACGAGGAAACAAGAATACCAGTCTTATCAAGCACAAGCAGAGCGGCCGCCGTCACCATGAGAGTGATGAGCGTCCATTTGAAAATCTTTAGCAGTATGTGGCTTGCTTTTCCGCGTTTTTCCATAGGGACGAAGGGCCTAACAATTAAACTATTTTATCAGACATGCGCTGCTAATTCTACTATATATAGTAAGACCTTAATAAAGAGCGGTTTGTTCCGCGTTTTAGGGCGTTATTGAGACTCTTAGCGGCGGTTTCCGGGATTTGAGCGTTTTGGGACAAGGACTTCTTTCTGGATGGATTTTCCCCGGAGGCCTTTTTCAACAAATACAGGTTTTCCGGTAAAAGGGTCGGTTCCGGTATAGTAAATAAGGGTGGAATAGGTTGACGGCGTCGGAGTGAAGACCTGCACCTGCTCCGGCCGGGTCTTTAGCTCTTTTTCCGCGAAATCACGCGCTTTTTTCATGTCCATTTCGGTGCAGCCGGGATGCGCTGCCATGAAATAATAGGTCATAAACTGTCCCCTTCCCGCTTTGCCGCTCTCGGAATCGAAGATCTTTTTAAATTCCTTGAGAGAACCCGTGCCTGTTTTTCCCATAAGTTTCAAAACTGCGTGTTCGCAGTGCTCGGGCGCCACCTTAAGCTGGCCGGAGACATGATTTGCCGCGACTGCCGAGATATAATCCCTGCCGTGTTTCCCATCCGCCATTACCATGTCATATCTTATCCCCGAAGCCACGAAAACTTTTTTAAGGCCTTTTATTTTGCTTACCCTCTTCAGCAGTTCCACCTGGCGGGAGTGGTCGATTTTCATATTAACGCAGGCCGCAGGAAAGAGGCATCTTTTCTCTTTGCATCTTCCGGCTTTTTCCTTTTGCGCGCATTCTATCCCGTACATGTTTGCCGTGGGGCCGCCGAGGTCAGTGATATATCCCTTATATCCGTTCACCCTTGTAATTCTCTCGGCTTCGCTGACTATGGAATCTTCGCTCCTGGAAACAACTGTCGCCCCCTGGTGCGCGGTGATGGCGCAGAAGTTGCACTCTCCGTAACACCCGCGGTGGGAAGTGACGGAAAATTTTATCGTGTCCTGGGCCCGGACTTCGCCTTTCGCGAGGTCCGAAGGGTGCGCCTCGCGGGTAAAAGGAAGCTCGTAAACAGCGTCCAGCTCCTGAGACGTAAGGTTTGGCTGCGGCGGGTTCTGAATAAGATATCTCGTATCCTGTTTCTGGCAGAGGCCTTTGGCTGTCAGCGGATCGGTATTATCATAGAGGGCTTTGAACATCTCGGCGAATTTATTTTTATCACGGGAACATTCTTCAAACGAAGGAAGTTCAATATAGCCCGGCCGGGCGTCACGGTCGGCGAAACAGAGGCCCTTCACGTCCCACAGGCTCTCGCCGTTCTTCAGGCAGGCCGCGGTTTCAAGCACGGCTTTCTCCCCCATGCCATATATGATTGCGTCGGCCTTCGCGTCAAAAAGTATGGACCTTCTTATCCTGTCCGACCAGTAATCATAATGCGCTACCCGGCGGAGCGAAGCTTCCAGCCCTCCGAGAATAACCAGCTTGGTGTTTTTGAAGTATTTCTTGATCAGGTTAGTGTAGCCGATTGTCGCGCGGTCGGGGCGCTTATCGTTGTCGCCGCCAGGCGTCATATCATCAACCTGTATCTTCTTCAAGAGCGCGGTGTAGTTCGCTACCATTGAGTCGACCGCGCCGGCGGTGACGCCCCAGAATAGTTTGGGCTCCCCGAAACGCATGATGTCATTGCCCGAATTGAGGTCCGGCTGGGAAATTACTGCCACGCGATAGCCTGCTTTGAGGAGCACGCGCGCGATAACAGCGGCGCCGATAAAAGGAGAGTCAATGAGAGCGTCGCCGGTCACTATTATTACATCAAGCGTTCCCCATTTTAGCGAGGCAATTTCTTCTTTGGTTGCGGGTATAAGCATGGCTCATTATAGCAGGTTTTGGAAGTAATTGCCTGATGTTCTACCGGGACAGTTCGCAAAGCAGTTTTTCGGCATCCGGCTTGTCGTCGAGGATATAATAGGCCTTCTTCGTGGGTTCCTTCATGTTCAGAACAAATTCGCAAAGTTCCTTCGCCTTGCCCCTCTTGCCCTGCCGCATAAAGACCTTCGCGAGCGTCACATAGGTCATGGACTGGTTGGGGTCTATCTCTTTGGCCCGAAGGAGCAGCTCCTCGCTTTTTTCAATGCTTCCCCCGAAGAGCCCCGGAACTTCCATGTAATATTGCGCGAGAGCGTTCAACCCAATCACATGTTTGGGGTCGAGCTCAATGGTGCGGTCCATTTCCTTCTTAACCTCGCCCACAACCCCGAGCGCGTTGAAGATTCCTTTCAGCTGGGCGTTTCTGCCTATACCTGCCGCGTAGTAAAAATGCGCGTCGGCAGAATTTTGGTCAATAACCATTGCCGCCTTGCCAAGTTCCGCCGCCTTGTCATAGCATTTAATTTTCTCGTCATTGCCGGCAGCTTTGTCGCCTCTGAATATCCAGACGCGCGACAAAAGCAGATTCGCCTTTAAATTAGCCGGCTCTTCCTTTAGAACGCCCTCCAGTTCTGATCCCGCCTTATCAATCAAGGACCAGTCCAGATACCTGTCTTCGATGTATTTTTCGGCAAGCGCGCATCTTTCGGCCAGTGCTGCCGCGCAGAGCAGGGCGCATGAGGACATTATCAGCATTGCAGTCAAAATAGTTTTTTTCATTCAGCCGTTCCTTCTACTGCCTGTCCGAGGCCCGCAATATTCCAAAGGCCTTCGCGTAACAATGCCTGGAAAGCTTCCCGGGCACTTCCTTATCCTGACCCGAATAATCAAACGCCTCCGCGACCAGGGCTCTCTTGTCGACCCACCTGACAAAAATTGAACTGTGAGTGTAGGGCAGATACTCAAGGTTATAATGCATCACCCAGTCTCCCGGCCGCAAATCCGAAACATCCGCGTAGGGGCCGCCTTCGTCTCCCTTGAAAATAGTCACTCGTTTTCTCTCGGGATATCCTGCCCGCGCGTATACTGCATCCACCCAATCCCAGCAGCTTCCCCTGACAATCTTCCTTTCAAGGTAGACCATTTTCTTGGCCGTAGAAAGCACATTGCGCCCCGGTCCCTGCCCGAAAAGCGAATCGTCAGGGGGCGGCAGCGTGCCGTAACGGCCGGACATGGTCGCGCAGCCGCAAAAGAGCGCGGTTAATCCGAGTAAACACATTAAAATAGCGCTTTTTTTCATTTTTCTCTCAATTGCACCCGGTGTTATCCGCGGCAAAACCGGCAAGAACTGCCGCGCCGATGACAAGCGCGTTTTCGTCTACATCAAACCGGGGATGATGTATCGGATACTGCCCCTTACCCTTTGAAACGCCGAGCCAGCAAAATACCGAGGGCGCTTTACGCGCGAAATACGCGAAATTCTCTCCAGCCATGCTTGAAACTGCGTTTTTGACAAGATTTCTTTCGCCTATAAGTTTAGCCGCGCTTCTTTCAAAAAGCATTACTGCCCTCTCGTCATTGGCAAAAGCCGGGTAGCATTTTATGAAATCTATCTCACCCTTAAGACCAAGACTTTCACAGGTT
>CAITPB010000029.1 GCA_903894145.1 Candidatus Firestoneibacteriota bacterium | reverse complement strand
CCGAAATATCAGCGGAAAACAGCATAAATGGTATTGCTGACATTACGCAAGCCTTTATTATGCTTTTCATAGCCCAACCCTCCCAAAACCGCCGCTAATGTCCCCTGTTTTCGCTATAAGGATGTAATGCCTTTCACCTTACAAACCTTATGAACCTTATAAACTTTTTTAGTTGAACTTTTGATGCGCCTTCTTCAACTGCTCCATCGGCTGCAAATGCTGCGGACAGCGTTCGTTGCATTTGCCGCATTCCGTGCAGAGATTGGCCTTCTTCTTCATCTTGGCGTACTTATCTTTGCAGGTATCAAGCGTGCCATAAATCTTCATTACAGTGTGCAAGTCCATTATTTCCCAAATATTAAGTTCTGCAGGGCACTCCTTGCAGTACTGGCACCAGGTGCAGCAGCCGTCCTTTGAGACATTCCTGAACTTCTCCGCCTCTTTCGAAAGCAGTTCCACATCATTGGTATTTTTTATGTCTTCGTACATATCTCCCGCGAGGACAACCTCTTCGGCGTGCTCAGGAGTGTCAATGCCGACTATTGCGGTCGAAATATCAGGATTCCCGATCAGCCACCTTAAAGCGCCCACGGCGTTTGACTTCGCCTTCCCTCTCTGCAGGAAATTGAACTTCTCCCCTTTATCCCCAAGTATTCCGCCGTTTAGGGGACCCATAATAACAACCCCCATGTTTTTCTCGCGGGCCAGCTTTATCTCTTCCGCGTATTCCTGCTTAAAAAGGTTGTGATAAAGCGTAATGCTCTCAAAGAGTCCGGAGGTGATCATATTTTTTACAGCCGCGTTTGGAGCGTGAGTCGTAATGCCTATGTGTTTTATTATGCCCTCTTTCCTCGCGCTCCTGGCGCCTTCAAGCAAGCTCCCGGGGGCAATCACCTTTTCAAACTCTTCCTGCGAATTCACATACCACATCTGGTAAAAATCAAGATAATCGGTCTGCAGGCACCGCAGCTGCTCGTCTAATTTTTTTCTGAAGGCGTCCGCGGAGCAGCAGGTCGTTTTTGTGGAAAGAAAAATATCTTTCCTTCTTTTCCCGAGAGACAGGCCTATCTTCCTTTCCGAATCACCGTACCCCGGCGCGGTCTCGAAGAAATTTATGCCGAGGTCTATACATCTGTTGACAGCTTTATAGGCAACCTCATCAGAAACATTCGGGATGCGCATACCTCCAAACGAAATAACTGAGACCTTCAAACCTGACTTGCCAAGCATCCTATATTCCATTAATAACTCCTTTGGGGCCGGAAATAATTTTCCGCAAGCACTTTATACGCGCCGGGGAACTCTCTTTTTGCTTCCCACGAGAGCGCCGCTGTTGCTCTGTCTGTGTCGCCAAGACGGGCATAAGCCAGGCTTTTTCCAAAATCGCCGTAAATCCTATGGTCAAGGTTTATTAGCCTGAAGCTCCCATAAAGGTCTATCGCGCTTTTATAATCGCCTTTCCGCATAAAACACCATGCCAGGTTTATCTTTGAATGCCGCTTGTTCTTCCCGTAGAATTTCAGGATCACTCTGGTATACGCGTCCGCGGCCGCGTCAAGATCAAAGTGCAGCATTCTCTCATTCCCTATTATGTAATAGGTCGCGGCGTTCTCCTTTCTTTTTTTAATTCTGGCGGCTTCAATTTCAACGAGTTCGGAATAGCGCCGTCTGGCCTGCGCGAACTTCCTCATCTCGGGAGCCAGCAGCCCCTCCACGCTCCCCTGATATTTATCCGGAAGCAGCGCATAGAGCCTGTCCGCGCCCGCGTAATCACCCGTTATGTCTAAAACAAAGGCCAGCCGGAAGGTTGCGGATTTTGCTTCCTCCGCAGAGGAGGGGTTAATCGTAACCGCTTTGAATAATTCCGCCGCTTTGTCCCATTCCTTGTTTTCCAATGCCTCTGCCGCCAGCAGAAACTGCTTGCCGGGTTTTCCGGCAGGGACAGCCGCCGCTTTAGGCTTAAACATATCTTCGGCTGCCAGAAAAGCACCGTCGAGCGCGTTGAAGAGAAAGAATCTTTTTCTCGCTGCGTCTGCCGTTTCATTCAACAGGTATTTCAGGTCTGCTATCCGTTGTTCCGCAGGTTCGCCTGAGGGAAGGTTAAGCGCCATCTCCAGGGTCGCGAGAGTGCAGAGGTTCGGGTTTTCTTCTCCGAGCTCTCCGATTAGCCGCTGTTCGAGATAAAGCTCAAGGTCTTTTGCCTCGGTTTCAAGCGAGATCCGCGAAGAACCAATCCGGCTGAAAACCGCCGCAGTCTCGTTAAAGAGAGTGTACCTGTAAAGCGCGCAGAACGCAAGAATTCCAAGCGCCAGATAGAAATACTTTAATAAAGGCTTAAGAATATCGTGAATAAATTCCTTTGCTTCCAGCCTCTCTTCGCATGCGACAATGAGTTCTTTATCGAAATCGTCCCCGAAAGAATCTCTGACATTCCAGGCAATAAGGTCGGCTTCGATTTTTAACAACCCAAGGTAATAGGAGTGGCATTTCGGGCAGTACTTTATATGCCCCCTGACCCTGTCGGCTTCCTGCTCCGAGAGATTTCCGGTCGCGTACTCCAGTATCTGATCCTCAAAGCACGCCATTCAGTTGCCGCCTCCCATCTTTGCCGCTGGGGGCCTCTTTGCCATTTTTTTACGCGGAGCCGCTTTGTCTGTTTTTCCTGCCGCGGAATTTCCCGTCCTTTGCAGTTCAACGCCGAGGAGGTCATACGCTATTTTCATCTGCCATTTTACCCAGCTGGGTTTTCTGCCCAATACATCCGCAATATTGTTATAGCTCAGGCTGTGATATTTTTGCATTATTACCATCGCCCGATGCTCCGGGTCAAGCCTGTCAAACGCGCCGGCGGCAACTTCTCCGGAATTCCCTGCTTCAGGCTTGCGGCTCGCTTTCCCGCGTGGGAAACGCTCAAGGCAGACATGATAGAATATCCGGAAAAGCCAGGTCAGGACGCTGCTTCCAAAGCGGTAACTGTCCCGTTTAGCCGCCGCCCGCAGCATTGCTTCTTTTACCGCAGACGCCGCCTTGCTGTCATCGCGCAGCATTCTTTGCGCGAAAGCCGCCGCGTGCTTGCGGTATCTTTCGTACAGGAGCTCAAACGCGAACGGGTTCCTGTCTTGAATGTGCAGCAGGAGCGCCGTGTCAGGGCTTTGCTTATTTAAATCAGGAAGTCTTTTTTCCATACTTCGCGGAAATATCCGACCTTATGCCGCCGCGCGGGGTAAATTCTCCGCGTATCTCCGCCGTCACCGGCTTTACGCTCTTCACGAAATCAGCAAGTACGCGGTTAACGGCATTCTCGTAGAAGATCCCGATGTTGCGGTAGGCAAGGATGTATTCCTTAAGGGATTTAAGTTCCACGCACCATTTGCCCGGCACATACTTTATCGTTATCACGCCGAAATCAGGCAGGCCCGACTTCGGACATATGGCTGTATACTCCGGAAGAGTTATTGTAATCTCGTAGCCCTTGAACTGGTTCTCAAACACTTCCAGCCCGGGAAGCGGCGTCTTTAATCCCGCCTTCGCGTGTTCTTCCGTGTATTTTCTTTTCATTATTTTACGATCTCCTTAAGCGCCGCAAGTGCTTTTGTATAATCAGGATGCGTCGATACTTCCTTTACATACTCGACGTACCTGACGGCATCCGACGCGTCCACAATAAATATGGACCTGGCAAGAAGCCTGAGCTCCTTGATCAAAACCCCGTAAGAGACGCCAAACGAGGCGTGGATATGGTCAGAGACGGTCTTGACTTTGCTTATGGAATGAGCCCCGCAGTATCTCTTCTGCGCGAAAGGCAGATCCATGCTGACGGTATAGAGGAGGAAATCTCCTGCCAGCTTATTTGCTTCGGCTTCAAACCTTTGTGTCTGCAGGTCGCAAACCGGGGTGTCAAGCGAAGGAACAACGGAAAACAGCCTTACTTTCCCCTTTGAGGAAACAAGAGTAACCTGGCCAAAATCATTATCAACAACGGTAAAATCAGGAGCTTTCTGTCCGGCCTTAACTTCCTCCCCGATAAGCGTGAGCGGCCCGCCGTGCATCGTCACAACACCTTTTCTTTCTGTCATTTTAGCCTCCGTCAAAAAAAAAATCAGTCTGATTTTGCAGATTAGGCATGAGATTACGCTGATTAAACCGTGGTTAAAGCAGAAAAACAGCATTGATCTGCGTAATCGCTGTTTGAAATCCGCGCAATCGTTTTATTGTATCATATTAATTTTATTATTCACAGAAAGCTATTTAGCAAGGAATCGGAGCAAGGCTTTAAGCGAAAGGCAATTTATTACATTATTCTTTTCAAGCCAGCCGCGCCTGGCAGTTGTGACGCCGTATTTCATATTGTCCAATTCTCCTATGGCGTGCGAATCCGTGTTTATGCTGACCAGGGCTCCTTTTTCTTTCGCCGCCCTGCAGTTGATGTCGGTAAGATCTAACCGGTAAGGAGAGGCGGAAAGCTCCAGGGCCACGCCTTCGCCGGCGGCAGCCGAGATGACCTCGCCCATATCTATTTCATAGGGCTCCCGCTCGTTCAATAACCGGCCCGTGGGATGCCCGAATATTTTCATCCTTCCGCTCTTGAAAGCGCGTATTACCCTTTTGGTCATGTCGTCTTTCTTCATTCGAAACGAGGTATGCACCGAGCCTATCGCGTAATCCAGCCGGGAGAGCAAACCGTCATTGTAGTCCAGGGTTCCGTCGGGCTTGATGTCTACCTCGCTGCCGCAGAGGACCCTTAAACCCTTCAGGTTTTTGTTCAGCGTCTCTATTTCCTTTATCCTTTTCAGCAGCAATTCCGAAGATAATCCCCTGGCTACTTTCAGCGAAGCAGAATGATCCGTAATGCCGATGTACTCATAGCCTTTTTTTTTCGCGGCGGAAACAAGCTCCCTTATGCTGCCGGTCCCGTCGGAGGCGGCAGTGTGCATGTGAAGATCTCCCCTGATATCCCCAAGTTCAACCAGGCGGGGGAGCTTTCCGTTTAGCGCGGCTTCTATCTCGCCCCTGCCCTCGCGCAATTCCGGCTCTATATATGGAAGGCCGAGCGCGCGGTAAACTTCTTCTTCGGTTTTTGAGGCAAAGCGCTTCTCTCCCTTGAAAACTCCGTACTCGGAAAGTTTCAGGCCTTTCTTTATTGCCAGTTCGCGGAGCAAAACATTATGGTCTTTGGAGCCGGTGAAGTAATTCAGGGCGGCGCCGAATTCATCCGGAGCAAGCACCCGTAAGTCCGCCTGTATGCCGTCTTTTGTAAGGATAGATGCTTTTGTTCCTCCCTTTGCAAGCACCCTGGACACTCTTTCAAAACTCGTAAACGCTTCTATGGCCTTGCCGTGTTCTTTAGCTGTGACCAGAATATCTATGTCTCCGGCAGTTTCTTTTCCCCGCCTTAAGCTTCCCGCAAAAACGGCCTCTTTTGCCCCGGCCGCTTTTAGTTCTTTAATGAGCCCTTCGGCAATAGGCAAAGCGTCGCCGAGACGCATCCTCTCGTTTCCCTTCTTCCTGTATTCAATTCCTTTGAGGATGTTCTCCTCGGTTTTTTCTCCCATGCCCTTAAGGCCCTTCAATTTACCGCTTTTTACAGCTTTTTCAAGACCTTTCAGGTCCTTTATCCCGAGCTCTTCAAAGAATATTTTTGCCTTCTTCGGTCCGACTCCCTGGACGGAAAGAAGTTCCAGAAGCCCTTCGGGCAGCTCTTTCTTGAGGTCCTCAAAATATTTTATTTTGCCGGTGTTAAACAACTCTTCAAGTTTCTTCGCAAGCCCTTCTCCGATGCCGGGGATTTGCGTGAGGCCTTTTATGCCGGTTTCCTTATAGAGCTTTACAAGGTCTTCCGGATAGGTAGAAAGTATCTCCGCCGCTTTTAGATAGGCGCGGATCTTAAAGATCATATCTCCCTTAATCTCAAGGAGCTCTCCGATCTCCAGCATTATTTTACCGATATCGGCGTTGTTCATTTTTTTAAGGTTTCGTTCACCCTGTCAAGATTCCAATCTTTCATTCCGAACAATTCTTTCTTACGGTTGAGGTAATACACATAGTTTTCCCACGACACATCCGGCGGGCACCTGTGGTCCACATGCGGGATGTAACCGCCGTTTTCAACAAGCGGCAGGATACGCCTAAGCTCCGCGTCAATCTCCGTCTTTCCTTTTGAAAGTTTTGTTTTGTCCACTCCGCCCATGAGGCGCATTTCCTTGCCGAACCTTTTTCTAAGTTCGAGCGGGTCGGTACCGTTGACCTCTATGGGAAACATTATATTCACGCCGCAGTCAAGCCAGCAGCCGGCCAAGTCATAGATGCGCCCGTCACAGTCCAGGAAGGTAAGGTCGGTTCCGTATTTCCCTAAAAGTCCGGTGATTCTCTTGTAATGTTTCGCGGCGTATTTGTTGAACATCTCCGGAGAAATAATGGGGCCGTGATTGAACGCGATGTCTTCCCACATTGAAGCTGCGTCGAAGGTATGCTTTTTAAGAACCGGCTCAAGAGTATCAACTATCAAGTCGGCCCACGTCTCTATTATCTCTTCCATCAGGACCGGATCATCATAGAACATCATCGCGAAATTCTCAAAACCTATCAGGTCCCGCGGAACGCCGAGGAGGCTCCCCGCGCTAATGATTACCGGATTCCCGGTCGCTTTTGCTTTGGCTACCCTTGCGTCAATGTCAGCCGGGATTCTTTTTGCGCGGTCTTTTACAAGCCGCTGTTTGTATTCCTTCCAGGTCTCGCGGTCTTTCAGGCCGTAGTCAATAT
>CAITPB010000028.1 GCA_903894145.1 Candidatus Firestoneibacteriota bacterium | reverse complement strand
TGACGGACAGTTTTGCGAAAGTGGTTATCCAGGGAGCGCATCGCTTGCAGGCGCAACCGCCGTAGTCGTAAGGGGCGAAAGTTATGAAATCAAGATTTATGCCTTCGTCTTCCAGGTCTTTGAAGAGCCATTTGTAATTGTCAAGGATAACTCTTTCGCCGGAACTTTCCGAAGGACACACAAGCTGGCCGAATAATTTCTCGCCTTTTTCCGCGCTGTTCTTTGCCGTGATCTGGTCCGCGAAAACATGGTTAGGGGTTATGGTAAGGCCAATGTTTAACCCCAGCTTCTTCGCCGATTTGAAATGCGCTTTTTTCTTCTTCCAGATAAGCAGGCTGTTCGCGCAATGCGCCGCTTCATTAAAAGGAGCGACCAGCCCCGCAGAATCGAACCAGTCCGAATAGGCGTTGAAGCCCCAGTACACCGACTCTTTTAGCTTCTCCGCCATTTCATACTCGCCCATTACATCGTATGAATTTCCGAAATGTCCCGGAAGATATAATTCGCGTATTTTTAGCATATAAACTTCCTCGTACCGGAATTTCTGCGATTCAGGTCAGCCCTTATGCTTTGCGCCGCCTTCCCTGACCAGTTCCACCCAACGCCTGAAGCGGTCAGGGTCGTTTTGGAGCGTGTAAATATCTCTGAGCATAAACTCAAGCCGGGCTCCCTCGGCGCAGGCGACTGTGTGTTCTATCGCCTTTCTCAGGCCGTCGTTCTCATTAAACTCCTTCGCCATAAAAAATGCGGGCGGCATCTTCCGGGAATATACCAATTTTCTCTCCCTGCAGTTCTTTCCCATTACATCTTCCTTCGCCCAGGGTGAGATAGAGACCCTCTGCAGGTTCTTGATAGTTGAGATATATTTCCAGACAGGGTCAACCGGCTCGCAACAGCCATAGTAAACTCTGCCGAAGAGTTCCGCGAGTTCTTTTATGTACGGGAAAACAAACTCTCCGTAATGGTCCGGACTTATGCTCACCGATTCCTGGGACTCGCAGTAGTACCACAGGTCTTTTGTCCTTACTTTTCCCTTAAAATCCGGGGCGGGCAGCAGCTTTGAACACCCCATACAGCCGGAGCCTATATAATCGTCCTCGTTATTGAGGTTTAGTAGCCCGTTTTCCTCCAGAAACCTGACATATCTTAGATGGTCGTCTTTTATAAACCGCATGAGCCTGTGAAGTCCCTCGGGATTGTCATAAATTAGCATCATAAAACCGTCAAGGCCCACAAAATCAAATGCCGTGCTGGTCATTGCCATGTTGAACTGCCAGCTGTCAAGCTTTCTCCTGACAGGGAGCAGCCCTGAAAATATTTCCGCAAGAAGTTCGCCTTTCTGCTCGTCCGCTCCCTTATCCCATTTCAATTCTCTGAAATGGATCCTGTTAAACTCACTGTCATCGAGCGTCTTAAGCGCGGGCTGATAATTAAAGGCCATCTTTTCGGCCCCGGAAACACGGTGAATCCCGGAAGGTATGCCGAAATCGCCTTTGCTTATATGCGGGTCATAAGCAATATAGGGCAGGACAAAACTGTCGTCCTTCAATACCTCTATCTCGTGCTTCCGAAACCGCAGGTTCCGTTCAAGTTTCCTCGCCCATTCGGCTTCGCAGAGCAGGTCGCTCTCGTTTACCGTGTGCTTCGGGTCGCTGGTGTACCAGGTTTCGGCCCTAACCATCACGCGGGCGCCGGGAACCCCTTCATCGTGGGCCTGCCAGGCCTTTATCTTTTCTTTATTTTCTGCGGTTTCCGAGGCCTTTGCCTTCCACTCGCCGAGTTCTCTCAGGATCTTCTTGTCTTTTTCGCTTATG
>CAITPB010000027.1 GCA_903894145.1 Candidatus Firestoneibacteriota bacterium | reverse complement strand
TATGTGTTTCTGCTTGGTTTTGCCTACGGTATCCGCGGCCGATTCGGTCTTGCCCGGCGAGACAGTCTTCACCTCAACAATAACAAAAGTATCCTTGAGTTTAGCCACAATATCCAGCTCGCCGTAGTCGCATTCCCAGTTTGTCGCGAGGAGCTCATAGCCTTCGCGCGCAAGATAGGCCCGGGCCAGGTCTTCTCCGAAAGCCCCTAATCTTTTTTTCCAAAACTTTTTCGGTGTATCGGACATAATCCCACCCTCTTTATGGCCGCCATGTGTTCGGCGGTTCCGTAACCTTTGTTTTTTCTGAAATTATATTCAGGGTATTTTAAGTGGTATTCTTGCATCAGTTTGTCCCTGAAGACTTTGGCAACAATAGACGCAGCGGCGATTGAAAAACATTTTGCGTCGCCGCCTATGACCGCGTTTTGCGGAGGAAGTTCTTTTGAAATTGTATAGGGGCCGTCCACGAGAATATGCGAAGGAGAGACCTTGAGGGCTAAAACAGCTTTTTTCATTGCCAGAAGGGAGGCCCGGAGGATATTAATTCTGTCGATTTCGCGATCGTCAACAATGCCAATCCCGAAAGAAACTGCTCCGGCTCTGATAATTTCGCTCAAAACCGCGCGTTTTGCTTCGGGTACTTTCTTGGAATCGTTGACGCCGGCGAAATTAATAAGGCGCGGGAGGATGTCTGCCGAAAATAAAACAGCGGAGGCAACGACCGGGCCGGCCATTGGGCCCCTCCCGACTTCGTCAACCCCCGCTATATATTTCAGACCTGAATTCCAGAGCGCTTCTTCGGTTTGGATGAGCCTTGAAAGTCTCTCAGCCTCCCCGGCTTTCATCGTATTATTTCTTTACCTCGGCTGCAGGAGCCGCAGGCGCTGCCGCTTCAGGCGCCGCGTCCAGAGAAACCTTTGCCATCTCTTCTCTTTCTTTGACCCTTGCGTCTTTGCCGACTTTGTCCCTTAGGTAAAAGAGCCTCGCGCGCCTTACATCGCCGTGTTTTACGATATCAACCTTATCCACCGCGGGCGAATTAGCCAGGAAGGTTTTTTCCACGCCTATCCCGGCTGAGAGCTTCCTCACCGTAAAGGTTTCGTTCAAAGCGCCGCCTTTTCTCCTGATCACGGTACCCTCGAACACCTGGATCCTTTCCTTGCCGCCTTCCCTTACCTTCGCGCTGACCTTTACTACATCGCCGACGCAGAATACCAATTTTGCTTTCTTGAAATATTTTTCCTGCCAACTCATCTTAAATTCCTCCATCTTTCCGATTTTCAGCTTTAGAAGCTTCTTTCCCGACTTTCGCTTTAAAAAGGGCGGGCCTTCTCTCCCTTGTCCTCTCCAACGCTTCCTGCATTCTCCATTCGTTTATCTTTTTATGGTTGCCGGAGAGGAGAACTTCCGGTACCTTCATCTTCTTATATATTGCCGGTTTCGTGTAGTGCGGGCAATCCAGCAGGCCGTCCATAAAAGAATCCTGCTTTGCTGAATCTTCGTTCCCGAGCACTCCCGGAATCAGCCTGGCAATCGCGTCAACTATCACCATCGCCGGAAGTTCTCCTCCGGTCAGGACATAATCTCCGATGGAAAGCTCGCCGTCAAAAAACTTTACAACACGCTCGTCGTAACCTTCGTAATGGCCGCAGAGCAGAACAATCTGTTTTTCTTTGGAAAGTTCCACCGCCGCCGCCTGGTCAAACAGGCTCCCCGCCGGCGTTAAAATAAGCTTTTTTGCTTTTTTTGCGCCCCTGATACTTTTAAGACACTTAAGTATCGGTTCCAGCTTCATCACCATTCCGCAGCCGCCGCCGTAAGGCGAATCGTCTACCTGGAGGTGTTTGCCTTCGGCAAAGTCCCTGAGGTAATGAATCTTCACTTTGAGCTTTTTCTTATCAACCGCTCTCTTTAAAATACTCGCATTCAAGACGCTGTCGAACATCCCCGGGAATATAGTGATGATATCGATCTTCATGAATGCGGGTTTGGTTAAAGCTGTATCTTGGCGTTCTTAAGAAGCTTAGCTACCGTATTGGAGGGCTGAGCGCCTTTCTTTATCCACGCGGAAATCTTTTCTGCTTTTACCACGAGGCCTTTTTCCCTGTCAAAGGGGTTATAGCTGCCGAGCTGCTCTAAGCACCTGCCGTCCCTTTTGAACCTCTGGTCGGCAGCAACTATTCTGTACCTGGGCTTCTTTGTAGTTCCAAACCGTGTCATTCTTATTACAACAGCCATTTAAAATCCTCCTTACAATTTGTATTTCTCAAAAAATTCAGCCTTTTTTTGCAAAAAATTG
>CAITPB010000026.1 GCA_903894145.1 Candidatus Firestoneibacteriota bacterium | reverse complement strand
TTTCTCGTAGGGTTTAAAGGCTATCGCATCTCCCGGGCAGTTCTGCGCGCAGAGAGTGCAGCCGATACACTTGTCGTTAATGTTGTATTTAATCAGCGCTTTGCATTTTCCGGCGGGACATTTGCCCTTGATATGGGCCTCGTACTCATCTTTAAAATACTTCAGCGTGGAAAGGACCGGGTTTGGAGCGGTCTTGCCCAGCCCGCACAAGCTGTTCTCTTTCACTTTTACCGCGAGGTCTTCCAATTCTATGATGTCGGCCTCTCTCGCCTTCCCTTCGGTAAACTTCTCGAGGAGCTCCTTCATCCTTTTCGTGCCTATGCGGCAGAAAGTGCATTTTCCGCAGGACTCATCCTGAGTGAATTCGAGGAAGTACTTTGCCATATCCACCATGCAATCCGTGTCATCCAGCACAACCATCCCGCCTGAACCCATAATCGCGCCTTTTTCCGTAAGCCTGTCATAGTCAACTTTGGTATCGGCCAGGGATTCCGGAATGCAGCCGCCTGACGGGCCTCCTATCTGAACAGCCTTAAATTTGCGCCCCTTTAACGGCCCTCCGCCTATGTTTTCCACGATATCCCTGATGGTAATTCCCATCGGGACCTCAATAAGGCCGCCCCTCGTTATCTTTCCCGCGAGGGCGAAAACCTTTGTTCCCTTGCTGTTTTCGGTGCCGGTTCCCGCGAAAGCAGCCGCGCCTTTGCGCATTATCCACGGCACATTGGCGTAGGTTTCAACATTGTTTATCAGGGTCGGCTTTCCGAAAAGGCCCTTTTCCGCGGGAAACGGCGGGCGGTAGCGGGGATTGCCCCTTCTGCCTTCCACGGATTCCATAAGCGCAGTTTCCTCGCCGCAGACAAAAGCGCCCGCGCCTTTCTTAACCGAGAGGTTCAGAGAAACCCCGGTTCCGAAAAGATTAAAACCGAGCATTCCACGTTTTTTGCAGACGGTTATGGCTTCTTCGATATGTTCTATAGCGAGAGGGTATTCGTCTCTGATATAAAGTATTCCTTTGCTCGCCCCGACGGCGTACGCCGCTATCGCCATGCCTTCAAGGACGCGGTACGGATATGACTCCAGAAGCATCCTGTCCATGAACGCGCCGGGATCTCCTTCGTCGCCGTTGCAGATAATGTACTTGTCTTCCTGCTTCCTCGAGACCAGCGCCCATTTCTTCCAGGTCGGGAACCCCGCTCCGCCCCTTCCGCGAAGCCCGGACTCCTTGATCTCCTCGATAACATCGTCCGGGGTTTTTGTCTTCAGGACATTTTCAAGAGACTTGAAGCCTTCGTGCGAGATATATTCCTCTATGTCTATCGGGTCTATCTGCCCGCTGTATTCAAGGGTTATTCTTTTCTGCTTCTCAAGGAAATTGTTCAGCTCGGCGTCGCCCGATTCTTTTGGAGCGTTCTTATCGTCAAGATAGAAAGAGCCCGTAATATTTTTCACGGCCACCGCCAGGCGGCGGGCTAAACTGCCCGGCTTGATGTGCTTTTTCGCAATTTTTCCGATATCTTCCGGTTTGACGTTAGTGTAGTGAACGGATAGACCCTGCGGAGTTATTATCTCGACTAGCGGGGTATGCGAGCAGACACCGACACAGCCGACACGTTTGGTGACGGCGTTCGCGCCGGACATCGCGATGTATCTGTCAACCTCTTCCCTGACGCTTTGGCTGCCACCCGCCACGCAGCAGGAACCCAGGCCTATTCTCACCTCAACGGGTTTAAGCCCGTTTTTGCCGGGCGCGAATCCTGCGTTTTTTTCAGCGAGCTTTTCTTTCTGCCTGCCGGAAAGTTTCAAGAAGCCGCTTATCATGTCAGGAACGCTCTGCGGCGTGATGTGCCCGTAGGTTATACCGTCTATTTTCACGACCGGGGCCAGCGTGCAGCAGCCAAAACAGGAGGCGCGGTCAACCGTAAAGAGCCGGTCCTTGTCCGTGTCAGAAGTCTCGGCTATCTTTAAATGCCTTTTTATTGAATCCGTAACGAGCGGGGCGCCCTTTACATGACAGGCCGTGCCGTGGCAGACCTGAATGAAATGCTTGCCGACCGGGGTATGCCTGAAATGCGTGTAAAACGTTGATACTCCGGTGATCCTGGCAGGTGTTATGCCGCTCTTCGCGCAGACATATTCCAGCGCCTCTTTGGGCAGATACCTGTATTCCTTCTGGATGTCCTGAAGAATAGGTATAACT
>CAITPB010000025.1 GCA_903894145.1 Candidatus Firestoneibacteriota bacterium | reverse complement strand
GGCATGAAAGATATCTTTCCTTACAGAACAAGACGCACGAAGTGCGGCTTAAACTGCTATGCCAGACGAAGTCTGGCATGAAAGATATCTTTCCTTACAGAACAAGACGCACGAAGTGCGGCTTATAAACGTTAAGAACGTTACAAACGAATAAGGGATTATTCTCCCGGATTCATCGAGGTCTTATGTTTGAGGAATTAATTAATAAATCCGGCAAGTGGATAAACAGCAAGGGGCCGGATTCCGACGTTGTTATCTCCAGCAGGGTTAGGCTGGCGAGAAACATCGGGGGATTCGTGTTTCCGCAGCTCCTCCGGGACCAGGATTACGAAAAAATATTCGCTCAGGTAAAAAAAGCGGCCGCAAAAAGCAAGGCGTTAAAAAACGCGCATATTGTCTCCATTAATCAGCTTGACGATATAGACAGATACCTGCTGGTGGAACGGCACCTCATAAGCTACGACCATGCCGCAGCAGACCGGAAGAGGGCGGTAATATTCTCAAAAGACGAGTCGATCAGCGTCATGGTGAACGAGGAAGACCATCTTAGAATGCAGGTGATTCTTCCCGGCATCCAGCTGCAGGAGTGCTGGCGGAAACTTGACACGCTGGACACCGAGCTCGAGCGTGAACTTGCTTTCGCGTTCTCTCCGGAAGCGGGCTACCTGACAGCCTGTCCCACAAACACCGGGACCGGACTTAGGGCCTCCATGATGGTGCACCTGCCGGCGCTGGTAATCAGCAAGGATATAAATAAGATACTCCAGCGCATGAACCAGCTCGGGCTGGTAGTGCGCGGTTTTTACGGGGAAGGCATCGAAATCAGGACCGCGTTCTTCCAGATCAGCAATCAGATTTCACTTTCCCAGACCGAGAGCGAGATTATAGTTAATATCGAGAGAATTACCAGACAGATAATGGAAAACGAGCACAAGGCAAGAGCCTCGCTTTTCAAGACAAATAAAGCAAAGATTGAGGACAATATCTGGAGGGCGTACGGGCTGCTTAAAAGCGCGCGGACCATAAGTTTCGAAGAGGCGATTACCCTGCTTTCATCGCTTCGGCTTGGCGCGGAGACAGGCATAATAAAAGTAAAATTGAAAACGATAAACGAACTGTTGATCTCCGCCCAGCCGGGGCATATCCAGCGGATTAGCGGCAAACCCATGCCGGAGGAAGCGCGCGATATAAAGAGGGCGGAACTTATCCGGAATAAACTCCGGGATTGATTCAAAAATTTCTCCCGGGAAAAGGAGCACAAATGTTTCATAAATTTACCGAAAGGGCTCAGACAGTAATAAGGTACGCCAAGGAAGAGGCGGCCCGTCTTAAACACGATTATGTCGGCCCCGAACACGTGCTGCTCGGTCTTATCAAAGAAGGCACGGGAGTCGCGATAGCCGTGCTAAAACAGCTGGGCGTGAACATTCCGAAACTTAAGAAGGATACTGAAGGCGGGCTTTCCAGCGGCACGGGTATAATGCTGCTTGACGAGCTGCCCTTCACTCCCAAAGCAAAAAAGACACTGGAACTTGCTTTTGAAGAGGCGTCCCACCTTAGTCACAACTATGTCGGGACCGAACATCTGCTGCTGGGCGTGATTAAAGAAGGAGAGAGTTCAGCTGCGAGGTTGCTTTCGGGGCTCGGAGTTACGCTTGAGAAGGCCAGAGAACTGTCGGTAGAACTGCTCGGCGGGGCGGCAACTCAGAAATCCTCGCCTTCGCTTCAGCAGCCGGGGCCGGCAGCCACGCAATCTTCCCAGCCGCTCCCGGGCGCCAAAACGAAAACTCCGGCGCTGGATCTTTTCTCCCGCGACCTGACGCTGCTCGCGCGCGACGGCAAACTTGATCCGGTTATAGGCAGGGAAAACGAAATAGAGCGAGTTACCCAGATACTTTCAAGAAGGACGAAGAATAATCCTGTCTTGCTCGGCGAAGCCGGGGTAGGAAAGACCGCCATAGTTGAAGGGCTGGCGCAAAAGATAGTCTCAGGCAATGTCCCTGAGCTTCTGGCCGGGCGCAGGGTCGTAACTTTGGATCTTGCGGCAATGGTCGCTGGCACCAAGTACCGCGGCGAATTCGAGGAAAGATTAAAAGCGGTAATGACCGAACTTAGAAACAGCGGAAACGTTATAGTTTTCATTGACGAACTGCACACCCTGGTCGGCGCGGGCGCGGCGGAAGGAGCTATTGACGCCTCAAACATGCTGAAACCCGCGCTCTCTCGCGGAGAAATACAGTGTGTCGGCGCGACGACGCTGAACGAATACAGAAAGCATATCGAGAAGGACGGCGGTTTGGAGAGAAGGTTTCAGACCGTGATAGTGAATCCTCCATCGGTAGACGAGACCATCCTTATTCTCAAAGGCCTGCGCGACAGGTATGAACTGCATCACAAAGTCAAATTCTCGGACGAGGCTCTGCGCGAAGCGGCGCTGCTTTCAGAAAGATATATTACCGGGAGGTTTCTGCCTGACAAGGCTATAGACATTATCGATGAATCCGGCGCGAGAGCCAAGCTTGCCGGAAGCACCCGTCCGCAGGAAGTGATCGACGCGGAGAGGGAACTGGGCGAGGCAATGAAGGAAAAAGACGCCGCCGTCAAGGCTCAGGAATTTGAGAAAGCCGCGAACTTGCGCGACCGCATCGCTGAATTAAAAGGCAGGCTTGATAAGGTAAAGTCCGGCTGGGAAAAAACGAAAGTGACAGAAACAAGGATCATCGGCCCGGAAGACATCGCCAAGGTCGTTTCGCAGTGGACCGGGATACCCGTTTTTAAACTTGAGGAGAAAGAATCCGAGAAGCTGCTGAAGATGGGAGACGCTCTGCACAACAGAGTCGTCGGACAGGAGGAAGCGATAGAAGCCGTAACTAAGGCGATACAAAGATCCCGCGCCGGAATAGCGGACCCCAAAAAACCAATAGGGACTTTTATTTTCCTCGGGCCTACCGGGGTCGGAAAGACCGAACTTGCCAGGACTCTCGCGGAATTCCTGTTTGAGGACGAGAACGCTCTGATACGCGTCGATATGTCGGAATATTCCGAAAAGTTCGCGGTATCCCGCCTGGTGGGAGCCCCTCCCGGGTATGTCGGCTACGATGAAGGCGGGCAGCTCACGGAAAAAATCAGGCGCCGGCCCTACTCAGTCGTGCTCTTTGACGAGATAGAGAAAGCTCATCCCGAAGTATTCAATACCCTGCTGCAGGTGCTTGACGAGGGAAGGCTGACGGACTCGTTCGGACGGACCGTGGATTTTAAGAATACAGTATTGATCATGACCAGCAATATCGGCGCCAGGTCAATAGAGAGGGCATCCTCTCTCGGTTTCAAGATGGCGGAAGAGGGCGCTCAGCACACTGACATGAGGGACAAGGTAATGGCAGAGCTTAAGAAGGCCTTCAATCCGGAATTCCTGAACAGGATTGACGACATAATAGTTTTCCACCAGCTGACAAAGAGCAATTTGACAGGCATAGTTGATCTTCTCATCCGGAAAGTTGAAAGGAGGCTGAAAGAGAAAGGCGTTAAGCTGCTGCTGGATGAATCGGCCAAGAACTTCCTGATAGAGAAGGGGTATGACCCTCTCTTTGGCGCGAGGCCTTTAAAGAGGGCAATTCAGCGCTACGTGGAAGACGCGCTCTCGCAGGAAATACTGAACAAAACCATCGCCGAGAATTCCGAAATAGTAGGGTCGGCGGGTAATGAAGCGATAGTTTTTACAAGAAAGTAACTGGTTGGAACAGTTTATCACGGTACTGACGTTCATAGGCCACACTTCGTGTGTCCTGTTTTGAGAGGTGAGATATTGTTAATGCCGGACTCCGTCCTGCATGGCAAAATAACGTTTTTAACGTAAACATTTCAGAAGCGTTAGTAAGGTTTATGAAATAAAACCCCCGGTATACCCGGGGGTTTTCACAAATAGCCAGTTCAAAATACCGGGAAATAGTGATATACTTAAGAAGATTCTGGGGTCATTTCAGCGTTGGAGTTTTATGAAAAAAGAGAACAACAACCTAAACCTCAACCCTCCTCAAATTAACCCGCCTGAGGGAATACTTCCATTTCTTGATTATGTCCCGTTCGGTTACCTGAGGATTTCCATTGACGGCCTGATAATGGAGATCAACAAGGTTATGCTTGAATGGTCCGGTTACTCGAAGGAGGAAGTCAGGGGAAAGCTCACAATGAAGGACCTCCTGGGGGAAAATTCAATTGAGCAATTCGACAAAGACCTTAAGGAGTTAAAAGAGACAGGCCGCCTTGTTGAAAGCGACCTGCAGCTGAAAAAAAAGAACGATGAAAGGTTTTTCGTTGTGGTCAGCGGGCTGGCGGTCAGGGAAAAAGACGGCGAGAACAAATATTTTTGGTTGACGGTCTACGATATTACCAAGGTAAAAAAAACCGAATATGAAACGCAACTCAACCAGAATGTTTTCAACGCGGTAATAAACGCGGCGCAGGAGAGCATTTATCTGATAGATAAAGACGCGACCGTGCTAGCCGCAAACACTACCGCGGCAAAACGGGCGGGAAAACTCACGGAAGAGTTTATCGGTTCAAACGCATTTGCGGGATTGCCCGCTGAGATAGCGGAAAAGAGGAAAAGAATAATTGAGATTGTCACCGCGTCAGGAAAATGGGTGAATTTTGAATCCAAGCAGGACGGCAGGATTTACGAGTCGGTTGTGTATCCTGTTTGCAACGGCATAGATCCGGCTGAAAAGTTCGCTGTTTACAGCACCGATGTTACGGAACAGAGGCGCTCTTTCGAAGAGGCGCTCAATTTGGGCGAGAGGGAAAGGGCTGTTATAGAGCAGGCGCCGTTCGGCGCTCATATGTTTGAGCTCTTGGATAACGGGAAGCTCGTCCTTTCCGGAGCCAATCCGGCCGCAGATAAGATACTGGGATTCTCAAACAGCGAGCTTTTCGGTAAGACTCTGGAAGAAGCTTTCCCGGGAAATGTCGGCACCGAAATACCGGAAACCTACAAGAGGATTGCCGCGCTTGGCGGAACTTATCACAAAGAAGAATACAGTTATGCGGACGGCATTATTGCCGGCGTGTATGATATTAACGCGTTCCAGTCGTCAAAGAACAGGCTTGTTGTATTCTTCAGGGACATCACGGAGAAAACAAAAGCCGAAGCTGCGGCAAACGAGAGCCGCAACAAACTGGGTTTCCTTTTTGAGACTATGGCGCAGGGCGTAATCTTTCAGGATGAAACCGGAAAGGTTGTTGAAGTAAACGCCGCAGCCTGCAGGCTTCTGGGCCGCCCCAAAGAGGAACTGCTCAACCGATCGCCTTACGGCAAGAGTTTGAGGATTGTAACCGAGGACTTGACGCCGCTCAAGGACGAAGACAGGCCTTCGTTTCTTGCCCTAAACTCCGGAAAATCAGTTGCCAATGTTCTTATAGGAATATTCATTCAAGGAAAGAATTCCTACAACTGGATTATTGAGAACTCTATCCCGAAATTCAGGGATGGCGAGACTAAACCTTACCTTTTAATAACTACCCTGTCCGATGTTACTGCGATAAAAGAGGCCGAACAGCAGGAGAGGCTTAAAGCGGAGATCTCCGGCGCGTATAATTTCGCCCTCCTGAAGCTTTCCAAGCTTAATTCGACAGGGTTTGAGGAATTCACGGAAGCCGCGCTTGCGTCCGGGGCGGCGGCGCTGAAAGTGGCAAGAATAAGCCTCTGGCTGTTCTCCAAGAACAGGAAAGAGTTAAGATGCTCAAAATTGTTTGTCGCTTCGGGTAAAAAGTATTCGTCCGGAATGTCGCTGCAAGAGCACGAGCATCCGGTATATTTCAAGGCGCTTGAATCCGGCAAGATTGTATCCGCGGCCGATGCCCTGATGGATAACCGAACTTCAGAATTCACGAAAGACCATCTGCTGCCCCGTAATATTTTCTCAGTGTTGGCTGTGCCGCTTATGCGCGGCGAAAAACCGGCCGGAGTAATTTGCTGCGAGAGTGTCGGCGAGAAACGCGAGTGGACCGCGGAAGAGGAAGATTTTGTGCAAGCAATCGCGGATATGGCGCTATTCTCTCTTGAACGCCGGGATAAGGAACTTGCCGAGCGCGCCCTTAAAGAGCAGAACGAAGTTTTCTTTAAAATAAACGAACTGGCTTTTGACCTTGCGAGCCTTCCGGCCGATGTTGATATACAGCCGCTGCTAATAAAATGGCTCTTTGATACTTCGGGGGCCGCGGCAGCCTGGTTTTCCGACTACGACCTTGAGCGCAAAACTCTGGTTGTCAGGGAGTTTGAATCCCGCAGCGGGTTTTTCCAGTCAATAATTAAGGCCCTTGGCAGATTTCCCCAGGAGTTCAATTCTCCGGTAGACGAAAAAGCCTATACAAAAATAACAGGGCCGGCCATATACCGCCTGAAATCACTAAACGAACTAGGCGCTTCCGACAGCCGGCAGTTGATGAGCGACGCTGTGCAGAAGATAATAGGGATTGAGAGGTTTGTCGCGCTCTTCCATAAGGTTGAAGACAGGCTCTTCGGTGTTTCAATCCTTGGCTTCAGGGCGGGCGAGCCGGATCCTTCTGACGAACTGCTCGGATCTTATGCTTCTCTTGCCTCGGTATCGCTGAAACAAAGAAAGATCGCGGAATCCCTCCTTGAAAGCGAGGACAGGTTCCGCAGGGTTTTCGCGGAAAGCCCTGTAGGAAAAGTTATTATTAACAGAGACGGTCATTTTGAAAGCGCGAACGAAGCGTTTTGCAGGATGCTCGGCTATTCTGAAAATGAATTGATGTCCCTTGGACTTCAAGACATCACTCCCGCAGAAGACAGGACGGAAGAAGTTGCGGCTATGAAAGCTCTTGAAAAGGGGGGATCAAAGCAATTTGTCGCGGAAAAGATGTACAGAAGAAAGGACGGCTCTCTGTTCTGGGGCAAGCTCACCGCCAGCATAATGAAAGAGGGAAGCGGCCGCATGAAGTTTTTCCTGGGCATGGTTGAAGATATTAATGAACGGAAGAACGCGGAGATAAAGTCGGTAAAAGAGGCCGCCTGGAAGAGCGCGATGTTGGAACTCTACGAAAAAGCGCCGAAATTCTCCGAGAAGGAGCTTTACGCTTTCCTTCTTGACAAGGTTACGGCGTTGACTGAAAGCGAGGTAAGTTTCCTGCACCTCGTCTCAGACGACCAAAAAAACATAACTCTCACGGCCTGGAACGGAAACGCCATGAAGAACTGCTCCGTCAGCGCAACTTTTCACTATCCCGCGGAAAGCGCTGGAAACTGGGCCGACAGCCTGCGGCAGAAGAAACCGGTGATTTACAACAACTTCGCGGGTTCTCCGAACAGGAAAGGTCTGCCCGAAGGCCATGTAAAGCTGACAAGGTTTATGAGCGTGCCTGTTTTTGAAAAGGAAAAGGTAAGATTTATTTTTGGAGTCGGCAATAAAAAGGATGACTATAACGAAAATGACACGAAGCAGATACAGCTGCTCGGGGTGGATGTGCAGAATATCATAAGCAAGAGGAGTTCGGAAGCGGACTTGCTGGCTTCCAGGGAAGAGTACCGCAGCCTTGTGGAAAACATTAAAGATGTAATCTTTGTGCTGGGTTCTGACGGTATTTTGAAATATGTCAGCCCTGCCGCAAAGTTGTTCGGCTACACTCAAGAAGATCTTGAAGGCAAAGTGTTTTCGGGAATAATCTTTCCGGAAGACCTGCCCCTGGTGGTCGAGGGCTTCAAGAGGGCTATTGCCGGAATCTCGAGACCGATAGAGTATAGAGTCCTTACCAAGGAAGGAAAACTCCGGTGGGTAAGAAGTTCAAGCAGCGTAATAACGGAGGACGGTAAAACCACAGGAATTAGAGGCGTGCTCTCGGATATTCATGAAAGGAAGCAGACGGAAGGCGTCATTATGCAGGCTCAAAAACTCGAGTCCCTGGGAGTTATAGCCGGCGGCATCGCTCATGATTTCAACAACCTGCTTGCCGGCATGTTTGGTTACATTGAGATAGCCAGGCTAAAGGCCAAAGACGACCCGGCGGTTTTACAGAGCCTGGATTCAGCCGTGGAATC
>CAITPB010000024.1 GCA_903894145.1 Candidatus Firestoneibacteriota bacterium | reverse complement strand
GCAATACGCGAAGGCGGTCACACCGTCGGCGCGGGCGTTGTTACGGAAATCTTAGAATAGGGTCGAAGGGATAAAATGGACAACAAGCAGAAGATCAGAATAAAAATGAAATCGTACGACCACAGGCTTCTCGACAAGTCGGTTGTCGAAGTTGTGAATGTGGCCAAGAGGACCGGTGCAAGGGTCATAGGACCCATACCCCTGCCTACAAAAATAAGCAGGTTCACCGTGCTCAGGTCGCCTCACGTCGACAAAAAGTCCAGGGAGCAGTTTGAAATAAGGATACATAAACGCCTCCTGGATATAATGGAACCGTCACCGAAAACCGTGGACATGTTGTCAAAGCTCGACCTTCCGGCCGGCATTGACGTTGAGATTAAACTGTAACTAAAAGTCATCCCGAGGGAAGGCTTGCTCCGGCTCTGTTTTGCCGGCAAGATCCATTTACCCGGGAGAAAAAAAGAGGTTTTTATGGCAGGCATCTTAGGCAAGAAAGTTGGAATGACACAGATATTTCAGGACGGAAATGTGGTCCCCGTGACCGTAATTCAAGCGGGGCCCTGCGTGGTCGTTCAGAAAAAAACTGTCGAGACCGACGGTTATACGGCCGTTCAGGTCGGGTTTGTGGATAAGAAACTAAAGCAGGTCACGAAACCGGAAGCGGGGCATTTCAAGAAGTCTAATTCAGCCCCAAAGTCGCATCTTGCGGAGTTTCGCGCGGAAGATATGTCAAAATTTGACGTAGGTCAGGCTGTTACGGTTGAAGTATTTAAAGAAGGCGATTATGTCAGCGTGACCGGCCTTTCCAAGGGCAAGGGCTTTCAGGGCGGCGTCAAGAGGCACGGTTTCAAAGGCGGGCCCGGCTCTCATGGTTCGATGTTCCATAGGGCGGTAGGCGGCATCGGCGGACGCGTCAGGGTAAGAGGGCATATATGGAAAGGAAGAAGGATGCCCGGGCACGACGGTCAGGAGACAATAACTGCGCCTAATCTCAGGGTTGTGCTTGTTGATAAAGACGAGAACGTGATACTAGTACGCGGGGCGGTTCCGGGCAGCAACGGAACCATTGTCAGGATAAATACCGCGAAGAAGAATGAAAAGCTTGTGTTAAGGGATACGAGGCACAAGAAAGAGCAGGACAAGTTCCTTGCAGCGCTTCAGGCAAAAGAGAAGGCCGAGAAAGAGAAAAAGAAAGCTCCGGCCAAAACCGGAGGTAAGAAATAATGGCAAAGTTAAACATTCTTGATATGGCCGGAAAAGAAACCGGCAGTATTGAACTGAAAGACAGCGTTTTCGCGATAGAGCCCAACAAGGCTGTTATGGCAGAAGCGATCCTTAACGAGCTCTCAAATGTGAGGCGCGGAACGGCAAAAGCAAAGACGCGCGGAGAAGTGTCCGGCGGCGGCAGGAAGCCGTGGAAGCAGAAAGGAACCGGCAGAGCAAGGCAGGGTTCCATAAGGGCGGTTCAGTGGAGAAAAGGCGGAATAGCGCACGGGCCGAAGGTAAGGGATTACTCCTACAAACTTCCTGATAAAGTAAAAAAACTGGCTTACAGGTCTATACTTTCCGACAAGCTCAACGGCAAGGCTATCATTGTGGTCTCGGAAATCACCATTGACAAGCCCAGGACCAAGACGATGATAGAGATGCTCAAGAACCTGAAGGCGGACGGCAAGGCTCTTATCATCATCGGGACTCCGAACGAAAAAGTAAAGAAGTCCGTGAGCAACATAGAGAACGCAAAACTCATTCACTTGAATAATATTAACTGCCACGATCTGATGAATCATCAGAAGCTGGTATTCACCAAGGACGCGATAAGCGCTCTGGACGCGAGGTTATAGGAAAATGCTGCTAACCGATATAATAAAGAAACCGCTTGTGACGGAAAAGGGAACCCGCTTGAAAGAGCAGGGAAACTTCTACGTGTTTGCGGTGGCCGAAAAGGCCAACAAGATAGAGATTAAAGCCGCCGTAGAGAAACTTTTCAACGTAAAAGTCGTCTCGGTGAACACCGCCATCATGCACGGCAAGACAAGAAGGCTTGGCCGGCGCATAGGCGTAAAATCAGACTGGAAAAAGGCGTACGTGCTTCTGGAGAAAGGCCAGAAGATTACCGCGCTTGAAGTGTAACGAGGAGAAGCTATGCCGATCAAAAAATTCAGACCAATAACACCGGGCCGCAGGAGCATGACGGTTGATACCTACGAGGATATCACCAAAACAACTCCTGAAAAGTCCCTCCTGGTAAAACGTAAACATTTCGCAGGCAGGAACAGTTACGGCAGAATCACGATGAGGCACAAAGGCGGAGGCAACAGAACATTTATCCGCATGGTAGATTTTCGCAGGGACAAGCTGAATGTTCCGGCTAAAGTGGCTGCAATTGAGTACGATCCCAACAGGACCACAAGACTCTGCCTTCTTCATTATGTAGACGGCGAGAAAAGGTATATTGTGGCTCCGGACGGCATAAAAGTTGGAGACATGATTGTCTCCGGCGAGAACGCCGATATTAAGATTGGAAACGCTCTGCCCATCAGGTCAATACCTGTCGGCACCGTAATACATTGCGTGGAACTGAAGAAAGGTTCCGGCGCGAAGCTTGGCCGCACGGCCGGAAGCTCGGTCATCATCATGGCGAAAGAAGGCGAGTACGCGCACCTCAAGCTTCCCTCGGGTGAAATAAGGCTCGTTGACATCAATTGCATCGGGGTAATCGGACAGGTGGGTAATCTTGATCACGAAAATATCAGCATCGGCAAGGCCGGCAGGAACAGGTGGAAAGGAATAAGGCCGACTGTCCGCGGTATAGCGATGAACCCCTGCGATCATCCTCACGGTTCTCAGGTCAACCACGCGAAGGGCGGCAACCACCCGGTTTCGTTCTCAAATGTTCCGACCAAGGGATATAAGACGAGGAGCAATAAAGCGACCGACAGGTTCATAGTCAAGAGGAGAAGGTAAATGAGCAGATCTTCGAAGAAAGGGCCTTTCGTAGACGAAAAGCTTCTGAAGAAGGTTCAGGTGCTTGACGAAAAGAAAGAAAAGAAAGCCATC
>CAITPB010000023.1 GCA_903894145.1 Candidatus Firestoneibacteriota bacterium | reverse complement strand
GAAGGCAAAAAAACTTGGGGTGGCTGACGGGATTTGAACCCGCGACATTCAGATCCACAATCTGACACTCTAACCAACTGAGCTACAGCCACCATAAATGCGATTGCTAATTGCTTATTTCTAATTGCTAATTAAAGCAAGAGATTATAACAGAAAAAGCAGTTAAAAAGCAAGGCAGACAGAAACTCAGCCGGTATTGCTGAGCTTTACTGCCGCAACAAGCGCTAAAACAAGAACGATTGCGTACAACGCGCCTGACATGATGGGTGACAGGAGTGTGACCGCAAAACCTGCGGCCCCAAGCAGCGCGGCAGCAGAATAGGAAGTTAACAGGACCTGTCTTACGGATAATCCGGCCCGCCTCAACCTGAGAGGAAAGTGATCCGGGCTTCCATAATAAACAGGCTTACCCTGCTTCCACCTCATACACATAACAAAGAGCGTGTCAAATAGCGGGACACCCAGTATTAAGAGCGGAGAAAACACCGCAATACTATTCTTGTAACTGTAACTTTCCGTCATGGATAGCGCCGCAAGCAAGAAACCTAAAAACAGGCTTCCTGCGTCTCCCATAAATATTTTTGCCGGAGGAAAATTGTAGATCAGAAAACCAAAACACGCCCCCGCGAGCGCAAGCGAAGCCGTGGGGGAAAATATCCTTCCGTAAGCAAGGCCAAGCGCGAAGAACACGAGACAGGCTATTAAAGCGATCCCTGAGGAGAGTCCATCCATAATATCCAGCAGGTTAAAAGCGTTAGTTATTCCCACTGTCCAGAGCACGGAAACGATGATGTTTAGCGCCGGATTTCCAAGAAAATCAACCCTTATACCCGATAAGACAAGGACAATTGCCGCGCATGCCTGTACAAAAAACTTCACAGGCACACTGAGCTTTTTCAAATCGTCTATAAGCCCCAGCGCAAATACCATCCAGCTTCCAAGAAGCAAACCATGAAACCCTGTCAGTTTCCCGCGGCTTACAATGAGCAGAACTCCTAGAAAGGAAAGAAATATCGCTATTCCTCCGAAATAGGCGACCGGAGCGGAATGCGCCTTCAGGTCCTTGTCCGGGCGGTCTACTATCCCAAATTTCAGCGCTGCTGCCCTGACCGTGGGGGTCAGGAACAAAGAAATAGCAAGCGCGCCCGCAAATACCTGCATGTATTTCACGATATCCACTTAAACAGCTCCCTGCCCGAGATTCTCTTTCGCTTCATCAACAGCCTGCGTTTCGCGAGCGCTGATCCTGAGCCCTTAAAGGCCTCAATAATACCATAAGCGGCAAAAATATCAAAAAACAATAAATAGAGAAGGAACGCGAGTTCAAAAACAAATAGTACCGGGAAATAAACCAGCAGCAATTGCAGCGGAAAATCCTTCAGGAGAACAAGATAGCGGTTTCTGACAAGCGTCCTCCGCAGGTTAAGAGGTTTTCCGGGGAACGCGTATCTGCGCGACAGCGTTCTCTTTTCTTTGTTCACACTCCCACCTCTCTCATGCTTCGCGACAGCGCCCGGAACAAAATACGCCTTCCAGCCTAGCAGATTGGCCCTCATCCCAAGGTCAAGGTCTTCATAATACATGAAGAGGCTTTCGTCAAAAACCTTGTCTTCTTCCTTCAAGTCTTCAAGCATTCTCTTGGAATAGAGGCCTGCCGCCCCGCAGGCGGTAAAAACGGGTCCGGCAAGATAGCGGTTTTCGTCTTTTTCGCGGTATCCCCGTTCTTTCGGCTTGAGCGATCTGGAGAGGAACTGGCCGGTGGAATCTATAATAGATTCATTGTTTAGTTTAAGCAGCTTACCCGTGAAAATACCGGACTGCTGCGATTCGAAACTCGCGTCATTCATTATCTGTTCAACGTAGAGACGGTCAAGTATTACGTCTGAGTTCAGCAGCAGGACGTATTCGCCGGAGCAGCGGGCCAGGCCAGCGTTTGCGGCAGCCGTAAACCCTTTGTTTTCCGAAAGCAATAGAAGGTTCAATCCCGAGAAATGTTCCTTAAGCAGCGAACTGGAATTGTCTTTTGAGGCGGAATCCACAATTATTATTTCGAGCGGCTTTTCAGTCTGTTCGACGACAGACCTGATGCATTCTTCCAGCAGCCTGGCGCAATTATAATTTACAATCACGGCAGAATAGGGTTTCATTTGAACTCCAGCAAAGCTTTTTCATAATCAGTATTAACAAATGGTAGCAGCGTCTTTTGGGTCTGAAGCGCTCTTTCTTTAAGCGCTTTAGCGCCTTTCTCTTTACCCATAATAGAATAGAGCAATCCTAGTTTGCGGCAGCCGGCCGCATAATTTGGCTCAACAAGTATGGACCTTTCCAGCAAAGCCGCGCACCCCTCCCTGTCATTCATGGCGTACTTTACATCCGCAAGGTCGCTCATTATAAAGGGGTCAAAAGGCGACCGCGCGGCAGAAGCCGAAAAGGCGGATAGAGCCTCTTCTTTCATAAAGTTCGAAGCGTATAAGCGACCAAGATGGCGGGGATAGTAAGGGTCAAAACCGTCAAGCGCGCAGGCAGACTTGAATTCCCTCTCCGCAAGTGATCGAACCGCCGGCTCTCTCCCGCGTTGCTCCAGCAGAAAGACCGCATAATTGTCTGCGTATTCGGCGGAGAGCGGGTCCAGTACGCGAGCTGCTTTTATAAAACCTTCTTTGGCGTAAGACTCCGCTCTTTTTGCCTCCCTTGCCGACAACTCCGCGAGAGCTGATAAAACGGGAAGCATCGCGGCAAGAACAAGAAAAACTGAAATAAAGAGGGGAGCCCGGCCCCCCGAAACCAGCGGTTTTTTTTCAAAGGAGCCGTAGGAAAAACCGGCCAGCGCTCCGGTCGTTATCAGCAGCGGCATAAAATGCAGGTTGAAATCAACAAGCGAGTGAACAAAAACGGCAGTGAGCGCCATAGCGCTTCCGGACAGAAAAAGCGCGCTGTACCCCGCGGACGCGTTAAACGCTTTCCATGCGGCAAGGAGAACCATACAGACAAGCAAAAGAACCAGCAGCCCGCCTGGAATGCCTGTCTCCGCGAAAAACTGCAGATATTCATTGTGGGCGAAATCGGCACGCCGTTCATATCTGGAAATAGCTACATTTACCGGGAGTTTATGCTTCCAGTATGCGCCGCCGAAACAACCAAGACCAACACCAGTTACAGGTTTTTCCCTTATCATTGACAGAGCGCTTTTGTAGATTCCGGTCCTTTCAAAAGCAAGCGGATCTGAATTTCCTTTCGCGGAGAATCTGTCAGCCAGTCCCCCCGGCAAAAGCAGCGCAGCGGCGGCAAAAACAAGAATAGAGAGCGTGGTAATAAAACGGATCCTCTCGCTGAGCAAATCCTTGGTTACAAGCACGGCTGACTGCAGCATAAAGAGCACGAAAACAACCGCAAGCGAAATAAGAGCCCCTCTTGAGCCTGAAATGACAGCGCCAATTGAACAAAGGAGCACCGCCGCGTTCTTTAGATTAAAGATGCTTCTGCCCGAATAGACATATGGCAGGCAGAGCGCCGCGCAGGCCACCAGGAAACCGCCGAGCAGATTCCGGTTTGGAAAGAACACCTCCGCGTTTTCCGCGCCTCCCGCAAAATGCAGAAAAAGGAAAATCAGCGAAACAAAAATGCCAAGCCTGGCGGCAAAACCGGAGGCTCTGTCTCCAAAACTCGAGCTGCCCCGCACTGACCAGCCGAGTACAAAAGCGCAGGCCAGACACCCAAAACGCACCAACTCTGTCAGCGACCTGCCTGAATTTTTTGAGCCAAAGAAGGAAAAAACAAGTATTACAAATAACCACAGGGCCGTGTAAATTGTCTTTCCCGCGGGAAACTCCTTTTTTTCAAGAAGAAATATTGCCGCGCCGAGAGCCAAAAGCACTGATGACAAAGCGAGACTTAGAGTGTGCTCTTTACCAAAAATTATCGCGGCGATAATGACAGGCCCGAGAATAACTGCTGGATTGGCTCTGATGGAAGGGAAAGCAAACCTTATTGTCCCTGTTTTATAAAGCCCTGCCGCCGCGAGAGACCCCGCGCACAAGAAAAAGATTGAAGTGTTCTGCAGGTAGTTTGAATCTACATCCATAAAACCGTGAAGCAGAAAAGCGGCGCAGGCGCCGAGCAGCCCCGCAAGAAAACATTTGGTCTCAGCGTCTTTTATTGCCGCGGCTGCCGCCGGCGCTTTCAAGAACGGAAACAGGAAAAGCAGCAACAGCGAGAGCCCAAAGACACCGTATTCAAGAAGAAACTGCAGGTACATGTTGTGAGGATAAAGAACGCCTGAAGCAGAGAACCGCTTAAACACTCCTGCTCCGCCGCCCTGAAAACCGGAATTTCCAAGAATTCTCAAGGCGTCTTTCCAGTAAAGCAGCCTGCCGAAGAAGGGATTATTGGGATTTGAAAGGTCGACAAGCTCAGGTTTCAAAAGATAAGAGAAGAGAACCAGCGCCGCGGCAAGTACAGCGGCTAGAATCAGCGTTTTCTTTTTTAGGCCAAAGCGGACCGCGAAAAACAGGGCAGTGCCTGCGGCAGCCGAGAGTGCGCCTCCAAAAGAACGCGCAAACACCAGCATCAGCACGGCAGCGGCAACAGAAAACACACCGAGCAGCTTCGCTTTCTTCCCCTCTCCGGCAAAACAAAGAGCGAGAGATGGCGGTAAAAGCATTGCGACATAACCCGCATAAACATTCGAATTAATGAAGACAGAAAACACCCTTCTTCCCGCAATATTCTTGGCAAGTTCACCGCGCACTACACTGTCGGTTCCGGCTGCCCCTCTGATTAACTCTGCATTGGACCAGGAACCAAAACCGAAGAAATACTGGTAAAGCCCGGCCAAAGCCGCTGCAAGAGCAGAGAGTGAAAGTATTACCGCCAGCAATTTAAGATTTTCGGTTTTCCTGAGAGTGAAGTAAGCCAGCACAAACAGCAACAGGCAGATTACCCATGAGGCTTCCGGCGCGCCTATCACGCCTTTCCCCGCAACAGCCGCAAAAACAGCCGGAAGAGAGCATAGAAGCACCGCGGGTATTATATTTGTCCGGTCGCCGCCTTCAATAGCCGGTGAAGGCCTGATAAAAACTCCATAGCAAATCGAGGCAAGAATAACTGCCGCGCAAGCCGACCAGAACAAGAGAGGATTGAAAAGCATGCCGCAAAAAGGCAGGATGAAGACAAGGCAAAGAAAGATTATCTTAGAGGCTTTCACCATTTTCCGTTTGGATTACTTCTTCCCGTTCTTCAGCGTGTATAGCGCCGCTTGAAGCCCGAGGATGTAGCTCTCCTTGCCAAAGCCATAGACGCCCCCGGCGGCAACGGGTGCAATAAATGATTTATGCCTGAATTCTTCCCTTCCGAATACATTGGAAATGTGCACTTCCACGGCCGGTATTCTTACCGCGGCAAGACAATCCCTGATGGCAACGCTGGTATGGGTATATGCTGCCGGATTAATGACTATCGCGTCAGCCCATTCCTCGGACTGTTCCTGGATAATATTTACTATTTCACCTTCAAGGTTAGCCTGGAATATCCTAAGGCTGGCGCCAAGTTTTTTTGCCTCTTTTTTCAGCGCGCCGTTAATATCTTCAAGCGTGCATTTGCCGTATATTTTTGGTTCGCGTTTTCCAAGCAGGTTAAGATTCGGCCCGTGTATGACCAGAATATTTTTAGACATCAATCCTCCGTGCCTAAGGCACCAACCCGAGTATTTTTGCGGAGTTTTCATAGAAATAAATATGTATATCTCTTTGAGTGAAACCATAAGACATTAACTTATTGGTCCACCATATCTCATCTATTCCATAATTTTCCGATGCATTATCCGTGCCGTAAAGAAGTTTCTCCCGAGGCATGCTTTTTAGTCCAGGCATATCATTTTCGAAGACCCAGCGCCCCCAGCCGGGGCAGGTATCTGCGAATGCATTCGGAAGCCTTGAAGTCAAAACAATTGTTTCCAGATAGGTTGCCCCTCCGCCGAAATGGGCAAAAATGAACTTAACCTTGGGGTGGCGTCTTGCCGGCACCTCAAAGTGGAAGGGGCTTGCCCCGTCAAGGGAAGCAAGACGCATTGACGGATTCTTATCGTTAGTCGCCAGCCAGCCGCAGTGAGAGAAGACAAGCATCTTTCTCTTTTCAAGTTCCTGCCAGATTGGCTCAAACTTGTCGTCATTCGGGTCAAAACCGGAGTTCGGGAAGAGTTTAATTCCCATGCAACCTTTATCTGAGTATTCCCTGATAGAATCAACCGTCTTTTCCACTCCCAGTCCAAAATTAACGCATACCGTCCCAAAGAATCTGCCCGGGTGATTTTTTACGGCCCTGACCACTTCGTCGTTCGAGGTAGTATCTTTAAAACCGCAATCCCAGCCTGCGTCGTCAAGACCGTGCACCAGGCCGGCTTCCACATTATGCTTATCCATTACTTTGAGGTATTTCTCCAATCCGGGATCATCGTTTTTCGGATGCAGATGAATATCAATTTTCCTAATCATTGTTTTCTCCTTGCCTTAGAACTTTTCCGCGGGATACGAACCTAGTATCTTGAAATACTGGCATTCACCTGAAAGCTCCTGAAGGGCCTTCTTAACTCTCTTGTCTTCTCTATGCCCTTTCATGTCGATAAAGAAGTAATACTCCCAGGCTTTTTTCCTTGATGGCCTGGATTCTATGCTTGTCAGATTTATCAGATTCTTTTTGAACGGCATCAGCATTGTGTAAAGAGCTCCGACCTTATCTTTGATTGAGCAGAGCACGCTCGTCTTATCGTTGCCGGTGCGTTCTGCCTCGCGTTTACCTATAACCAGAAATCTGGTGATATTGTTTGATATATCCCCTATATTCTTCGCGAGGACAGCCAGGCTGTAAATGTCCGCGGCCAGGGTATTCGCGATGGCGGCGCCGCCTTTTGTCTTGGCCGCGAGACGGGCTGCTTCAGCCGTAGTAGAAACCTCTATTATTTCGGCGGCAGGCAGGTTCTCTTCAATCCACTTTCTTGACTGCGCCAGCGGCTGGATGCCGGTGTAAAGCTTCTTGACTTTATTTATGGAGCCCTCGTTGCTCAGCAGATTATGGGCTATTTTAAGATAGACCTCTGCGCAAATACTCAGCGTAGATTCAACGAACATGTCCAGCGTGTAATTTACCGCGCCTTCCGTGGAATTTTCTATGGGAACTACTCCGAAATCAGACCTGCCTGAATCTATCTCTTCAAATATATCAGATATTGTCCTGCTGTTCACATATTGCACCGAAGAACCGAAATGCTCCTGCGCGGCAAGATGAGTGAAGCTTCCCTCCGGACCCCAGTAAGCTATTTTGATAGGCGCCTGCAGCGCTCTTGAAGCCGAGAAAATCTCCCTGTATACGGACTTCAAAGAATCTGTAGGAAACGGCCCTTTGTTGTTTTTCCCGAGAGAATTTAAAATCTCAGCTTCGCGATGGGGGACATAAATCTCGTTTGACACGCCTGTTTTATATTTTTTGACCGCGAGCGATAACCCTGCTCTGTCGTTCAGGAGCTTAAGGATATTGCGGTCGATAGAATCGATATCTTTTCTTATTTTTTTTAGACTCATCTCTCTTCCTTAGCGGCTGAACGCATCACGAAGAACGAATCAGCCAACTGCGTGTCGGATTCATTGACACGCTGCCGAGTTCTTTGGCGAAAACCCGGTGCAGTGTTGCCGCGAGCAAATCATTTTCTGCCAGCCGCGCGGCAAAATCCGTGGTCCTAATGCGGAATGCGGAAACGCCGCTTACCGCCCTTGCTGTTACTGAACGCAAGGTGCGCATCATGGTGCTGCCCGGCGGCAGTTTAACCACCAGCAGAAGTCTGATTCCGCCGGCGCCGGTTATTTAACCTATAAGAGCCTGACTTCTGATTTTTCCGGACATCCGTCAGAAACGCTGCCTTCACCATGAGTTAGTTGCGGCTCTCAGACACTTTCATATTTTGACGGTCTTTAGAACAAGCGCTTGAACGCTGCCAGGATAAACGGTGTCAACAATTTCCTGATTCATGCTTTTAATTCTTCTGGAAAGGGATCTTATGAGCTCTACCAGGAGCTTTGTGGCAAGATCGTAATCCGTCTTATAAAGGTTATTGAAGTCTTCAATTGAAAGCCTGAAAAGAACACAATCAGTATACGCGATGGCTGTAGCCGCGCTCTTGCCTTTAAAGAGCGCCATTTCGCCGAACAACTCGCGTTCGCGAATCAGCTCCAAGACCTCTACTTTCTTAATTTCGATATTTGACTTTTTAGTAATACTCACCTTGCCCTTTGCTACGGCATAGAAGTAATTATTCTCGCGGCCTTCCGTGTAAATAATCTCGTGCTTTTTAAAGTACATTTCTTTGCAGATTCCCCTTAGAACTATAGCTTCCTCGTGCGTGAGGAATTCAAAGTTCTTCAAACCACGCATAACGGAAACATCATCTACGACCGTTTTCAACCGCCTGGAATCTTCCGGCGCCAGGCCAATAAACTCCAGTCCGGCGGCAAACCCTTCCGAAAAGCTCTTCACATTAATGACCTTAGCAATAAGGCCGTTAAAATTTGAACCTTCACGAATCTTAAATGAAACCGCAGTCTTCATGCCAAGCGGCAAAAACACTTCCGTCGTAATCCCTATGCCGCCGATGCTGACGCTTGTCATGCGGCCTTTCATTTTTCTGCCTGAGGAAAGCTCCGTTATTTTCACATCACGGCTGAGCGTGATGGCGGCACGCTCATATTTACGATTTTCACTAAGTTTCATTTTTTGGCAATCCCAGCGTGCCATCCGTTATCCCGTTCGGATACAGCATATCCACAAGTTCCTGGTTCATGCTTTTAATCCGCCGGGAGAGAGCCTTTATGAATTCCACCAACAATTTTGTAGCCAGTTTGTGGTTTTGATCGTAAAGTTTGTTGAAATCATCAACTGTAAGCCTGAAGAGCACGCAATCCATATGCGCTTTCGCGGTTGCCGTGCTCTTGCCTTTAAAAAGCGCCATTTCCCCGAAAAACTCGTGTTCACGGATTAGCTCAAGCACCTCTTCCTTGTTCCCGTCTATATTTGACCGCTTGGTTATGCTGACCTTGCCTTTTGCCACGGCATAGAAAGAATCACTCTCGGCACCTTCCATAAAGATGGCTTCGTGTTCCTTGAACTTAAGTTCTTTGCAGATGCTTCTTAAAGCCAGCGCTTCTTCATGCGTAAGCCCGGCAAATAACTTGAGTTCTCTCATTGCAAATACATCATTTACAACAGATTCCAGGCTGGCAGAAACTTCAGGCGGTACATCTATGAATTCCAAACCTGCGGCAAATCCGTCTGTCAGGTCCTTAACAGTGAGAACTTTTGCAACCAGATCCTTGTAATCCGCGCCCTCGCGTATTTTAAAGGAAACCGCGACCTTCTTGCCCAGAGGAAGGTAGACATCCAGCGTGATGCTGACCCCTCCTGTACTGACGCTTGTCATGCGCCCCGTCATCTTGCGCCCGGTGGAAAGCTCCGTTACCTCAACATCCCTGCTAAGCCTTATGCGCGCGTGTTTTCTGCGTTCACGACCGCTCTCTTCAGCCATATCACACTCCCGCCTAAATGGGCATATTTCTCGCTTTCATTTGAGACCAAAAGTAAGAATTATTAAATCATTTCTTCAAAATTTATCGGCGGCAACTACGGCTTCTTTCCTTCATTTACATCTCTTATCGGGGTTTCAGAGAACAACAGGTCAACCATTTCCTGGTTCATGTTTCTAAGCCTTCTGGCCAGCGTCTTAATGAACTCCACTAGTATCCTTACCGCAAGTTTGTGATTCTCATTGTCAAGCCTGTTGAAATCGTCTACAGTGAGAACAAACAGGACACAATCGCTGTGAGCTATAGCGTTCGCGCTTCTTTTCCCTTCGTTAAAGAGCGCCATTTCGCCGAAGAACTCGCTTTCCCTAATTAGCGCCAGCACCTCATCGTTCTTATCGTCAATATTGGATTTCTTTGTTATTCTTACCTTCCCGCTTATAACCGCGTAAAACGAATCGCCTTCCGAATCTTCGGTAAAGATAACGTCTTCCGCCTTGTACTTTACGTCCTTCCCCATTCCCTTAAGAGAGATGGCTTCGTCATGCGAAATATTGGCAAAAAGCTTTACCCCTTTGAGGAAATATATATCATTGATAACATTTTCTATGCTCTCCCTAGCTTCGCCCGTGATATTAATAAATTCCAGAGCAATCTGAAATGAATCCTGGAGATCCTGAACGCGAATAACACTCGCGGTTATGTCTTTAATATTCGCGCCTTCCCTGAGTTTGAAGGACAAAGAAAGTTTCTTCCCGAGAGGGATAAATGCATCAAAAGTAATGCTCGCGCCACTGGCGCTAACATTGGAGATTACGCCGTTCATGACCTTCCCTGAATCGGAGATCACTACTTCGGCTGTTCGAATGAGCCTTGCACGCCGGCATTTTCGCCGTTCATGCCATTCTTCGTCTGCCATGTCCCGTTCCCCAGAACTTCATTTATCTCTTCCAGTTTTGGTAATTCCATCAAATCTTTCAACCCGAAGTATTGCAGAAATTCCTTTGTCGTGCCGTACAGCAGCGGGCGGCCGATCACTTCCTTGCGCCCCAGGATGCGGATCAATTCCCTCTCATACAAGGTATCCAGGACTCCGTCGGCAGAAACTCCGCGCAGAGATTCAATTTCAAGCTTGGTTATGGGCTGCTTGCACGCTACTATTGCCAGCGTTTCAAGCGCGGCTTTGGAAAGCCTGTGCGTTACCCTGGTTTTAAAAAGTTTCTTAATGAACGGAGCGTACTGCTCCCGCGTAACTATAGAGAAGCCTTCGGCGACCTCCGTAATGCATAACGGTCTGCCGGCCGTCTCATAGTCGAGTTGGAGCTCGGTAACAGCCTTGCGTATTTCAGCCTCGCTCATTTCTTCAAGAACCAGCTTGAGCCTTGATATCTCCAGTGGCTCATCACTGACAAAGAGCAGGCATTCTATTACTGCCTTAGCGAACGTTATCTCCATTTTCCTTCCTGCTTATAAAGATATCATTACTTGCCGCATTGTGTCTACAAGCAATAAGCCCGAGCTTAATCATTTCAAGGATGGCCAGAAACGCAGTAATAATATGCTCTCTGGTCTTCTGTTCCTTGAGAAACGATGTGAACTCGAATTTCTCAACGGCGTTGATATGATCAAGTATTTCATTTATCTTCTGCCTTACAGTTATGCCTTCCCTTGAGATAGAAAGGACTTCATCCTTCGGGATGTAAGTAAGCACGCTCTTAAAAGCCACCAGCAGGTCATAAAGAGTCGCTTCTTTAAAAGTTTCTTCCGCATATACCGTGGCCATATCCTGCTCGCGGTAGAAAATATCCTTTTGTTTCAATTCTTTTTTTTCTAGATCGCCCGCAAGTTCCTTCATTTTATTGTAGATTTCCAGGAGCTTTTTCGCGTCGACTTCTTCCTGCGTGCCGGCTTTCTCCTCTTCTTTCGGGAGAAGCGCCTTCGACTTCAGGTAGAGCAGGTTTGCGGCGTCTACAATGAACTCGCTGCCTTCGTCTACATTTCCGAGTTTAGGTTCTTCTACTATCTCTGTAACGGATATCTGCCCGGAGTCTATCTCGTTTTCTTTGACCATATCAAGGAGAGTTTCGAAAGGCCCCTCGTATGTTTTAGAGACTATGTTAAACATGACCTTTCCCGAATACCGCGTTCCGCACTTCTTCCATCGTCTTTGCTGCCGCGGCTTTTGCGCGTTTGTTGCCGTCGTTTAACACGTCGTCCACATAACCGGGCTTGCTCAATATCTCGCGCCTTTTACTTTCCATGCCGGCGAAGACAGCAACAAGCACTTCAAGAAGCGCCTTCTTGCAATCAGAGCAGCCGAGCGCGCCTGACCTGCAACCTGCCTCTATCTCTTCCGTCTTGCCTTTCCTGTAAATATTATGAAGAAGAAATATCGGACAGCCGGAAGGATCACCAGGGTCGCCCATCCTTATCTTTTTCGGATCCGTGTAACACTTTTTTATCTTTTTTTCAAGCGCTTCTTTAGTGTCTGACATATTGATGCAGTTGTCATAGGACTTGCTCATCTTGCGCCCGTCAATGCCAAGGAGCGCCGGAACGCTCGTAAATACATGCTGTGGCTCCGGAAAAACCTCCCCGTAGAAGTTATTGAACCTGCGGCAAATCTCGCGTGAAATTTCCAGATGAGGGAGCTGATCCTGCCCGATGGGCACGACGCTCGCCTTGTATACCAGAATATCGGCTGCCTGAAGCACCGGATATCCGAGGAATCCGTAATTTGAAAGATCCTTATCCTTGAGTTCATTCATCTGGCTCTTATAGGTTGGATTTCTCTCAAGCCAGGGGATAGGAGTTATCATCGATAGGAGTAAGTGCAGTTCCGCGTGTTCAAGAACGGCTGACTGGATAAAGACTGTGCTTTTTTTCGGGTCAATGCCGGCGACCAGCCAGTCAACAACCATTTCACGGGCAAAAACCGCAATCTCTTTTGTCTTCTGGCTTTCAGTGGTGAGTGCATGCCAATCGGCGACCATAAAAAAACAATTGTAATCATCCTGGAGTTTAACCCAGTTCTGCAGGGCCCCGAGCAAGTTGCCTAAATGCAGTTTCCCTGTCGGCCTCATTCCGCTTAAGATAGTTTTCTTGCCGTTCAAAATAGCCTCCGATTAATGCAGGTAGACTCCGGAAAACGAATAGAAAACAATATTTATCACGGCAAAGAGCCCGTCATGCACACCCGGTATATACATCACCAGGTAGATAATACCGATAAAAACCAGCTGCATCGCGGGGTTCATGTATTCTATTTTATGCGCCAGCGAAGGAGGCAGAAAGAACGCAAGTATTTTCGAACCGTCAAGCGGAGGCAGCGGTATCATGTTAAAACAGGCAAAAACTATGTTTATCATTATGAAAAACACAAAAAGAACCTGCGTTGCCTGGTTCATATTGTGCCAGCCGATTAACCTGGAAATAACGCCAAACCCAAAAGCCGTAAGGATATTCGCGGCAATGCCCGCGGCAGAAACAATCAAGCTGTCAAACCTCGGATTCCTGAAATTTCGCGGTACTATGGGCACCGGTTTCGCCCAACCAAAAGGCAGAAACAGCATTACCAGCGTGCCTGCCACGCTTAAATGCGCAAGCGGATTCAAGGTCATTCTGCCCATCGCCTTCGCCGTATCATCTCCGCAGAGGTGCGCCGAAAGAGCGTGGCAAAACTCATGAACTGTAAGGGCAAAAAAGAAAGCAACGATGTACATCATCGCTTCAAGAGGACTTGTTTGGAGATATGAAAGAAGGCCGCCCATTGTTTAATTTTAGCACATGAACTGATTAAAGTCAAAAGCATATTCCCGTAAAAGGCTTTACGGGGACTGCGTTTCTTTTAATACAGCGACTTCACGAACGCGAGTTCAGAATTCTTATCTCCGGCCTTGCCGTCGAGTTTCGCGTCAAGAAGTTTGGAGAATATCTGTTTGTAAACAGGACCTGGCTTGATACCAAGAGCCTTCAAATCTTCTCCTTTCAGGGAAATCCTTGCCCTGCTGAGTGTGGATATATAAATATGAATCCTCTGCCTGACCCTAAGGCTCTTTGACTTAGCTATGTAAAAGAGCAGACCTTCAATTGAAGTACCGAAGAGTTCCTTGTAGACAGCGCTATTTTTCATTTTCACCTGATTTAAGGCGGAAAGAATGTGCTCTTCCCTCTCTTTTACGTGCACGACCTTGCGCATTATCCCCCGGTCGAGTTTGAACCTGTCGCAGATGCGCTGGCACTCTTTCAGTTCCAGCTCGTCAAGCAGGACCAGGAAATTTGTGAACCACCTGTCAACTTTCTCTTCGACAAAGAGGACTTCAACCGAAAAGCTATGATAGATCTCTTTGAATAACGCCTTGAGCTTAGCGGTAACTTTCAACGAAGGATGTATGTACCTGAGCACGTCAAGGTCCTGCATTCTGACAAGCGCCTTCACCGGATGGTCCTCGTTAAGTATCTGGACGATTTCGTCTTTTATTTTGTAAGTGGCCAGCCGCTCAAACATCTCAAGTTCCAGCGCGTTGGCAAGGAAATTCCTGGTGCTCTCCTCCATTTTCATGCCGTATCTCTGCTCAAAACGGATTGCTCGGAAGATTCTGGTCGGATCCTCTACAAAACTCATGTTATGCAGCACTCTTATCAGTCCATTCCGCAAATCGCGCTGGCCGCCAAAAAAATCCACCAGCGTGCCAAACTCTTTGGCGTTTAACTCGACAGCCATAGTATTGATTGTGAAATCTCTGCGATAAAGATCATATTTTATGTGCGAAAATTCGACCTGCGGCGCGCTTGCGGGGTAATCATAGTATTCCACTCTGGCAGTCGCTATATCGATTTTGAGCTTGTCCTCAAGGAGCAGCACAGCTGTGCCGAATTTCTTATGAACCTTTATCTTCATCTTAAACTTCTTCGCGAGGGCAGCCGCGTACTTAAGGCCGTCCCCTTCGATAACAACATCAATATCAAAATTGTCAATACCGAGCAGCAGGTCTCTTACAACCCCCCCTACAAGGAAAGCTCTCATTCCCATCTTGTCGGCAAGTTCTCCCGCAGCTTTAAATATGCCGAATATCCTGGGAGGAAGGCGTTTCTCCAATAATTCAGCCGTATGGGCCGTCTCCGGAGCCGCGCTCTCAAGGGCCTTTTCTATCTGCTGTATCTTAACTTTCATGAGGCCTTTATTGACATTCTTTAAGACATCAGACCTCGTGACAATACCCGCGACCGAACCATCAACCCTGACAACAGGAACCTTGCCTACATTCTCGTCTATCATCAAGCGCTGGATATCGGCTACGGGAGTATCAGGCGAAACCGTGAGGACATTTGTCTTCATATAGCCCGATACTTCCGCGTCATTGAAATTGTGCTGGATGCACTTATCCAGGTCTGTTATGCCGACAATCCCAATCAGCCTGTTGTTCAAGATTATAGGAAGACTGCTGTGATTGAACCTGAGCATTATCTTTCTGGATTCCTCGCAGGAAATCCCGGGTTTTATGCTCAGAACAGGGCTGCTCATAATATCCACGGCGCGCAGGAACGGCTTAACCTTTTTATCAAGCACGGCAAGCAGCCGTTCTTTTACCCTGTCCAGTTCTCCATCCTTAAGGGTAGCCGAGGCTGCCGACTCATGCCCTCCTCCGCCGAACTCTCTCGCTATCTCTCCGACATCAACCTCTTCAAGACTGCTTCTCGCTATCAGGTTTATCCTGTCCGAGAACTTCACGATGACGAAAACGACATCGAGGTTCCCCATTTCACGGAGCTTATGTACGAGCAACGCGACATCTTTGACATACTCCGCGGTTTCCGCAAAAGCTATTTTTACCGGTATGCCTTTTATCTCATGCGACTCCATAGAGGCAAGCAGCCGCTCAAAGAGCATATCCTGTTCAGGAGAGAAGCCTTCTTTCAGGAAATCCTTGATGATATTCAGGTTTGCGCCGCAGCCGAGAAGAAATGACATCATGTCAAATTCAAGCTGTGTCGTCGACAGATAAGAGAAGAAACCTGTCTCTTCGTAAAGCGCTATCGCGAAGAGCGTAGCCTCACGGGAACTGACGGGAATATTTTTTTCTTTGAGCTCTTTAACGAGCATGGAGATAGTCGCGCCTGTCGGACTGCCGTTTACTCCCTTTACCATTACATCGGCCTTAATCTCGCCTCCGACAACCGGATGGTGGTCATAAACTGTGACCTTGATATTCTTCCAGCCGATGAACCTAGCCAAATCGCCTATACGAGCCGGCATCGCCGTATCTACCACAATAAGTTCTTTAACTTCATCGGGTTTAATTTCTTTAAGGCGGTGAACTGCGAATTCAGGGTATAGCTGGATAAACTCCTTTACCTTGAGCTCATAACTGCCGGGAAAGACCGGCCAGGCGTCGGGATGAAGCTTTTTAACAGCCACCATTGAGGCAAAGGCGTCAAAATCAGCGTTTATGTGGGTTGTAATTAGTTTCATTAACTTAGATTATAACATTAAAAGAAAAAAAGGTTTATAACGTTTATAAAGTTTGTAACGTTTGTAACGTAATACGCAGAAAAGACCTTGGTTTACGTTATAAACGTTAAGAACGTTACGAGCGTGATAAACCCTTTTATTTAAATAAAAACCTTCTTAAACTTATCGAAATACTCTCCCAGAAACAGTTCAAGATCCTTGCTCTTTTCGGATAACTTCGCTTTAGGATCGGTTAGCGAACTTCCGACATTCTTGGCACCGAGCTTGCGGGCCGCCTGCCCCACAGTTACCCAGGCAGATTCTCTTCTGCTGGAGTTTCTTGTCTTTGAAAACTGGATGCTTACTTCACCCTGCACATTCTGTATCCGTATCTGCAGTTTGTCCAACATGAGAACTATCACGGAATTTCCCTGCGGCAGGTTATCGTAGGTATGCTCGCCCTCAAGCGCGAAATACTTATTGTATAAAAACTGAAAGTTGTTCCTTACTTCACCAAGAAATTTATCCGGCATACTTCTCCTTTGCTGCGAAAGGTTTTTTTGATGACACCGATGCTAAAACGATGGCACCGATAGACCTTGATGATCAGCAGATGATTCAGAAGGTTTCATCTGTGTCATCACATCCAAATCGGTGTCATCAAACGTTTTTCTTTCTATTCTTCTCTGTAAACTGTATCGCCGTAAACGGCATAAATCTTTTTACCGGGTTTTACAACGAGGAAGCGTTTTTCATCAGTCCATTTTCCGTCAACCAGGTCTTTTAACATGGACATGTCGCCCATGAACTCCACATACTTCAATTTATTATCCAAAGCATACTTTTTAGCATCATCCTTATACTTCAAATGCATGGTCGGCTCTGTATCTATATAAACCATTTTGTCGGAATGCTTTTTTGGAGAGAGCGTCTCCATCAGGAACTTAGCGTTGTCCTCTCCGTACTCTTTCACGTACTCTTCGTAGGTCTTTCCGCCTAAGAGGCTGTTCTGCTCTCCTTCGCCGCCGCCCTCGCGATACATCGAACTTCCGCGTTCAAGATACCCGGCCGAAGTCCAGGCCTGGCTCGGGTTATCTCCGAAAAGTTCGTTAAACCTGGCGTGAGAACCTAAAAGTATCGCCGAGCAATCGTGAGCGCGGGGTATAATGAGAGGAATAGAACCGGCCTTCAGCCCGTTGGCAGCGTTTCCGCAAAGCCCGTAACCGAGAAT
>CAITPB010000022.1 GCA_903894145.1 Candidatus Firestoneibacteriota bacterium | reverse complement strand
TAAATTTTAGAAACAGGGCTACAGGAGTGCTTGGAGACAGTAATACAAATTACAGGGATTCTGAGTTTGGCGTTATATGTGAAAAAGGGTCGCTCTTAATAGACCGGAAGAAAAAGATAATATTTAAGCCTGAGACAGGGAAAGAGTTCTGTGCAGACAGGCGCATCAAAACTATATCTTTTAAAAAAGAAAACAAACTTTACAATGGAGCTGTGCTTGACTATTTTATCAATCATTTAAAAGAGGGGCGAATGTCAAATATAGACTTGGCAGAGGCTAGAGAATCATTAAATGTTTGTCTTGCTATGAGAAAGTCAGCGAGATCGGGACGCATAATAAGATTATGAAGTAAACAGACAACATTAAAGGAGGGAATAATATGAAAGTATATATAATGACTGATTTGGAGGGTGTTGGCGGCGTTGTAAAGCAGGATTTACAAACCGTAAGCATTAATCCTGAATATTACAGGGCTTGTGAATATCTGGTTGAGGAAGTTAATGCTGCGGTTGCCGGAGCTTTTGATGCCGGGGCAACAGAAGTAATGGTATCTGATAGCCATTGGCAGGGGTTCAATATCCGCATGGACCTGCTAGACAGCAGGGCTGCGTGTGTAACCGGCTCAGGCAGGCCGAGCTGGATGGTTGGTTTAGAGGGTTTTGACGCTGTAGTTTGCATAGGCTTACATGCCATGTCCGGTACAGAAGGGGCAGTATTGGACCATACCTGGGATCCGGATGGCTGGAACAACTTATGGATTAACGGAAAATTATCCGGCGAATTCGGGTTAATAGCTTATATGGCGGGGCATTATAATATTCCTGTTATTTTTGCTTCAGGGGATGATAAATTGTGCCTGGAAGCAAAAACCCTGGTTAATAGTATTACGGTTGTTGAGACCAAAAAAGGGCTTTGCCGCGAAAGCGCTATTTGTTACCCGTTAAAGCAGGTAAGGTTAAAAATTAAAGAGGGTGTTTTTAACGCTTTAAAAAATATAAAGAATGTTAAAACATTAAAACTAGAAAGCCCGGTAGAGATGATTGTTGAGTATAAAAATACAAGAATAGTTGATGGTATAAAAATAATAAATGGCAGAAAGCTGCTTAATTCTAAAAAAATTGAATATAAAGGAAAAGATGTAACGGAATGTTTTAACTTGTTGTTTTAGTTTACTAGACAAAATAGGCGGAACTTTTCCTGATAGATCGCGATATTGTTATGTCAGTTTCACTGACAAGCAGGATAGTCTCGGCCTTCAGGCCGCAGTATTTTATTTTGTAATTTCGCCACGGGAGGAATAATGGCAAAGATTGTTTTCATGGGAGCCGGAAGCACTGTTTTCGCGAAGAATGTTATAGGGGACTGCATGCTGACGCCGTCCTTAAAGGAGAGCGAGATAGCTCTCTACGATATAGACCCCATCCGCCTGAAAGAATCCAAGATGGTAATGGATAATCTGAACGAAAACTTTAACGCGGGCAGGGCCGTTATCAAGGCCTACTGCGGCATTTCACAAAGGAGAGCGGCCCTGAAGGGAGCCGGATATGTGGTGAACGCGATCCAGGTGGGCGGCTACAAACCGAGCACGGTGATAGATTTTGAGATACCAAGAAAGTACGGCCTGCGCCAGACTATCGGAGATACGCTTGGAATAGGAGGCATCTTTAGGGGCCTTCGCACTATGCCCGTGGTACTCGATTTCGCGAGAGACATGGAAGCTGTTTGCCCCGATGCCTGGTTCCTTAACTATACAAATCCAATGTCCATGCTTACGGGCGTTCTGCTTCAAGCCACTTCCATAAAGACCGTCGGCCTCTGCCATTCCGTGGAAGGCTGCGCTCCGACCGTATTAAAACAGCTCGGGATGCTGGAAGAAGTTAAAAACCTTAACTGGAAAATAGCAGGAATCAACCACCAGGCCTGGCTTCTTGAGGTCAGGGACGGGAAGAAGGACCTGTATCCCGAGATGAAGCGGCGCGCCGAGAAGCTGCTCAATGTTTGGAGAAAGAGCGGGACGAATAAGCACAGCAATATGGTCCGGCTCTACATGATGCTCAAGTTCGGGTATTATATAACCGAATCCTCCGAGCATAACGCGGAGTATAATATGTATTTCATAAAACGGAACTATCCCGGGCTTATAAAGGAGTTCAATATTCCGCTGGACGAGTACCTGAAAAGGTGTGTCTCACAGGTTGCCGGCTGGAAGAAACAAAGAAAAGAAATACTTGGCGGAGGAATAGTAGCTCATGAGAGGTCCGGGGAGTACGGCGCGGGAATAATCGAAGCTTTGGAAACGAACAAACCGATACGTATCGGCGGAAATGTGCTTAACAAGGGCTTTATAACAAACCTGCCGCCGAAAGCGGTCGTCGAAGTGCCCTGCCTTGTCTATGGCGCGGGCATCGAAGGTTCGTATATCGGGGACCTGCCGGAGCAGCTTGCCGGATTGAACCGCGCAATGATAAATGTGCAGCAGCTTACCATAGAAGCGGCGCTTACCGGAAAAAAGGAGGCCATCTATCACGCGGCGTATCTCGACCCGCATACCGCTTCTGAGCTCTCCCTGGACGAAATAGCCGACATGTGCGATGATTTGATAAAAGCGCACGGGAAGATGCTGCCGAAGTATAGATAAGAACTTTGGATAGAAGGAGGCGGAAGTGAAGATCAATAAATATTTTGTCGCGATATTATTGCTATTTGCCTTTTGTTTAAACGCCGAAGAGACTCTGCCTGTCGACAGGGATCTCAAAACTCTTGTGGAAAAACTGGAAGCGGGGCGCGCGGTTAAAATTGCCTGTCTTGGGGACAGCATAACCGGAGTGTATTTTCACACTGGAAGCCGGATGGCCTGGCCGGAGCTTCTTGAGCAGGGCTTGAGATACTTATATCCGAAAGCAAAGACGGGTGTGATAAACGCCGGTGTCAGCGGGGACACCTCACAACAGGCCCTCAAAAGACTTGAGAAAGATGTTCTTGCCAAAAAGCCGGATTTTACCGTCATAATGCTTGGAATGAACGATCACAGGATAAAGGAGCAAGAATCTCTTGACGCCATGGAAGAGATTATCAAAAAGAACAGAGAAGCGGGTATACCTGTTATGGGGGTGTCGCAGAACTTTACGGGCTCAGCTAATCTTCCGGCCTACATAGACTCCAGGAAAGCGTTGTTCGAAAAAATGAGCGTTCCTTATGCAGACTGCTATTTGGAATTCAAAAAGGCCGCGGATGCAAGAGTAAAAGGTCCGGAGGAGAAGCTCTATTGTCAATTCCTCAACTCGGACGGCGTGCACCCGAGCCTTGACGGGCACCGTCTTTTTGTCAGAACGATAATTAAGCGTATGACCGGAAAAGATATTCCGGAAGCAGCGCTGGGCGGTTCTGTGCCGAAAGTGCCTCTTCTCATCGCTAAGGGTACAGGCGGGAAGATTGTTACCGTAACGGTTCTCGGAATGGACAGCACTCTTGCACTCAAATGTTTAAAGCGCGCGTACCCGTCGGCTTCCTTTTCTGTCTTGCCAAGATCTGTTCCCTCTCTAGACTGGTTTGAGGTGCTAAAAGAGATTGATACCAAAAAAGACCGAGACCTCAAGAAAGCAAGGGAGCTCTGGGGTGAGAAAGGTGACGACCTTCTCCTTGTATGCTTCCCGCCGCAGGCTAAAACCCAGGATTCCGGCTACTTTAGCAATATAAACAGCACCCGCAGGGTTATATTTAACTTCGGAAAGAAAGACGGAGCCAGGGAAGTTGTCTGGATCTCGGATTCAGTTCTGAATGCTTCAGCCCCTGACAGGGGTGCCTTAAAGCGCGACGGCTTGATGGCCCGTTTCGCAGGAGGGATGGATGTGGGGTTCATCGGCAGAAAAGACGGCGACACCCGCCCGCCAGAAGAGTTGATAGCAGAATGGTTTGATAGCCAGAAACTAACGAAGTAAAGGGATTTACGATCCCCCTAAGTTTTTCCTTTTTGGTATAATAGTACTCGCTCTAATCGGAGGCTATATGAAAAAGGTACTGGCGTCGCTCTTTCTGTCCTGTCTGGTCGCCTGCCCGGCAGCTCTTTTAGCCCAGCAATACGGGCTGGAGGACTCAGTAAGGCCGGAGGTTGAAGAGGCCTGGAACGCCAACGTAAAGACGAGTTTTAGGCTGACGAGCAAGATAGAAAAGTGCACCGTAATGATTCCAAAAGTAGCTAATCCTGAGCCGGTTCCGTCGGAATCAGACAAGGAATACGGCTTTATTCCGTTCACGAGAAGTTATATGGCAATGACTTATTATAATTACCGCCCGCTCTCCTCGGAGAGGAAGTTTGACGCCTTGAAGGTGTTCGCTTCGCAGGGAGAATACGAACCCCTAACCATCGGGTTTTATCCTCTGGCAAATTCGGATCTTTCGGTTTCGGTATCCGACCTTGCCTGCGCCGCGGGAAAGATAGCGGCTGAGAATATAGAGATAGCGTCTCTCAGGCATATGCTGAAGGCCGTCAACAACGGCGGTATTACCGAAGTAAGGCCGGAGATGTTAAAAAAGGGCGGAAAGACCGATTTGAAAAAGGGAGTTGCAAGAATAATCTGGCTGACTCTCCGGGTTCCCGAGAACACGCCGGCAGGGACCTACGAGGGAAGCGTTACT
>CAITPB010000021.1 GCA_903894145.1 Candidatus Firestoneibacteriota bacterium | reverse complement strand
GAGTATAATTTTGTTTCCTACTCAAACCCGGAAGTTGACCGGCTGTTGATAGAGGGCCGGGAAACTTTTGACCAGAACAAGAGGAAAGAACTCTACGCCCGGATCCACAAGATCATCGCGGAAGATCAGCCCTACGCCTTCCTTTATGTGCCTGACGCGCTTGTGGCGATTGATAAGAGGATTCACGGCATAAAACCGGCGCCGATAGGCATCGGATATAATTTTGAGAAATGGTTTGTTCCTTTCGGCGAACAAAAATACAGGACGAAGACGGTTATTGCGAAGTAAAATCAGCAGCCCGGAGGCGGTTATGAAAGGAGTAATTTTGGCAGGAGGGCTCGGCACAAGGCTTTCCCCGCTCACAAATATCACAAACAAACATCTGCTGCCGGTTTATGACAAACCTATGATATTTTACCCGATGCAGACCCTGGTCAACGCCGGGATAGACGATATAATGGTCGTAACAGGAGGTAACAACGCGGGGGATTTCCTGCGGCTTCTCGGGAACGGCAAGGACTTCGGCCTCAAGCACATGAACTACGCTTACCAGAAAGGAGAGGGCGGCATAGCAGAAGCGCTTTCGCTCTGCGAGCATTTTGCCAAGAATGACAAGGTGGTCGTGATGCTAGGAGATAACATCATAGGCGGAAGCATCAAGAAGTCAGTTGAAAAGTTCGCGAAGATGAAGAGCGGCGGAATGATCCTGCTTAAGGAAGTGAGCGAGCCGAGGCATTACGGCGTGCCGGAGTTCTCAGGCAGCAAAATTAAGCGCATAATAGAAAAACCGAAGAACCCGCCGTCAAATTTCGCGGTGGTAGGCATCTACATGTATGACGGCGAAGCTTTTGAGATGATACGCAAGCTCAAACCCTCACGGCGGGGCGAGCTGGAGATAACAGACCTTAATAATATGTACCTCAAGAAAGGCAAGCTGGGTTATGATATACTTGACGGGTGGTGGGCGGATGCGGGTTCGTCGATTGAAGGCTGGTTTGAGACGAACAAGATGGTTTCGCTCTATGGCGCGAATAAGAAATAAACATAAAAAAGTTTATAAGGTTCGTAAGGTTTGTAAAAGTTTATAAGGTAAAAGCAAAGGCAAGAACAAAACAAGGTTTGCAGCGTTTATAACGTAAGGCGCGGAGGTTGGCAATATGATAAACGGAGTGAAAGTAAAAAAACTTAAAGTCTTCCCGGATGAGAGGGGAAGATTGATGGAGATAATGCGCTCGGATGACCCTGAATTCAAAAAATTCGGGCAAATGTATATCACAACTACCTACCCGGGAGTCGTTAAGGCCTGGCATTACCACAAAATACAGACTGATAATTTCTGCTGTGTTAAAGGGATGGCAAAGGTCGTGCTCTTTGACGACAGGAAGAACTCTTCCACTAGGGGCGAGATAAACGAATTCTGCATAGGAGTTCATAATCCCGTTCTCCTTCAGATACCCAACAACGTATTTCACGGCTTCAAGTGCATAAGCGAGTCCGAGAGCATGATAATCAACTGTCCGACGGAACTTTACAACTACAAGAAACCCGACGAATACCGCCTTCCGGCGCACACCAAGAAAATTAAATATAACTGGGCGAGGCAGGACGGATGAAACTTCTTGTTACAGGCGGAGCCGGTTTCATTGGCAGTAATTACATCAGGTATGTCCTCAAAAAGCATCCTTCCTATAAGGTAATAAACCTTGATAAACTGACCTACGCGGGGAACCCTGACAATCTCAGGGAACCGGCAGAAAACAAAAACTACTCCTTTGTAAAGGGCGACATCTGCGACGCGAAACTTGCGGCGAAAGTTATGAAAGGCGTTGATCTGGTGGTGAATTTCGCGGCGGAATCGCATGTTGACAGGTCAATCGACGACCCGGAAGCTTTTATCCGCACAAATTACTTTGGCGTCTACACGATGCTGGAAGCGGCAAGGAAGGCAGGGGTAAAGAAGTTCCTGCAGATAAGCACGGATGAGGTTTATGGCAGCAGGAAAACGGGTTCTTTCAAAGAAACCGACAAGCTTTCCCCGAGCAGCCCGTATTCTTCCAGCAAGGCCGCCGGAGATCTGCTTGCGCTCTCATATTTTACCACCTACGGCATGCCGGTAATAATTACTAGAAGTTCAAATAACTTCGGGCCGTTCCAATATCCGGAAAAACTCATTCCGCTTTTTATCACCAACGCGTTCGAGGAACTGAAGGTCCCGGTATATGGAACCGGCATGAATGTCCGCGATTGGATCTATGTGGAAGACAACTGCGCGGGCGTGGATCTTGCGCTGCATAAAGGCAAGACCGGAGAGGTCTATAACCTCGGCGGCGGTAACGAGAAGCAGAATATTTATATCACTAAACTCATACTGAAACTCATTGACAGACCGGAGTCGCTGATAAGATACGTAAAAGACCGGCTCGGGCACGACTTCAGGTATTCGATTTCATCAAAGAAGTCGCGGGAGCTGGGCTTTACTCCGCGCTATGATTTTGAGACCGCGATGGAAAAGACGGT
>CAITPB010000020.1 GCA_903894145.1 Candidatus Firestoneibacteriota bacterium | reverse complement strand
TGTTTCATATGTGAACGACTGGCTGCGCCTTACTGTCGGAAGAGAGGACATATCCTCTCTATTATCTCCAACCTATTATTTCGGCAGGTACAACCTTATGGGAGCGAGGAGGGTGCAGGGCTTTGTGGCAACCTCTAATTTCCTTCTAAAGACGGGAGTCAGCGAGGAAAAGCTCGTTGAAATCCCGCCAACAGCCATTTCCTTCGGCTTCATTCCTAATTTCTTCAATAACTTCGTGACCTCTCAATACGATAATCCTATGTGGTTTGGTCAATTCAGGACAAGATTCAAGTTCAATAACACCATCGGGAAAGAGCTGACAGTCTCTTTGGCGGCCAACTACTCACAGACAAGGGATATTCTGTTCTCTTATTCCTCATTATCGGGCCAGCCAAGCGTATCTTTCACGGCAGACATCAGCATAGACCATAATTATTCCTTCTACGGCGAATACTCCATGCAGAATGTCTATCTTCCGGCCACTTCCGTGGCCTGTATCGGAGGCAATGTCCTTCTTTCAAACATTACCCTGGGCATCTTTGACAGCCTGATTGTTGAATCCCAACTACCGCTTAACCCCTCATTACAGAACGCCTTCACGGGAGGAGACTTCTACACTCCCGTCAAAGCAACCTTGCCCCAAACAACCTACTTTGCCAAGCTCTTTAAACGCTTAGGCGGGCTTGAAATCTCTTTGAGCATGACAAACGGAGTCGGAGATTACACCTTTGCAAGGCCGTCTTTCAGCTCCTTAAACAACTGCATGCCGGTTCCGCTCTTTAAGGGCAACGAGGATCCGACAGCCATGACAGAGTTTTATTCAAGAGATTACGGAACAATTGCCTACAGGCTTAATATCGCCTATAAGTTTTAGCAGGGTGCTCAAAACTCTAATTATGCACTCTAAGCACCCTGCTATCCCCTAATTTGGAAGCAAATTAGGGGGTCAAAATATTCTAACTGCTATTCTTTGGTTCGGTCTTTCTGCTAAGAATCTTTTAAGCCGGGATGAAGGAGGTTGATGTTTCGCTTTGTTTTGATACTTGCAGGAGCCGGACTAATATTTTCATCGTGCGGTAAAAATCCATTATCTCCGGGGTTCGACAACGGCAACCCGCCCACGCCGGACTCCAGAGTCATCGCTGGCGGTAGAATTGATATTTCATTCAATTACTACGGACAGCCTCAAAGCGGCTCGCTATGCAAGATTAGCCGGCCGGATGGTTCATTTGTTCAGGTCGCTCTTGATGCTTCCGGAAACGGGCATTATATCTGTGATCTAAACGGAGATTACACCGTTGCTCTACAGCCTTACCAAAACTGCCCCGGCTACAGCAAGACTTTAACCATAAACAGCGGAAAGGCCTCAGCGGTGGCATTCACGGAATCAAGAACGGCAAGCATTCAGCTCAAATCCGCCAATTTAAACTACGGCGCGGTCTCCAACAGCATAGTTTACACAATATCATATACCGACACCTCTACCGTCCCTGTTCCGCTTATTATTTCCTGTTCATCATTGCCTGCTGGCTGGTCATCTTCTGTAGTTTCAGTCCAAAACAACACTTCTTCGGACATTTCTGTTTCCTACCCGGACTTTTACAGCGGGAGCGCGCCTACCTACACCATTTCGGGAATGGCTAACGGCAGCACAATACTCACAAACACAAGCACAGCGGTTAAAAACTTTACAGACCCTATCTTTGCCACAGGAACAATAAATATATACGGCAACGCTACAAATTACTTCTCAATAACAATCTCGCGAAACAACGGCATACCATTGGATGCCTGGACAGCTGTTATGACGAGCGCGAATGCACCCGGCTCATTGCCCCACGATATAAGGCAGTACCTTACTTTCAAAAACGGCGGAGCAATTAATTCTGTCCAATGGCAGCAACTTATCGATGGACATATAGGAGATGCGTATTATTTCCAATGTGATTATTCAATAACTTCTAACTACTATCCTTCTAATTACTGCTGGCTTTATGGCAATGTTCCTTGGACAGGTTTATTTCAAGGCTCATACAAATATGACGGAACATCATCAGTACTAATTTCATTCAAGGGGAAAACTTGGACCATAAATCCGCCATTAACATATCCCTATTATCAATAATCTTTGGTGTAACTCTAAACGCCGGGATTAGCGAACAACTGGAACAATTTAAAGACAGACATTTAGCATTGATAGACCAGCTTTCCTCTTCATCATCTCAACAGGTTTCTCTGCCAAGAATGATAGTAAAAAACGGAGAAACAGCGGGTGGAGGCAAAGAAACGCCTCAAAAACCAACTCAGGAGCCTGCAAAAGCCCCGGAGGAACCTAAATACTATAACTACACCAAGCAGGCAGTTTGGGGTGATGTTCAGGTCAATTTAACAGCAATCGGGAACAAGTTCAGCGTAAATGTCAAATCAAGCGCGCCTATTGTCTATATGAAACTCATAGACATTAACGGCGTTCTTTACGCGGAAAAAACGATAGGCAAATACGGGGAAGACTCCGGAACGCTTACCGCGAACACCGCCTATATTCCGGCGTTCAAACTTCAGCTTGATGTTAGAGCAAACGGGGCAGTCAACACAATCACAGTACCGCTATACAACAAATTCTCAGGAGTAACTAAATAAACTTCCGCGGCCCAAAAGCCTGCGGGTTTTGTTTTGATAGGAAAGGATATTAATCATTGCCAAAAGTATTTGGCAAGACAAAATAATAAACGGAGGAGGGGGGAAAGTGAAATACATCTTGTATGGACTTCTCGCAGTAGTAATCGCTTCAGGGTGCGCAAAGAATAATCCGGTAGCTCCGGCATTAGATACCGGGGCCGCCAATTCCGGCAACATCACTCCACCAACAAACGGCACTGCAACTCATCAAACCAATGTAGGAAACGGCAACGGAAAAATCAATTTCTCGGCTATGTATCAGAATCAACCGCTCAAAAACACAACGATTATTCTAACAACTCTTGATGGCTCTACTGTTAATGTTACAACTGATACACAAG
>CAITPB010000019.1 GCA_903894145.1 Candidatus Firestoneibacteriota bacterium | reverse complement strand
CTGGTTATAAAAGAGAAAATAATAGTTGAGTTGAAATCCGTGGCCGGCTATTTGCCAAAGATAGTTGAATCGCAGATGGTTTCATACTTAAAAGCTTCAGGTCTCAGAGTAGGTCTAATCATCAACTTTGGCAATAAAAGTTGTGAAATAAAGAGAGTGTCACATTACTAATCTGCGTAATCTTAATAATGAATCTGCGTAATCAAACCCAGATTCAGGAGTTGTGTATGAAAAACATTAAGCAGTTGTCAATTTTCGCGGAAAATAAGCCGGGGAAACTGGAGCATATAACCAAAGTTTTTGAGGAAAACAAGATTAATATCATGGCGTTTAATATCGCCAGCCAGGGAGACTTCGGGATAATGAGGTTCATTGTAGACAAACCCGAGAAAGCGCTGGAAGCCTTCAAAAAGGCCGGCTTCACTATATCCATGAATGAGGTCTTTGCCATAGAGATGGAAGATAAGCCGGGCGGGTTTCACAATGTCGCGCAGTTTATCGCGAAAAGCGGCTTGAACATTGAGAATGCCTATGTTTTAATTGAGAAGGACAGACAGGGCGCGTTGCTCATTTGCGATATTAAGGATACTGAGAAAGCAAAGAAGGCGCTATAAGCAGTAAAGCACCAAATCACACGCACCAAACAAACACCAAAACAAAAAGCACAAAGTAATTCTAAAAGTTTTTTCTTTATTTTTATTTGTGATTTGGCGCTTGTGATTTGTGATTTAAACTAATGCGATTTCGTGATGGAATTTGCGGTTAAACGTCTTTTCCCTTTTACGGAGGATTCATGTCTCTCATTTGGAATAAAAAGGCAGAGTGCCTTCTGCCCCTGGAAAAGGAACAGCTCCAGCTGGAACGGCTGCAAAACATCGTAAGATACGCTTACGAGAAAGTTCCGTATTATAAGAAAGCTTTTGACAAGTCAGGCGTAAAACCCTCTGATATAAAAGCGCTAAAAGACATCGAGAAACTTCCATTCACTTCCAAGGCGGAATTGCGGGACGCTTATCCTTTCGGCATGTTCGCCGCACCGATGGAAGAGATCGTTGAGATCCATACTTCTTCGGGAACAACCGGCAAACCTGTAGTTATGGGCTATACCGTGGCAGACATAGAACTCTGGAGCGAAGTAATGGCGCGCTCCCTTACTATGGCGGGCTGCACCAGAGCAGACATAGTCCAGAATGCTTACGGCTATGGACTTTTTACAGGCGGGCTGGGAGTTCATTACGGAGCCAGAAAAATAGGCGCGAATGTCATACCCATCTCTGCCGGCAACACCAAACGCCAGCTGGAAATCATGCGCGATTTCGGGAGCACCATACTTACCTGCACTCCTTCCTACACGCTCTTCTTGGCGGAATCCGCAAAGGAAGACAAGATTGATTTAAAATCCCTAAAACTAAAAGCCGGCGTCTTCGGAGCCGAGATGTGGACCGAAAAGATGCGCGAAGAAATAGAGAAACGGCTGCATCTTTCAGCCACCAACATATACGGCCTTACCGAAATCATAGGCCCGGGGGTGGCCCAGGAATGCGGAGTTAAACACGGCCTGCACTTGCAGGAAGACCTCTTCTATCCTGAAATAATCTCTCCGGAAGATTTGTCGGTGTTTTCTGAAGGTGAAAAGGGCGAGCTCGTGCTAACCACGCTTACGCGGGAAGGCACTCCTATGATACGGTTCCGCACAAAAGATATCACCTCTCTTCGCCGCGGCGAGTGCAAGTGCGGCAGAACTACCATCAAGATGGACAGAATCACCGGCCGGTCTGATGATATGCTGAAGATCCGCGGAGTAATTGTCTTCCCGTCTTCAATAGAAAAAGCCCTGCTCGAGATAAACGGACTTGAACCTCATTACAAGATAATTATCACTAGGCCGCACCAGTTGGACGAAATAGAAGTACAGGTTGAAGCCTCAGAGAGCCTCTTTTCCGACGAGATAAGGCATATGGAAGAGACAAAGAGGAACATTGAAAACCATATAGAAAAATCTGTCGGACTGAAACTCAAAGTTACCTTGGTTGAACCAAAGACGCTTCCGCGCAGCGAAGGCAAAGCAAAGCGGGTGTTCGATCAGAGAGAACTCAAGTAGAGATGCTTGGAAGGTTGGAAGATTGGAGGGCTGGATGTTTAGAGGCTCAGATGCTTAAAAGCCGGCATAGACGCTTAATCAGCTAGTTCTACATTAGCAATTAGCAATCAGTAATTAGTAATCCGCTGAGCTGCAGACTTTGGAGGCAAATATGAGAGTAAAACAGATTTCTATTTTTCTTGAGAATAAGAAGGGCAGGCTGCTCGAGGCCCTAAAAGCTCTTGGCAGGGAAAAAATAAATATCAGGGCCTTATCAATAGCCGACACGCTGGACTTCGGCATACTCCGCCTGATAGTCGCCGATCCTGACAAAGCTAAACTGGTGTTGGAGCAAAGCAACTTCACCGTAAAAGAGAATGATGTAATCGCAATGGCCGTTAAGGATCAGCCGGGCGGCCTGGCCGATGTGCTTTCCACTCTCAGCAACGCCGGCATAAACGTGGAATACATTTACGCTTTCGCCGACAAGCAGGACAATGACGCGGTAGTAGTCCTTCGGACCGAGAACATAGACGAAGGCATTAAGGTCTTAAAGAAAGCCGGGGTGCACATGTTGTCGGCAAAGGAAATCTATTCACTTTAATCATTGCCAGTTCCTGAGCGGTTATATCTGAGCGGCTTGAGCCGGGATATTCACGGGATCACTGACAAACTGCAACTCCTTTTTTCTTTTTCGCTGAAGCCTTTTCCATTTTTTGCCCTTTGCTAATTCAGCCAAAGCGTTTCTTCACCCCACCCAATCTGTCTGTCCAAGGAGTTTTTCGGAGAACCTGCTCCACCTTTTGAATTGAACATGCCTTTTTTTCACTGATCCCAATGTTTTGACGGCGGCCTTCCTGTAACATATTCTTTAAACCGCCACGGACTTGGCAGAAAGCTATTGTTCTATAAGTTATAATACAGGCCACGGATTGTATTGCATTTTTTGCAAGATTTTCTATTGACAAGAGAAGTCTCTTTAGATACAATTTTATAGATATAAGTTTATCTATTAAGGAGGCTCAATGAAGAACGATCCGGCTGAGAACCAGGAAAGCATCAAGGCAATACCGGAACCCACATTAAGGCGGCTTCCAATCTATTACCAGTTGCTGAAATCCAGGCTAAACGCCGGGAGCTCGGAAATATCCTGCACCACAATCGCTGACGCCCTCCACCTCACGGCTATCCAGGTCAGAAAGGACCTTGAGATAACCGAAGCCAGCGGCAAGCCCAAGGTTGGCTACAATATAAAGGAGCTTATCGCAGCCATCGAGAACTTCTTGGGCTGGAACAGCAAATCTGAGGCCTTTCTTGTCGGAGCGGGAAATCTGGGATCCGCGCTCATAGGGTATCAGGGGTTCAAGGAATACGGGCTGATGATAATTGCCGCCTTTGACAATAACCCGGCCAAGATAAACACCAGCGTGTACGGAAAAAGGATCTTCGACATAAAGAAGCTTTCCGACATGGTGCGGAGGATGAAGGTCTCAATTGGCATACTCACGGTGCCCGCTCAATACGCTCAGGAGTCAGCCAACCTAATGACAGAGGCCGGCATCAGGGCCATCTGGAATTTTTCCCCGACTAAGATAATCTGCAGGCCTGATATCGTAGTTCAGCACGAGAACCTTGCCTGCTCGCTCGCGGTTCTCAGCAAGAAAATTTCTGAAGTGGCAGCCAGGAGGATTTCATGACCAACAGGAATCACAGAAAGTTCGAGGAGGTTTGCAGGATACTGGAGAAAAACGGCAACGACCCTGCCAGGCTGATACCCGTGCTGCAGCAGGTTCAGGAGGTCTACAGGTATCTGCCCGAAGAGATAATGTCTTTTGTCGCCACCTCCCTTAACATCTCGCCGGCAAAAGTCTTCGGAGTTGCCACTTTCTTCTCGCACTTCACGCTTAAACCCAAAGGCAAGTACATAATAAGAGTCTGTGACGGAACAGCCTGCCATGTAAAAACGTCTACCGGCATATTAGACGCGCTTTATAAGAAACTCTCCCTTTCCGAAAAGATTAACACGACACCGGACATGCTCTTTACGATCGAGACCGTATCCTGCCTGGGCGCTTGTGGCCTTGCTCCAGCGGTGGTAATCAATGAGAGAGTGTACGGCCAGATGACTCCCGAAAAGACCTCGGAAGTGCTTGACGGGATAATTAAAACCGAAGAAAAACAAAAGGAGGCGGTAAATGCCTGAAACTTTGAGTCTAAAAGAGATAGGCCTGGGCTACAGCAGGCTGAAAAACGGAATCAAAGCGAGAGTGGTAGTCTGCGCCGGAACGGGATGCGTGGCAAACGGCTCGCTTGAGGTATTTGACGCTTTAAAGAAAAGCCTCGAACAAAACGGACTCGATGTTGTTTTGGAACTAAAGAAAGAAGAGAACGGCACCTTGCTTTCAAAGAGCGGCTGCCAGGGCTTCTGTCAAATGGGTCCTCTTGTCACAATCTTCCCGCAAGGCGTACTTTACACCAAGGTCAAGCCGGCGGACGCAGAAGAGATAGTGACGGCCACAATAAAAGCGAACAAACTGGTAGAAAGGCTTGTGTATTCAAACCCTTCAACCGGCGAAAGAACTGCCATCCTATCCGAGATACCTTTTTACAAGAAACAACACCGTTATGTCCTCAAATCGTGCGGTGTTATTGACCCGGAAGATATAAATGAGTATATCGCCGACAACGGCTATTCTTCGGCGGAGAACGCGGCTTTCAATATGTCCCCCGAGGTTATCTGCAGGGATATTTCCGCGTCGGGACTCAGAGGCCGCGGGGGAGCCGGGTTCCTGACAGGCAGGAAATGGGATATGGCGAGAATTCAGAAAAGCGCCAAGAAATACATCGTCTGCAACGGCGACGAAGGCGACCCGGGAGCCTTCATGGACAGGAGCGTAATGGAGGGAAACCCGCATAGCGTTATCGAAGGGATGATAATTGCCGGCCTCGCCACGGGCGCGGACGAAGGCATAGTATATGTACGGACTGAATATCCCCTGGCGGTCAAGCGCATGAGAAAAGCGGTGGCCGACGCTTTCGCGCTGAACATCCTCGGCAGCAACATTTTCGCCTCAGACAAGTCCTTCAATATCTCGGTAATGGAAGGAGCTGGCGCTTTCGTTTGCGGAGAGGAGACCGCGCTTCTTGCCTCGGTTCAGGGCGAGCGCGGCATGCCGGCGCCAAAACCCCCCTTCCCGGCGCAAAGCGGGCTCTGGGAAAAACCGACAGTTATAAACAATGTTGAAACGCTGGCGACCGTTCCGCTGATTCTCCGGCACGGAACCGCCGAATACAGAAAAATGGGCACTGAAAAAACCCCCGGAACAAAAACTTTCGCGCTCACCGGCCACGTGGCAAACACGGGACTGATAGAAGTGCCCTTCGGGACAACTTTGCGGCACCTTCTGAATGAAGTTGCAGGCGGGGTCACCGGAGAAGACGGAAGCGTTTCCCTTGAAGCCTTCAAGGCGGTGCAGATAGGAGGCCCCTCGGGAGCCTGCCTGACGCGTGACCACCTGGACCTGCCCCTGGATTTTGATTCACTGAAAAGCATCGGGGCGATGGTCGGTTCCGGCGGGCTGGTAGTTATGAACACCTGCACCTGCATGGTGGCAATTTCGCGCTTCTTCATGCAGTTCACTCAGAACGAGTCCTGCGGCAAGTGTGTCCCCTGCAGGGAAGGGACAAAGCAGATGTTGAACCTCCTTGACGACATACTGGAAGGCCGGGCTGACGACACCACCCTGCCCCTCCTCGAAGAACTTGCCGTCGCGGTGCAAAGAGGCTCTCTTTGCGGCCTGGGTAAGTCCGCGCCGAACCCGGTGCTCTCCACGCTGAAATACTTCAGGCAGGAGTACACCGCGCATATAAAAGAACACCGCTGCCCCTCCGGGAGCTGCAAAGCCTTTATCCAATACTCAATAGATCCGGCGCTGTGCAAGGGCTGCATGCTCTGCGCAAAAAAATGCCCGTCGGGAGCGATTACCGGCGAGCTTAAGAAGCCGCACAAAATAAACACGGCGGCCTGTACCAAATGCGGGATCTGCGTCGCATCCTGCAAATTCAAGGCAATAAAAGGAGCCGCTTGATGAAAACCGCAAACACTCTTACAATCGACGGGCTGAAGATAACTATAGAAGGAGAAAAAAACCTGCTGGAGGTAATCCGGAAGGCTCATATCGACATCCCGACCTTCTGTTATCATTCCGAACTTTCAATATATGGCGCCTGCAGGCTGTGCATGGTAGATGTTTCCGGAAGAGGGGTCGTCCCTTCCTGCTCCACGCCTCCTGAAGCGGGAATGGAAATACAGACAAGCACAGGGCAGATTAGAAGCCTAAGAAAGATGATTATCGAGCTGCTCCTGGCAAACCATGAACAGTCCTGCACCACCTGCCAGAAGAACACCAGCTGCAAGCTGCAGGAACTTGCCAACAGATTCGGGGTTACAAAGGTACGTTTTAAGAAAGCGGCGGCCGCCAGGCCTCTCGACAACTCCTCTCCCTCAATAACGAGAGACCCGAACAAGTGCATACTTTGCGGGGACTGCGTCAGGATGTGCCGGGAAGAGCAATCCGTCGGGGCGATAGACTTTGCCTTCAGGGGCTCAAACGTCACGGTCGCCCCCAGTTTTGGCAAAGGCTTAAGCGAAGTGGAATGCGTCAATTGCGGGCAGTGCGCGCGCGTCTGCCCTACCGGCGCTTTAACCCCCAAGTCAGATGTAGCGGAAACCTGGAAAGCGCTTGAAGATAAAAGCAAATACGTGATTGTCCAGATAGCCCCTGCCGTAAGGGTGGCCATCGGAGAGCACTTCGGGCTTGAACCCGGCACTATCGCCACCGGGCAGGCGGTTGCCGCCCTGAAGCGTCTCGGATTTAAAAAAGTTTTCGACACCTCTTTTACGGCTGACCTCACTATTATGGAAGAAGGCACGGAGTTTCTCAAGAGGCTTGAAAAAAAGGAAAAACTTCCAATTTTCACCTCCTGTTGCCCTGGCTGGGTGAAGTTTGCGGAGCAGTATTACCCGGAGCTTAACGACAACCTCTCTTCCTGCCGGTCGCCGCAACAGATGTTCGGTTCTCTCGCGAAGGAACTTCTTCCCGAGAAATACGGCATAAAGAAAGAAGACCTGGTCATAGTTTCCGTGATGCCCTGCACGGCCAAGAAATACGAAGCTGCGCAGGAAAAGTTCGCCGTAAACGGCATCAAGGATATTGATATAGTACTGACCACTCAGGAGTTCGCAAGGATGATAGAAGAAGCAGGACTTCAGTTCAACAGCCTAACTCCGGAATCCTTCGACCTTCCCTTCGGGTTTAAAACCGGGGCAGGGATTATATTCGGCAACTCAGGCGGTGTGAGCGAAGCCGTGCTCAGGTTTGTAAATGAAAAGGTCTGCGGAAAGAAGAACACAGGGAATTACGACTTCCTTCAGGTCAGAGGGCTCGAAGGCATCAAAGAAACATCCATATCGACTCCGGCAGGAACCCTGAAGCTTGCCGTGGCAAGCGGGCTTAAGAACGCCAGAACGCTCGTGGAAAGCATGAAGCGCAAAGAAGTGCATTACGACATCGTTGAAATAATGGCCTGCCCGGGAGGCTGCATCGGCGGAGCGGGACAGCCGGTATATTACAAACCCGAGGTAAAGGAGAAACGCGCGAAAGGCCTGTACGATAACGACAAAATGCTGGAGCTTCACAGCTCCCAGGACAATCCTTACATCAAGGAGCTCTACAAAGATAATTTCGGCGAAGCCGGAAGCAGAAAAGCGCACCGCTTTCTGCACACGCATTACGCCAGCTGCAAGAGGACTCACTCCGGGGAAATAAGCATATTAAAGGGAAATTCAGTGAACAAGCTTGAAGTAACGGTTTGTTTCGGGACCAGCTGTTTCCTGAAGGGGTCCCAATCAATACTAAAAGGACTGGTAGATCATATAAAATTGAGCGGCCTTGAGGACAAAGTTGAGGTTAAAGCGACTTTCTGTTTTGAGAAGTGCAACTCCGGCCCAAATGCCAGAATCGGAAGGAAGCTCCTGGAAAAATGCACCATAGGTCTTGCCGTCGAAACGCTTATGGACGAGATAAAAATTCTCAAGGAATGTGCGAGCGTGTAAAATGCAAAAACAGGAAAAGGACCAAATAGTCTACACCCTCTCCGCCAAGTGCAGGGATTGCTACAGGTGCCTCAAGGCGTGCCCGGTTAAAGCCATAAAGATGAATAATGGACAGGCCTACGTGATAAAAGAACGATGCATCTCCTGCGGGACTTGCATAAAGGAATGCCCGCAAGGGGCGAAAACCTTCAGAAGCGACACAGCTTCCGTGAAGGCGCTTATCTCTTCCGGCGCCCTGGTCGCGGCGAGCGTCGCTCCGTCCTTTCCTGCTTTCTACAACGAGTGGGAATGCCTTAGGCTTGCTTCGGCGCTCAGGAAACTCGGCTTTTCTTTCATAGGGCAAACCTCGCAAGGGGCTTATAGAGTTGCTCAGGCGTCCGTAAACTTTAAGAACAGGCGCAACAAAAAAGTCGCGGTATCCACAGCCTGCCCTGCTCTGGTCGGATACATCAAAACTTACGCCAAAGAACATCTGCCGTCGCTCTGCGAAGTGCTCTCTCCGATGCACGCCCATGCGGCTATGCTTAAAGATCAGTTCGGCGACTCCTGCAAGGTTGTTTTTATAGGGCCCTGCATTGCCAAGAAAGCTGAGATAGAATGGGAGGAGTTTGCCGGCAGGATTCACGCCGCGCTGACCTTTAGCGAGCTTGAGGCCTGGATGAAAGAAGAGAATATCGAGCTTAAAAACTGCGCCGAAAGTTCGTTTGACGAACCTCCGGCGGGAACGGCCTCTCTTTTCCCTCTCTCCGGCGGCATGCTTAAGACCGCGGGACTGGATTCGGAATCCAACACTAGCAGCAGGTATGTTAACCCGGCGGGGCTTAAGAACTCGCTGGAGGCAATTGAGTGGGCGGTAAACAGCGATGAGGATGTTTTTATTGAGCCCCTCTTCTGCAATGAAGGCTGCATAAACGGGCCCGGAGCCGGGCGCGACGGCAACACCTACGAGCGGAGACTGCGGCTCACCCGATTTGCCGCGGAAAACATAAAGCTTCCTGAAGGGAAAACCGACGACGCCCTTTTTGAAATGAAAGTCAGGGAGGGCAAAGCCATAATTCGCGGAGAAATAGACCAGGAAAAAATCCGCGAGGCCCTTCTGAAAGTCGGAAAGGTAACAGAGAACGACCACTTAAACTGCGGGGCCTGCGGGTACAACACCTGCAAGGAAAAGGCCGAAGCGGTAGTTCTGGGTATGGCGGAAGCCGAAATGTGTATTCCCTGGATGAGGCGGCTTGCGGAACAAAGGACTGATAAAATCATTGAGACCAGCCCGAACGGAATTCTTATCCTGGACAAAGACCTTGCCATAATCAACATGAACGCCTCGTTCAGGAGCTACTTTAACGCTACCGACGCCGTTTTCGGCAGGCACATATCCTACCTTATGGACCCTAAACTCTTCGAGAAAGTGGCTTCCGGCTCCACGGACAAAATAGAAGGGATCGTAACACATTCAGCCTACAATCTCGTGATGCACCAGATAGTTTACGCTTTGAAAGAAGAAAAACAATACGTCGGAATCTTTGTCGATATAACTTCTCTCAGGATGAACGAGAAGAAGCTCGACAAGATGAAGGAACAGACTATCACCCAGGCAAAGGAACTATTGGAACACCAGATAAAAATGGCCCATGAGATGGCGATGCTTCTCGGCAGGAATACCGCAAAAGGCGAAGAAATCGTAAGCAAGCTCATGAGCTTCGAGGATTAAATGGAAATTGAAATCCATAAGCATACTGAGGCGCTCTGCGCGCAAAGGCTCAAACACGGAAGGACATCCTGCGGGGATTATTACACGGACTTGCGCACTGAAGAAGCGACAACCTTCTTTCTCTGCGACGGTATCGGTTCCGGGATACAGGCGCATATTGCCGCGGTAATGACCGCGCACAGGCTGAAGGAGCTGGTGGGCTCCGGACTTTCTCTGCTTGAAGCCTGCGGTTTTGTCATTAAAACCATGCACGAGGCAAGGACCTCTGAAATACCGTTCTCCGCCTTTACGGTGATTAAGGTTCTAAACAGCGGAAGCGCAACTATTCTTTCCTATGAAAGCCCTCCACCGGTGGTTATTTCTGACAGTTTCGCTTACCTGCCGGAACAGAGGCATTTCGAACTGAACAACGAAATCCTCGCCGAGTGCGAGGTTGATTTAAACTCAGACAACAAAGTCCTCATAATGACGGACGGCATCAACCAGGCCGGGCTCGGCATAAGCCTGAAACAGGGGTTTGGCCCGGAAGGCATTGCAAGCTGTCTAAACGAACTTCTTAAAAAAAACGGATTCAACCCACGCATTCTTGAAGAATTGCAGGACAAAGCCTGCGCTCTCAACGGAGGCACCAATATCGACGACGCGACAATACTCGCGGTCTACCGGATACAAGGCTCGGTATTGAATATCCTTACCGGCCCGCCTGCCAATAAATTGAGAGATAAAACTGTGTCCGAGGAGTTCACCGCGCTGAAAGGGAAAAAGGTGATATGCGGTTCGACAACCGCAGAGATAGTCGCGGCTTCACTTAAGAAGGACATCAAGCCGGCTGATATCTCGGTGGCGCATTACAGGCCTCCTTCTTACAATATAGAAGGAATAGATCTCGTAACTGAGGGAGCGGTCACGCTAAGCCAGACGCTCAATATTTTAGACGAGGACAGCAGTTTATACGACCCGGCTTCCTGCGTCTCAGAGTTAGCCAAATTGCTTAACGAATCCACGCTGGTAAATATCTGGGTTGGCGGGGCGGTGAACACGGCCCAGGACAGCATAATTTTCAGGCAGTTGGGGGTTCTGCCAAGGGCAAAGATTATCGCCCTGCTGGCGGAAAAACTCAGGAAGAAAGGTAAGCTGGTTATGATTAGCAGCGTATGAAACTCCCCGCTTTTTGTTTCTTTTCGCTTTTTGATTGGTTATAATAATCGAGAGTTCATTTCTGTCATTAAGGACTGTTTTATGAGAACGATACTCCCGGAAACGCTTCCTGACCCGTTCAAGGCGGTCAGGGACAAAGACGAGAAATTCCTGTGGGTGGGCGAGCCTGCTTTTCTTCCCTTTCTGCTAACCGGCGTTCCCTTCCTTATACTCGGTTTGCTGTGGGGCTGTTTTGATTACTTCGGATTTATCAGGCATATGCCGGCGAAAATGGCAGGATTTATGATTCCTTTCTTCGCGCTCCATCTCTTCCCGTTCTGGGGGAGCATCTTAAATATGCTTCGGCTGGTCCTAGTCCACAAGAACACATTCTACGCCATTACGAACAAACGCGTAATGCTTCGCAGCGGCTTCTGGGGAATAAATTTTGAAGCAATAGACTATGACAAGATAACTGACATGCAGGTCACAGTGAATCCCGTGGAGAATATGATGGGAGTGGGTTCTATCAGATTTTCGACTGGCGAATTATCTTCCAAGGGAGCCGCGCTTTTTAAGACATTTATCAGCGTTCCGGCCCCTTACGAAGTTTTCAAGCAAATCAAGACGGTCTCTGTGGATGTAAAGACCGATTGGAATTATCCCAATAAACTCCGGCCGGAAGAAAACCCCGGATATAATACCGAGTATAAACCGGAAGAAAAAGAGAAACCGGATGCCTGACAGACCTGCTACTTCTTCTTAACGAAAAGGCATTCCCTTCTCGGTATAATCACTTTAACTCCCTGTTCATCCATTCTCTTCTTTATGAGAACCGTAAGTTCATCCACTTTGACGGGATCAATAATGTCTACGGAATTCACGCCGCAAGCGCGGCATAATCCTTCCAAAGAAACCTTTCCGCCCTCCTCGCCTTTGGCAGTCTCCCCGGTAAAAGGCGTCGGCTGGTGGCCGGTCATCGCGGTTGAAGAATTATCAAATATCATTACGGTTATATCAGCCTTGTTGTAAACCGCTGTAATAAGGCCGGTTACGCCCGAATGCATAAATGTGGAATCACCGATGACCGCAACTACTTTTTTTACGCCCTGGGAAGCGATACCGATGGCTTTCCCTATTGAAGCGCCCATGCAAAGGCAGGTATCAAGCGCTGAAAACGGCGCTGCAAAACCGAGGGTATAGCAGCCGATATCTCCTGTTACAAACGAGGGCCCTGCAGCTTTAAGAGCCTTGTAGGAATCCCTGTGCCCGCAGCCGGGACAAAGCACCGGAGGGCGCTTCGGAAGCTCTTTCACCGCTTTGCTTTTCTTCCCTGTATAATAGGGAGCAAGGCAGTCCGGCCCAAGCTCGCCTTCTTTGCTGAGATCTCCGGAAAGTTTCCCCCTGACCTTCTTTGAATACTTGCGCGCCAGCTCTTCAATTACCGGCTCGCCCTCTTCAACCACCCAGACTTCTTCTAACCCGCCTACAAACTTCTCTATTTCCTTCTCGTCGACCGGGTAAAAGTTAATCTTTAGAACGCTGTATTCTTCTCCGTATTCTTTCGCGTAAGCCGCGCCTATTCCGGCGGCAATGATTCCCTTTTTTGATTTGCCCATGGTTACAGTGTTAAATTTATTCCCGTACTCCTTAAACTTCTCCTGTTTTTCGTTTAGAAGCTTATGAAGCCTGACAACATTGCTCGGAACGGCAATCAGACGGGAAGGATCCTTTTTTAAGTCCAGTTTGTTCTCGGGCCGTATCTCTCCAATTTCTACAGGCGACGCGGTATGCGATAACCTGGTAAGGCTCCTCAAGATTACCGGCACCTCGTATTTTTCTGAAAACTCAAAAGCGGCTATAGTCATTTCCTTGGCTTCAGCGGCGTCGGAGGGTTCAAAACAGGGAAGTTTCGCGAATCTCGCGAATATCCTGGTATCCTGCTCATTTTGGGAAGAATAAGCCCCCGGATCATCCGCCACGACCACAAGCAGCCCGCCTCTTGCCCCCAAATACGCCGAGGTCATAAGAGGATCCGCAGCCACATTTAATCCGACATGTTTCATTGAACAGATTGCCCTTCTGCCGGTGTAGGAAACTCCGACGGCAACCTCCAGCGCAACCTTCTCGTTTACGGACCACTCGGCTTTTCCTTTAAAATTTTGCGCTAGATACTGAAGTATCTCCGTAGCAGGCGTTCCAGGGTAGCTTCCCGCGTAGGAGATGCCGGCTTCCATGGCCCCCCTTGCTATCGCTTCATTGCCGGACATTAACGCTTTCTTTGCCATTGTTCCGCCTTTTAAATTGTTAGAGCGTTCTTTCGTATCAAATCCTTATACCAGTATGCCGAATCTTTGTAAATCCTCTTTTGTGTGGGATAATCAACATAGACCGCGCCAAGCCGCTGCGTGTAGCCGCCCGCCCATTCAAAATTGTCAAATAAAGACCACAGGAAGTAGCCGTCAACCTTATAACCGCCCGCAACAGCCCTTTTCATCTCGGCGATGTATTTTGCAAGAAAATCTATCCTGTCCCAGTCATGAATTTTGCCGTCATGCGTCACGGTATCGATATAGGCCGCGCCGTTCTCAGTGACGTACAATTTCTTCACATCATAGTTGTCGCAGACGAACTTAATGGCCCAATACATAGCGGACGGCGTGACACCCCAGTTCATTGAGGTTACCGGCACAGACGGGTCGCTCTCTATTTCTCTCCAGCCGTTCTCCGCCTTGGCGTCGTGCGAAACATCAAAACCGCCGTAAACATTCAGGCCAAAGAAGTCCATCGGCGTTGAAATTACGCGCATTTCCTCTTTTGTCGTCTCCGGCTCAGTGCCGGGGCTAAAAGCATTTTCCGGATACTCGCCTTTGTAGACCGGGTCTATCAGACGTCCGCTCTTTTCAAGGAAACACTTCTCCGCTGCGCGAACATCCTTTCTGCTCTTTTCATCTTTGGGCATGCGAATCCAGAGAGCATGCACCAATCCGATTTCGACATCATTTCTAGGACTGTAAGCCCTTATGGCATTCGCTGCGAGCCCGTGAGCAAGATTGACATTGTGATACGCCTGGTTGTTTATTTTTTCTGAAAGATGCAGTCCGGGCGCGTTCCAGTTGCTGTTGTAGCACCCTTCCCAGATATGCTTTATCTCGTTGAATGTCATCCAGTCTTTAACCCTGTCCCCCACCCTCTTCACAACGGCAACAGCGTAGTCGGCGAAAGCGCGTGAAGTTTCCTTGCTGCGGAATCCTCCCCGCAGCTCCTGGACATTGGGCAGGTCCCAGTGGTAAAGGTTAAGAAACGGCCTGATGCCGTTCTTCAGCAGTTCATCAACATACCTGTCGTAATGATCCAGCCCCTTCTCGTTCACCTTTCCGGTGCCGTTTGGAATAATTCTCGGCCAGGAAGTTGAAAAGCGGTAGGCCTTTATCCCGATATCTTTCATTATCTTTATGTCGGATTTGTACCGGTGATAATGGTCAATAGCAACAGTGGCGTCTGAGCCTCCTTTTACTATGCCGGGTTTTTTGCAAAAAACATCCCAGCTTGACGGGCTCTTGCCGTCTTCGTTCCAGGCGCCTTCAGATTGATAGGACGAACAGGCAGCACCCCAGACAAAACCCTCCGGGAATTTCAACTTCTTCTGTCCCTTCTTAACGAATTTGCCTTTTGCGGATATTATGCCGGGCTGAAAATCCATCGTCCCCTCCAAAAAAAAACAGCGCTAAACACCAAACAAAGCACAAAATCCAAGTTTTACCTCTTCTTTTGTTTATTGTCAGGGACCTAGCGCTTGAATAATTGTGCTTACCTAAAAAAATGCGTTAACTAATTACGCGGATTAAACCTAAACGCCGAAAATAGAACCGGCTCCCGAGGTTTCCCCAGGGAGCCGGTCAATTTTGTCAGGTTTAGGCTTTTCTTACGTTTGCAGCCTGTTCACCCTTCGGGCCAGCGACGATCTCGAATTCTACTTCCTGGCCTTCCGCCAAAGACTTGAATCCGTCACCCGTTATTGCGCTGAAGTGTACGAATACATCTTTGCCGGATTCCGGAGTAATGAATCCGTAACCCTTCTGGTCGTTGAACCATTTCACTTTACCTTTTACCATTTGTTTCTCACTTCCTTTCTTTGAATTTTGTCCCCATTCCTGG
>CAITPB010000018.1 GCA_903894145.1 Candidatus Firestoneibacteriota bacterium | reverse complement strand
TTACAAACTTTACAAACCTTATAAACCTTATAAACTTTTATTAAAGATCTTGTCCGAATTATCTACAACCTTGTACTTCTTCCTCAACCATCCCGCGAACTCGCCTTCAAACGCCTTTTGTTTTGATTCTGTCATATTCTTCTTGATTGCCTCTACGTCTTTGTTGAACTGTTCCTGAGAAGGCTGCTTTACATCAACGAGCTGAACAACAAAACAGCCTGCATTGTGTTTTACAGTCCTTGCCCCGCCGGCTTTGGGTATTGTGAAACCGCCGTTAAGCAGGAAGGAATAGTCGTCTATTGCCTTGAGAGTGTCGGTGGACTTTACGAAGTCCGTGATTGCAGCCTTGTAGCCGGTTGTTGCTTGCTCAAAGTTCTTGCCGGCAATAAGTTCCGATATAATCTTATTTCCCTCTGCTTCAGCGAGAGGCACAGACTTATCGGTCTTGAGCTTATTCTCTATAGCGCCTTTTACGCTGTCAAAGGCCATCTCGCCTGCGGGCAGTTTCTCCAGGAACCTCGCGACTACATAACCTTTCCTGGCTTTTATCGGAGCCGAAACCTCGCCTGCCGGGCAGTTCTTGAGGAACTTCTTTATCTCTTCGCTGGCGTCAAAATCTACCCCTGGTATCAGCTCGTAGAGTGAGAACTCGACTATGCCGGCTTTAAGCCCTACGAGTGCGGAAGCCGCGAGAAGGTCATTCTTTTTTGTCGCGTCCGCGGCAAGCAGTTTTGCTTTTTCAATTGAGATATCTCCGGAAACAACCTGTATTCTGTATTTCTCCTGGGTCTTGAAGTTGAGTTTGTTTGTGTCAAAATAATTCTTTGCGTCGTTTATTCCGATTGCGGTAAGGGAAGCGAACTTTGCCGCGTCAATATTTATATACTTGAACTTTCTTAGTTCGTTCTTCTTAAGGAATTCCTCGGTGATCTCTGTGTTGGATAATTTTACCTGTTCCTGAATTGAACTCTTGAGCTTCAAGCGGAGGACATAATTCCTTGCCATGTTTTCAACTGTTTTGAAGCCGTTAGCGTCGAGGGATGTGTAGTCGGTCTTGTATTGCTGGGTGCAGATGGCCTTTATGTAGAGTTTTACAAGTTCCCTGTCATCGTCCGTGAGTTTTATGGCGCCGGAAGAGATGTATTTATTGATTAGGACGTCAAAGATCATCTCGTTTAGGACCTGTTTTTTGAATAGGATGGCTTGGAAGGCAGGCATATTTGACTCGTCAATATTGTTTGCCTGGATGACATCGGCCCACTTGCGTTCGAATTCGGCGACTCTTATTTTCTCTCCGCCGGCAACGGCAAGCACGCTGTTTTCGCTGTTTGTGTCCGTATTGCCCATCCCCCAGACAAAGAAGATTGTGGCGAGAAAGCAGAGGGCTACGACAAGGAATATCCATTTCATGTGTTTGCGAAGAAATTGCATCATATTTTACTGCCTCCGGTCTAAAAGCTGATTGCTAACAGTTTTTAATGTTATCATTTTGCCCTTTGAAATTCAATACAAAGTTACCACTGCCATTGCGCTCTTGACAAAAGGCATTAACAGGGTCACACTACTGATGGTGGGGGGGTGGATATGGATATTGGAGCAACGCTTTTAAAAGAGCATATCAGCGCCGATATGCTGAGGTTTATCGGCCTGCATATCTGTGACTTCACCAAACTTGACATAGTAAGATTCTTCGGTCTAAATCCCGCGTCCCGCTTAGATCGCGAAACTCTCCTGGAACTTAGCGGCGATAAGACCGCAGATATTGACGAGTCTCTCTCAGAGCTTGTAAAGTCGCATTTGCTGGAAGTTATCAAAATTGATAACAAGGTTTTCTATGAGCTGACCAAGAAAAAAGAAGATATTGAGAATATCAAGAAGTTCATTAGTCTTTACGCTACACCCTCCATCCGGCTCTACATCATCGGCTATGTTATGAACCGCTGCGTGGAGAAACCTTAGTCCTGAGCCGTAGGCGAAGGATCCATCCCGGATTGGCGTTTCGCTGCACCCCGTAGTTCTAGCCTTCAACCCTCCAAGCATATGACCTTTCGACTATCTTCATAATGAACTACATTCTTCCGAGCATCCAACCATCTGACCATCTATCTATTTCCTGCGTTTTGTCTTTCAAAAAGCTCTTGAAATCCGCGTTTCCTTTGTGTATAATCACTTTTCTTGCCAATACGTCCCCTTAGACTATTGGTTAGGTCACCACCCTTTCAAGGTGGTAGGACGGGTTCGACTCCCGTAGGGGACGCCAGATTAAGAGCGATTACTAATTACTGATTACTAATTGCTAATTAAGGTCAAAAGCAAGAACAAAATAAATCAAAACCAAAATCATGTCCTCAACCCGAAATCTTAATCAAATCTTCATTAAATTCTTCTAACTATTACTTTACGGCAGATGTTTCCTGTGTTACAATTCAATAGCGAGTAATTTTAGGGGGTGTATATGAAAAAAACATTTGTCGCGGTTCTGATAAGCATTCTTGCTTCATCCGCCTTTGCGGGAGTAGCAGGCCTTGACATCTCGGGCAGATGGTTTAACGCGAGTACAGGCAATTACTCGGAGAAACTCTCGACTTTCCCGACGTCACTCGTGCACGGTGATTTTCCGGCGGTAATCTATGAGGCCTCTTTAAGGCTTCCGCTGCTCGGCCCGGTCGGCGCTGATATAAAGGCAAGATACGGAACC
>CAITPB010000017.1 GCA_903894145.1 Candidatus Firestoneibacteriota bacterium | reverse complement strand
GATGCCAAAAAAGAGCGCCTGGGCCGGATTCAAAAGCCTCAAGTGTTTTGCCTATAGTGCGGCCAAAGAGAAGTTTACAATGTCTTTTGTCATCAAGGACCAGAACCACAAAGGCGGAGTCTCGGGACGCGGCAGGGAAGGTTGGGAAGTAAGAAAGACCTGGTATGTGGTCCCGCTTGAGATAAAACCCGGGATGAACGAACTGAGCGTCAGCCTCGAAGGTTTAAAGACCCAGGAAGGCAAAGATGTGGATCTTTCAAGAATATATCACTGGGGATTTTACTACAGGTTCTTCCCCGAGCTTAAATGGGAAGCACAGGAAGCCGTTCCCGCGGCTGTCTGGATCAGCAAGGTAAGGCTGGATTCCGAAAAATGAAGAAGAGGTTCGGCCTGCTGGGATTATTGCTGCTTGGCGCCGCCTTGCTCTTTGCGGCGCCGGCCGGCAATGTACTCGTTGTAATAAATGACGCGAACAAAGATTCCGCGGCTGTCGGCTTGCATTACGCGAAACTACGCGAAGTCCCGGAAGCGAATATCTGTCATATCAACTGCAATGATTCAAGTTTAAGCCTTAAGGAATACAACGAGCTGCTCCTGCCCGAAGTGAAAAAACATCTTTCCGGCATTTCCTATATCGTAATGTCCTACGGAACCCCGATAACGCTAAACATTAACAACGTTACCTATGCGCTTGACGCTTTTCTGTGTTTTCCTTTTGACCCGATTGGCGCGCTTGAACCGTTCAAAGTTACCGGAAACATCGAGAGCGGATACCTTGGAGAGCGGAACCCGTTTTATACTGCCGGCGGACATTTTTCCGCGAACGGCCGGAGCTTTATGGTTACCAGGCTTGACGGGCCGACGGCCGAGATAGCGAACGAACTGGTCGAAAGGGCTCTCTACGGCGAAAAATATATCACCAAAAAATACGGCAGGGCCTATATTGATTCACGCGGCCTGACTAAGAGCAACAGCGGTTATTATGAGCTGGACAGGGATATAGTGGATTCCGCTGATTATGTTAAGGCCGCCGGCTTCGAAACGACCCTTGACAGATTTGAAGGGGAATTTGACAACAAGTGCTGCGAGGACGCGCTCTGGTATTTCGGCTGGTACAAGTACAACAACTATAACGACGCGTTTTACTGGAAAGTAGGGGCGGTCGGCATCCATTTTGATTCGGCTTCAGCGCTTAGTATCCGCGGAACCAAATGCTGGAGCGGCGGAGCCCTGGCAAAAGGCATTGCTGCGACCGGCGGTTCTGTCAACGAGCCGTACGGGCAGACTTATACCCGTGCCAATCTCTTCATGAAATATCTGATGCAGGGATATAACTTTGCCGAATCCTGCTACATGGCAACCCCGGCATCCAAATGGATGATGACATTTATCGGCGACCCTTTATATACCCCTTCAAAAAGCCTTGGACTGAAAGATACCGTAAAGCCGGTGATTACAAAAATAGAATTGGTCAAGGGTTCCGATAATCCGGACACTTTCTGGAGAGTC
>CAITPB010000016.1 GCA_903894145.1 Candidatus Firestoneibacteriota bacterium | reverse complement strand
ATTGCTGATTGCTAATTGCTAATTAAAATCAAAAACTCCCGGGATTTGAAGGATTGTTACGGTAGTGTCAGGCACGGATGTACTTTCGGACCGGGTTCGACTATAGTACTTGCGAGCGACGAGCAGCGAAGCCGCGAGTCGGGTGCGAGCAAGTGTTCCGGTACAAAGGCAATAACTAATAAATAATAACTAATAAAAAACAAAACTTTTGAGTTGGTGGATTGTTACGGTTGTTTTAGGGCTGGTGTAGGAAAGATTACTTCCAACAATTGCTTTGAGTTGAAGAAGAATAGCTTGCCTTCCTTGTAGATTAAAACTCCGTATTTGGCTCTTCTGCTCCCGGAAAGTTCCAGCTTTATTTGCGAGGAGAGCCCTGTTTTATTCATCATATAGACAACGGATCCCAGGGCGTCGAATACATAAAAGGTCCCGGTTTCTCCTGCGGTAACCGACACGGGCCATTTATTTTCAAAACTGAAAGACATCAGAGCCTTGCCGGCAGGGTCAAGCATGACAAAATTCTTATTGAGAGTATTAATTACTCCTATTGTGCCTGCGGCATCAACCGCTATCGGTCCCGGGTTAAAATACTCTCCCGGTTTTATTTCCATGAGCGTTTTACCCGAGGAATCTGTCTTTCTTATCAGGTTTCGGCCGGTCTCTGAAACATAGACGCTGTCGTCCTGTCCCACGGCGAGCTGCAAAGGCCAGTCATATCCGTTAAACTCAGCCAGGAATTTTCCGTTATTGTCAAATTGTTCTATTCTGCCGTTGAATGAATCGGATACAAAGACACGCCCTTTTGAATCAGTCCCTATGCCTCTGGGCTCTCTGAAAAGTCCCGGTGCCGTACCATTACCGCCGAAGGAACTCCCGGAGCCGGTCAGCCCAAGACAGGATACATAATCATCCTGAAAAGAAGTGCTGAAAATTGTTCCGTTTCTGTCCGCGCACGCGGCATAGACTTTGCCGCCGCGGTAATTGCTGCTGGTTTCAAACTTCTGCGCAACCTTGTTTTCCGGAGAAAGCACCTCTATTGTTCCGGTTCCTGAATCCTCAACCGCTACATATCCTTCGGCGCTTATAGCGATAATTGTGGGCTTAGTGTAATAGAATCTGTCCCGGTAGAACCCTTTAAAGTTCCCTTCGGCAGAAAAGATTTTGACTGACCGGTCCAGATAGTCGCAGATGTAAACGCTTCCATCCGGATGCGCGGCGGCATCCGAAACAGACAGGAGATGTTCCTTGAATTTTAGCAGGAATTTTCCTGAAGCGCTGAATTTTTTAACACAGATATTTCCCGGGTCAACCACGAAGAAGGCGTTGTCGCGGCCTTTGAAAACATGGAAAGGATTGAGGAACTCGCTGTCCCCGTACCCGCGTTTTCCGAATTTAAAAAGAAAAGCCCCGTCTTTGTCAAAGACTTTGACACAGTTATTCCCGGTGTCAGACACAATAATCCGTCCGGTTCCGTCGAAACAAACACCAAGAGGTCTCAGCAATGACGAATCAGTATTTCCTTTCCCGCCAAAAGAGCTGAGCAGCTGCCCGCTGTAGTTTAGTATTTTTATGGTTGAGTTCCCGCTATCCGCGACAAGGAAAGATCCGTCAGCGAGAGTGTCCAGGCCGAAAGGCCGGAACAGGTCTTCGGAGACCGTAAAAGCCTTTTCCGCGCCTTTTACTTCAATGGATTCCCGGGAAAGGAGGCACAGGGCGCCTTTGCCGTTGAAGCACATAGCGTTGTATTGCGCGAAAAGCGGCAACGCAATAAACGACAAGATGAGAAAAAAGTGTCTATTCATGTTTTATAAGGCCCCAGGCGGATTTGAAGTTTATTAATCGGTATTTTTTATCGCGCACATTAACCTCAATCGCATCATTTGACTTAAGGTCGCTGCCTGCAAGTCTCGCGAAAATAACAGGCTGTCCTGTTTCCGCGCATGGCGTAAGTGGAAATTTAAGCCCGTTGATGAGAATTTCTAGTTCAATGCCGTCGCCAAGCATCCTATCGGAGAGGAAGGCGTTTACTTTCAGGTTAGCGTCGCTGTCTTTACGCACATTTAGAGCGCATTCCTTTGTGGCTTTGATGAACCCGCCGGTAGCGTTTACCGGATACCAAAACTCGCTCCATTTTACCGAGCCTCCCGGCTGCATTAAGGCATAGTCATCCTGGGATTCAGTAAGACCTCCGAAGAGTTCATAGTAAATGTTCTTGTTGTTCGAATACATCTTGACGGGAGGATTGTTCTTCTGGAAACACCAAAGCTTTGTGCCTTTTGCGGTTTCGTGAGGAAATATCCTGACAATTCCTTCATCTTTACCGTGGTCGTAACTTCCCATAAAATCTTCATCAGGTTTCAGTTGAAACAGTCCCTGCTGGTCATCCCAATTGGCGTACCGGCCGTAGTCTGTCCCGTCGTAAACCGGCCATCCGATGACCTGTCTCATAGGCCAGCCGAACATGTCCCCGTGCAGCACCATCCGGTCTGTCGGAAAAGTGAATTCCAAATCATCGGTTTGCTCTACCTGGCAGCAGAGCCAGTAATAGAACTTTCTCGCGTAAGGTGTAGGATTTTCTATTGAGATTTTAAACTCCACATAGGAAGCGCCTGGGCGAACGATGTTCTCAACCGTGAGATTCATGTCAGTTTCCAGGTCTTTGAACCAGGTGACAAAAGAGGCGGTGCCGTCAGGGTTCTTTTTTACTGAATAGTCCCAGGGAATCGAGTCTGAAGGCGAATGAGCATAGGAAGGGAATCCGTGCTTGAAGCCTCCGAGCACCGTGATATAGCCCGCCCCGCGGGAATATAAAGTTGCAGGTTTTGTCATAGAGGTGTCATAGAGGACATCTTTTCCCGAGAGTTTATCGAAAAGTTTGTAGAGTCTTCCGCCGTGAGAAGGCAGAAAGACGGCTTTTATTCGTTCGTTTTCAATGATTACTGTTTTGAAATTTTTTTTTGCCGACGCGCCGACCGGGAAATTCTCTTCGCTTTTATCTGTCCGGGTATAGGGGTAGCATTGTTCCCAGGGCGCGGAGGGATAAAGGAAGTTGTTAAATTTGTAGGTCGTTATTGAAGCTGCGCCTTCGGAAACGGTTACGTCACAAAGGACTTGGACGCAGAAGGAGCAAAGAAGCAGAGTAAAGAAAAGTCTTTTCACTATTTTCCTTTTTTGACTTTTTCTATGTTTAGCCTGGCGTTCGTGTAGCCGGGAGATAACTTTAGAGCCTGTTCCCAGGCTGCGATGGCCTTTGTGTTATCGCCAAGTATACCATAAGATATGCCTAAATTGTTCCAGTCATCAGGATTGTTCGGCCTGAGCCTGGCGACATTTTGATAGCATTCAGGGGCTTTGTCGGCATGCCCGGATTCCGTGTAGGTTATAGCCAGGCTGGTCCAGGCCTGAATCATTGAAGGGTTTACGCTCAGCGCTTTGACGTAGGCGTTTATCGCGTTTTGATAATCCTTCATGCCGTAATAGACAAATCCCATTCCGTAGTAACTCTCGGCAATTTTGGGGTTTACGGACAGAGATTTGTTGAAAGCATTCAGCGCTTCGGCATATCTCTTCAATTGGGCGTAGGCGACGCCGAGATTGGTCAGCATTTCCGCAGAACCGGGTTCAAGCTTGAGCCCGAGTTCGTAGTTTTTTGCGGCGTTTTCCGGGTCGCTCTTGTCCAGGTAAACATTGCCTATCATAAAGTACATTTTTGAACTGTAAGGATTGACGGAAAGCGCCTGCTGGTAGGCTTTCAGGGCGCCTTCGGGAACATTTGCCTGGCGGTAAACCGCTCCCAGATTATAAAGATAGGCGTCTTTTCCGGAAATGGAAATGGCTTTGGAGTAATACTCGATAGCTTTCTGGAATAGGCCTTTCTTGTAGTTAATGATTCCAAGGTTATTGTAGCCGTCCGCGAAGCGGGGATTTATCTCGACTGCTTTTAGAGCGTATTTTTCAGCGTCTTCCAACATGCCTTTGTTTATGTACGAGATGGCGATATCATTCTGGATCATGTCCATATCGGGGCCGGCTTCAAGGGCCAGCTTGTAAAGTCTTTCAGCATCTTCTTTCCCGCCTGTTTCAAACGCCGCTTCCGCGAGATTGAAGTAATAGAGCGCAATGACTTCTCTGGAAAGGAAATCTTTGTAAAAAGCCGGATTGGTGTATGAGTCAGCGCGGTACCTCCTGTTGTCAAAAACCCCGGGTTTGTTCCTGCCGTCCTTCAGGATTTCAAAGACCACACCATAAGACCTGACAGTCAAGTTAGGAAGGGAGTGTACGGAGGTTCCGGAAACGCAATATACATGTCCCTTGAAATTGCTGATAGTGTTCCATTCAACCTCGTTTATTCTTTTCGTGTATTTCCCGAAATCGGTGAGTCCGCGTATATCCTCTCCGTAAATATTCTCGAATACATTCCCTGTCTCGTCGTATATCTTAAGGTCAGGCCTGGCTTTTTCTACTTTGCTGAGATAACAGGAAATAAATGTGGAATTGTCGCCGGCCACGAACAATAGCGAGTTTTTCTCCGGAGTCCTCAGGATATTCTTTCCGTAGACAAGCGCGCAGTCATTCCTGCTCTTGTCAGTCTTATAGTAATTAGAAGCCAGCGGGAAAACAGCGAAGACAAGGGCTGCCAAAGCTATGTATTTCGCGGCAGAAGGGATGGCGTTTTTCAGAAGAAAGAGCCCTGCGGCGCCGCTGATAAAAATCATCAAAAATGAGGAGATAAGGAACGGGTCTACAATATAGAGGTCGTGGCTGTTGAGCAGGTAATTTATGAAATAGATTATACCGGCGCTTGTAAAAAGGAATATTCCCCCGGTTAAAAGGAAAAGTTTCTTGCTGTTCCGGAAGAAATATATGGCGCCAAACGGCGCAAGTAAGGCAAGCAGGTTCTTTTGTTTGATTAGCGCTTTCAGGTATCCGGATGTCTGGTCTATTATGTGTGCCAGAGTGCGGTCGTTCGGGTCAGGCAGTTTATACTGCTGCCTGGAAATATGCCTCAAGAAGTTATCAAAGTTGGAAGGATTGCCCCAGTTGATAGCCGGCGATGCTGCCGCGCGGATAGGAAGATAGAGATAGATTAGTCCGGCTGTTAATACGGAGAACAAAATAAAAACGAAAGTGTCTATCGAAGCTGTAAGAACGCCTTTTTTGAGAGAGGAAAAGAAGACAAATGGCACGAACACAGCTGAGAGCGGGACCATAGTGTTATGATTTGCAAGGCCGCACCCGAAAAAGACGGCTGCTAGCAGGATGTCGTTGCGAGTTTTTGCGAACGCGAGTTTGTAGATAATAAGAATTAGCAGAAGCGCGTTAAGTTCATATAAGCCTCCCTTGGTCATAAGGGCCTGGTTCCAGAAAGTAAAAGAGAAGGCGGAGGCAAGCACGGCTGCAAGGATAATAAACTTATCAACGAATGCGTGTTTATTAAAAACTTTTTCCAAAAGAATGAAAAGGAAGAAAGATGCTAGCGCGGCCAGCATTCCGGATAACAAGTTCACTCTGGAAGCAATATTGGAGACAGGGATGAAGCTGAAAAACTTACCAAGAATTGTGAAAAGCGGATACCCCGGAGGATGAGGGATCCCGAGGTAATAGGCGGCAGTTATCATTTCTCCGGAGTCGCCTACATATACAGTGCAGCAGTAAGTCAATAAATACACGAAGAAAGGAATAAAGAAAGCTAGAAGTGCAAAATATTGCGAGTATTTACTGCGCATTCCCATTTTAATAGGATACAAAAAAAGACCTTATAAATCAAGGGGAAATAATGTGTTTATACTTCCTATTGACAAAATTGCGCAATATGATACAATCACTACTATGATGATAGACATGGTAGTGAAGCATACATGAGAATATCTTTTAAAGGCGATTACGCCCTTAAAACCCTGCTCGATCTTGCCCTGAAGGCAAATTCCGGGCCGGTTAAAATATCTGATATAGCGAAAAGGCAGGACATACCTTTAAAGTATCTTGAACAATTGCTTCTGCAGTTGAAAGGAGCCGGATATGTAAACAGTAAAAGAGGGAAAGATGGGGGTTATTTACTGTCGAGGCCTGCAGAAAAAATAACGTTAGGCGAGGTTATCAGGGTGATGGAGGGATTTACTTCTCCTATTACTTGCGTGAGTCGAAGCTGCTTTGCCCGCTGCACGGATGAGAAAAAATGTCCTTTCCGCGCAACCTGGGAAAAGGTAAGGGACAGCGTGAATGCGATTGTTGATAACACGACAATCGCGGATATAGCGCAAAAGCTGGTGAAGGGTGTGGAGGAAGACTATAACATCTGATGGTTGGAAGGTTAGAGGGTTGGAGGGTTTGAAGGTCAGAGGCGCAGAGGAGCGGATGCGCAAAATCGGTGGACGGTGGACAGAGGACCGAAGGCGGAGGACGGAAGGCAGAAGACAGTAGACAGAGGACAGAGGACAGAGGACTGCTGGATGTTTGGATGATTGGAAGGTAGGATGCTCAAAGGCTTTCAGGGTTTGATGCGGGCTGAGGGTCGAGCTAAAGCGGAGGCTGGATAAAGATGAATGATGACAAAAGAGAGCCCATAAAAGAGAGTCCGAACGGCATAGTCGAAACGAAGTTCTATGACTTCGATGCCTTGACGCTCGAAAGCGGTGAAGCGCTTTCGCCGGTCAGGCTTGCTTATGAAACCTATGGCAAGCTAAATGACGCCAAAGATAATGCCATTCTATTGTGCCACGCGTTAAGCGGAGACGCGCACGCGGCAGGATATCACACGGGCGACAGGAAACCGGGCTGGTGGGAGTTTATTGTCGGTCCGGGAAGGGCGTTTGACACGGATAAATATTTTGTCATCTGTTCGAATGTGATTGGCAGCTGTAATGGTTCGACCGGCCCGGCTTCAATCAACCCTAAGAACGGCAAAAAATACGGCATGGATTTTCCGGTTGTTTCAATAAGAGACATGGTGAATGCTCAGGCAAAACTAATTGACCATCTTGGTATTGATAAGTTATTCTCTGTGGCCGGCGGCTCCATGGGCGGGATGCAGGTGTTGGAGTGGGCGTATTCGTACCCGGACCGTGTGAAGACGGCGATACCCATAGCGACAACATTCAGGCATTCAGCGCAGCAAATTGCTTTCAATGTCCTTGGAAGGATAGCGATACAGGATGACCCTGTTTGGAATAAAGGCGAATACAGCGAAACTGAAGCCGCGCTTTTAAGACCCCTTGCCGGTTTGCAACCTGCCTCCGGCCTTGGCCTGGCGAGGATGATCGGGCACATCACCTATATGAGCGATGACGCGATGGAAAGAAAGTTTGGAAGGGAAGTCCGGAATGTTGACAGCTCCGGCAAACAGATAGACTCTGTTTTTGAGGTTGAAAGATTCCTGCGCCATCAGGGGGAAACTTTTGTAAAGCGTTTTGACGCCAATGCTTACATCTAT
>CAITPB010000015.1 GCA_903894145.1 Candidatus Firestoneibacteriota bacterium | reverse complement strand
CTAAATTCTAAACAAAAAGCAATAAGGCAAATAGCAATAACCGCAGAATCGTGTTGCTTCTGTTTAGAATTTAGCATTTAGAATTTGCTTTTTGTGCTGTTATTCGAATTTGGTAAATGCGCATTTCCTGCATGTACTTTTCTTGCTTAAAAAGTGCTTTAAAACCCCTCCAAAATTTGATAATATAGCAATTCGGTAAGCTTCTGATATGGCTAAAACCCTTAATATCGCAAGGAGTGGTATGCTTAGATATAATAAGGAAAAAAGGACGCTGGAGCAGGACGACTACAAGTACGATTTGCAGAATGTAGAGACTCCAAACCTCTATCGTAACATCTTCTCCTACGGCGAAGTGCCTAAGGTGCCATTTAACCACAGGATAGTCCCGATGGAACCGCCCGAGGATGTCTGGATAACCGACACGACTTTTAGGGACGGACAGCAGAGCTTGCCGCCCTTTAGCGTAAAGCAGATAGTTGACCTTTACAAGATGTTAAGCCAGCTTTCCGGCAAGAACGGAATGATTCGCCAGACGGAGTTCTTCCTTTACACAAAGAAGGACCGCGAAGCTGTCGACAAATGCCGGGATCTGGGTTTGCGTTACCCGGAAATATCCGGATGGATACGGGCAGTCAAGGAAGACTTCAAACTTGTTAAAGAGATGGGGCTGAAAGAGACCGGCATTCTTACTTCGGTTTCGGATTACCACATCTTCCTGAAGCTGAAAAAAACCCGCAAGCAGGCGCTGGAAGATTATCTTGCCATCGCGAAGTCAGCTCTGGAGTTCGGTATTTCTCCGCGCTGCCATTTTGAAGATATCACAAGGGCCGATTTCTACGGCTTTGTTGTTCCTTTCGCCCAGGAATTAATGAAACTTTCCCGAGAGGCAAAGATTCCTGTAAAGATACGCGCTTGCGACACTCTCGGATACGGGGTCACCTATCCCGGAGCTTCAATGCCGAGAAGCGTAAAGGGAATCTGTTACGGCCTGCACAAGCACGCCGGAGTCCCGAGCGAGTGGCTTGAGTGGCACGGGCACAATGATTTCTACAAGGGCGTTATTAACGCCGCGACGGCCTGGTTCTACGGCTGCTGCGCCGCGAACGGAGCCCTGATGGGAATCGGAGAGCGCACAGGCAACACCCCTGTCGAAGCGATGATGCTTGAGTATATCGGCATACGCGGAGTTGATAACGGGATGGACACGACGGTCATCACTGATGTGGCGAGATATTTTGAAAAAGACATCGGATACAAAATCCCGGAGAACCAGCCATTTGTTGGAGCCAATTTCAACGTGACTAAAGCCGGGATTCACGCCGACGGCATGATGAAAGACGAAGAGATTTACAATATTTTTGACACGAACAAAATCCTGAAGCGCCATGTTGATGTCGGAATCACCGACAAATCAGGCGTCGCGGGAATAGCGTACTGGCTCAACAGCCGCCTGGAACTTGTGGGCGACGGCAAAGTTGACAAGCACCATCACGCGGCAAAATTCATCAAGTCGTGGGTTGACGAGCAGTATGTCAACGGAAGGACTACCGGTATCTCCGAGCAGGAGATGTGGCAGCAGGTGGAGAAGTGTCTTCCCGATCTTCTCAAGGAACTCAGGAAGAAAAAATGAAGAAAAAACACCTGCTGGATTCCGTCCAGGGCAGGGTCCTGATGTGCGACGGCGCGATGGGAACCATGCTGCAGGCGGAAGGGCTTTCGGCCGGAGAGTGTCCCGAGTACTGGAACCTTACCAAACCGGAGATAGTAACCGGCATACATAAAAAGTATATTGACGCGGGCGCGGATATGATACTCAGCAATACTTTCGGCGCTAACCGCATGAAGCTGGAGAAATTCAACCTTGACGACAAGCTGAAAGAGATAAACGCCGCCGGCATAAAGAACGCTAAGAAAGCCGCGGCAAAAGGCCCGGTCTACGTGGGCGGGGATATCGGACCCACGGGACAGATGCTTGAGCCGTACGGGTTTATGACCGGGGAGAAGGCTTTTGAGACTTTCGCCGAGCAGTCGGAAATCCTGGCCGGGGCGGGCGCAGATTTTATCATCGTCGAGACGATGATAGCGATAGAAGAGACGGTGCTCGCGGTGAAGGCGGCGAAGAGCAGGACGAAACTGCCGATACTGGCGCTCATGACCTTTAATCTTAACAACGGCGATGTCAGGACCGTTATGGGCGTTGACACGGAAACCATGGCAAAACAGCTGGAAGCGGCGGGAGCCGATATCATCGGCGCGAACTGCGGCTATGGCATTGATTCAATGATAGAGATAGTGAAGGCGATAAAGAAGCACACGAACAGGTTTGTTATCGCCGAGCCGAACGCCGGGCTCCCGGTAATGAAAGACGGGGCCGTAACTTACGACGGGTCGCCTGAGATAATGGCTTCCCATGTTGAAGAGCTCATCGAGGCCGGCGCAAATATTGTAGGCGGATGCTGCGGGACTACCCCCGATCATATAGCGCAAATGAAAAAAATGGTAGAAAGGAGAAACAGTAAATGAGAAAGCCGATAATCGCAGGAAATTGGAAGATGAACAAGAACGTCACGGAGTCGCTGGAGTTGGTAAAAGACCTCCGTTTTAAACTCGCGGATGTAAGCGACGTAGAGGTGGTTGTCTGCCCTCCGTTTACCGCCATCTACTCTGTCTATCAGTTTCTCAAGGGTTCAAACATAAAAGTTGGCGCCCAGAATTGCTACTTTGAAAAGAAGGGCGCGTTTACGGGTGAAGTTTCGCCCTCCATGCTTAAGGAAGCGGGCTGCACTTATGTCATCCTCGGACATTCCGAGAGAAGGCAGATATTTAAGGAATCAGACGAGCTGATTAACAGGAAAATAAGGGCTGTTCTCAGCGAAGACATGCTTCCGATTCTCTGCTGCGGCGAGACGCTTGAAGAAAGAGAAAAAAATGTCACCAACGATGTCATAAAGAAACAGCTGACCGGCGGGCTTAAGGGTTTTACGGAAGACGAAATGCTGAAGATGGTTGTCGCGTACGAGCCGGTCTGGGCAATAGGCACCGGAAAGACCGCGACAAAGGAGCAGGCCCAGGAAGTTCACAAGTTCATCAGGGACCTCATCGCGAAGCTCTACAGCCAGAAGACGGCGGATGCCGTGCGCATACAGTACGGCGGCAGCGTGAAGCCGGACAATGTTTCCATTCTCATGAGCGAGCCGGATATTGACGGCGCGCTTGTCGGCGGTGCCGCGCTGGAAGCAGATTCTTTCGTTAAACTCGTAAAGTTCGAAAAGAAGTAATAGTTTAAAGCCGTCTCAGGCGGCCGGAGGAAAGATGATAATCGGGATATTGACAATACTTCATGTTATAATTTGCGTGCTGCTGATACTGATAGTGCTTCTGCAGTCAGGCAAAGGGGGGGACCTCTCTTCGGTGTTCGGCGGAGGTTCCGGCCAGGCGCTCTTCGGGGCGACCGGCGGTCAGTCGGCGCTCGGGAAAATTACCACCGGGCTGGCGATAGCTTTTATGCTCACCTCAATACTGCTTGCGACCCTGCCTACCAAACTGGGTTCTGCAGGCGGGGCATTGCAGAGAGAGATGGCAACTGAAGACAGGTCAAGAGCCGCGATACCGGGCGCTGCAAACCAGCAGAATGCTCCGGCCGGACAGGCGGCTCCTGCGGGACAGGCCGGCAATGCCGCGGTTCCCTCTAAAGGGACTTCAGCTCCTGCCGCTCCTTCAGCGGTACCGGCAGCGCCGGCACAATCTGCGCCGAAGGGCAAGTAAGACAGGATGAAAAGAAGTACCGCAATAGTCGTGACGGTTGCCGCAGTGGTAATTGCCGCGGGTCTGGCGGGTTTGATAGTAAAACTAAATAGGGACATGAAGGCGTACCGGGAAGGAAACGGTGCGCCTTCTTTTTTTGGCGCGGAGAAACCCGCCTACGGCGACACCTTTGTCGGCGGTTCTATCGGCGACGCTTCAATACTGAACCCAATCCTCTCCGGAGACAGCGCGAGCAACGATATTATCTCGAAGGTTTACAACGGGCTGGTCAAGTATGACAAAGACCTGAAACTTACAGGCGACCTCGCGGAATCGTGGGTTGTTTCCAAAGACGGCCTGGTTGTTACCTTTAAATTGAGAGAAAATGTCAAGTGGCAGGATGGAGTTGAATTTACCGCCGCCGATGTTGAGTTCACCTACAGGAAACTTACTGATCCGCTGACAAAGAGCCCCTACAAAAGTTCTTTCGAGCTTCTGAAGAAATTTGAGATGCTTGACAAAT
>CAITPB010000014.1 GCA_903894145.1 Candidatus Firestoneibacteriota bacterium | reverse complement strand
CATAGCAAATCTCGATCTTCGATACTGAAGTGCTTATATTGCTTTTTCATAGACACTTAGGTTAACATAACCTCCTAAGTGTTGCACTTCCTTATTGAACTCGTGAGTTCATAAGGTTCATAAGGTTCATAAAGTAAAACCAAGCTAACCATATTATAAATTCAAGTAGTAGTATTAACAAGAACAAAAACAGGCTTTTTTAAGGCATAGTTAAATCAAAGAACATATTGAGTCAAAGAACATTACAAGCGTTACAAACCTTATAAACTTTTTATTTTATTTTTACTTCAATCAGTCCCCTGACCGAATTGCAAATGTACACCCTGTCTGCTGAACGCAGGTCTTTCAAATGAAGTACCCTGTCTTTTGCCTTTAGAGAGCTGATAAGAGCGGCTCTCATTATTCCCGGCAGCAGTCCGGAAGAAAGCGGAGGAGTAAAGAACCTGCCGCCCTTTTCTATGAAAATATTTGTAATCGCGCCTTCGGTAATTTCGTTCTTTTCATTCAGAAATATGCAATCGGTGTAGCCTTTTGCGGAATACTTGGCGTATTCGTTATTGTAGAGACTCCTGTTTGTTGTTTTGTGATACAGGAATCTGTTCCTTGAGTTCGTTTTTTCGCCTGAGAGGGCGGCATATCCAATCCGGACTGTTTCCTGCAGTCCGCTGACTTCTGCCCGCAGTTTTCCGTCCCTGTCAAGGAGCAGCCTGACCTTGCACGGCTCGCTTTTCGGGAAACTTGGCTCGAGCTTCTTCAGGAGTCCCGCGGCTTTCCGTCTGCTGAATCCGCCCCCAAAATAAGCCGCAGATAAAGCCATCCTGTTGAGATGCTCCTTTAGCAGGAAATAGGCGCCGTTCCAGAGGATTGTCTCAACAATTTCAAACGGCTCAAATCTGCCGCTGAGAAACTTTGCTTTCAGCAGGCATTCGCTGTATTCGCTGCCGGCGCTTGAGCCGTAAGTGACGCCGCTGCCGATTCCCATTTCGCCTCTCCCGCCTTTCAGATAGACAGTCCTGATGGGAATGTTGAAAGCCGCTATATTCCTGGGCAGAGAAAATCCGATCGCGCCGCAATAGGCCTTTCTCGGTTCTTTCTCGAGTTTTTTTATTATTTCCATCGTCCTAATTTTCGGCGCGCCCGTAATAGAGCCGCCCGGAAAAAGATTCCTGAAGATTTCGAAGAGCCCGGTTCCCTTTTTTAGCCGGCCTTTGACCGTGGAGGTCATCTGAAAGAGGGTGTTGAATCTTTCAATTTCAAATATCCGCGAGGTCTTTACGCTGCCGATAGCCGCTATCCTGCCGATATCGTTGCGGATCAGGTCGGTTATCATCAAGTTCTCCGCGCGTTCCTTGGGACTAGATTTGAGCCGCTTGATTAGTTTGTTGTCTTCTTCCAGATTCCTTCCACGCTTGATTGTGCCCTTCATTGGTATGGAAATTATAGAGCGTCCGCTTGTCTTGAAGAAAAGTTCCGGAGAGAGGGAGAGCAGGTGTTCATCGCCCATTTTAAGGAAGGCGCTGTAGGCCACCGGTTGTTTTAACTTCAGGTTTTGATAAAAGGCGAACGGAGAGCCCGAAAAATTGAAGTGAAGTTTTCCCGTGAAATTGACCTGGTAAGTGTCGCCTTTCCGGATGTAGTTCT
>CAITPB010000013.1 GCA_903894145.1 Candidatus Firestoneibacteriota bacterium | reverse complement strand
GGGTTGGTGTAATTCAAGAAGGCTTTTACCGTAATAAGCCAGGCGGGAAGGTAAAAAGTGAAACCTGAATAGAGCGTCACAACATTGCTAATTTGATCGCTCTGAATATATGTAAACCCGAGAGGGATATCTATTTCCTTGCTTTCACCTACCTTAACATTGAATTCCTGGTCAATCCGGAATTTTGCGAAGATGTCGGTATTTGTCCCGGCCGAAAAAGCGGAGTAGGTGTAGAATGACGGGCTCCAATCCAGATAAGCGCCTGCGTTACCGAGAAACCCCGTGCCGTTGAAATCATGCCGGGCGTAATCAAGCCCGATAAACCAGTTCAGGTCTTTGGAAGCCTGCCTGAAGAAGCTTATGCTTCCGCTGTCCCAGCTGCCGTAAACATCTTGAGGCAGGAGATATTCAAAAGTTCCGCTGAATTCAAGCCTCTGCGGCCTGGCAACGTACTCCGCGCCCGCGGACAGAGCGAGGCAAAGCATTATGAGCGCGCTAATTCTTTTCAAGGTTTGAGTTCCTTTGCAGCCGGTAAATTAAGGCGGAAAGCGGCCTCTCCGATTATTATCCTTTGTTCCAGCGGAAAAGCAACTATTTTTTTCCCCGGATTCGCGATAAGTTTTTTCAACGGCCCTGAATCATCCGAGAGCCCGAAAAGAAAAGGAAATATCTGCGCGAACCGGTCCGGATAGACATCTGTTCCCGGACCTGACTTGACTCCGCCCGAGATACCCCAGCAGTAAAGCCCCGTGGCCGCGTCGAAAAAATTCAGGCGGATTCCTTCCTTTATCGCGTCGGCTGCCGCGTCAAAACACTCTTCCCTTTCTTTCCCCAGAGCCGAGCAGAGCCGCTGGTAAGCCAATATTCCGGCGTAGGCTTCACAGTTGTCCATCAGATACTTCGCGTCCGAATAGGGGACGGCCCTGGTCAGGCCGTCCTCATCCTGCAGGGCAACAATGACATAGACGCAATCCTGCACCTTTTCCCAGTTTTTTCTGATGAGGCTGAAATCTCCCGTGGCAGCCGAATACTTTTCCAGGAGCAGAAGGAAGGTCGCCGCGTAGCTGTCGGCGGAATCATACGCGCCGCTCGGTTTCTCTGCCCCTCCGGGATCAATGTGGTAATCATAGATACTGCCTGTCAAACCGCTTGCGTCAGGATAGTTCATGTGTTCGAAATACCAGGAGATATATTCCCGCGTCTCTTTTAGCTTTTGCCCTTTGTCAGCCAGTGAACCTGCCAGCACGCTAATCAGGTAAGGGTTAACATTATTGCCCTCTTTTTCGGCGCGCTCATAATGGCTCCAGAGTGAAAGCACCGCGCGGTAATGAGCCGGTTTTTCGCAGGCGCTAACGAGCAGTATAACTGATATTATTAATAATAAGCGTTTCTTCATTGTTGTTCCCTGTGACAGTGAAATAGTAATACTCGCCTTCCTCTTTCATCGAGAACCCTTTATGCTCCGGTATCTCCGTGTTCGATGTAGGCACCGCTACGGTAATCCCCTCAAGTCCCTCCGGGTTTCTGATGCGGACCGTCACTTTTCCGTTTCCCCGCTCGTAAGAGAACTCTGTTTTCAAATACCTTAAAAAGAATTTCGCGAAGTAATCCATCGGCTGAACCTGTATCCTTCCCTGTTTCTGCAGCCTCTCAATATTGTCCAAGAAATCCCCGAAGACTTCATAGTAGTCCTCCAGATCCCTAAAGTGCGAGTAAAACAGCCTGACAGTCCTGTTCTTTTCGATATAAGCAAGCAGGCCGTTTAGCCAGGCGCCGACTGCTTCCGGAGTGAACCCCGCATCGTTCATCTCGGCAAGCGAGGCGTATTTTTCCTTCGGCATTATGGGGAACGCTATCACATTTTCTGACACCATTTTTCCGTCAAAAAAAGTCCTGTTTGGCGGAGACCCCATGTCCCCGTCATAGTAATAGGCATTAAAATTCTGTTCCTCAAGCACTTCTGTCATTACCGGCTGCGGGTGAACTCCTTCCGGCGCCGAGTATTCATCTATCTTATAATCCAGGGATTTCTCAAGAGAATCTTTGTTCCGTTTCACATAGTACGCCATTTCATTTTTTCCAAAAGTTTTATTCTTTATATTCTCAGCGAACCAGTTATGAGCCCAGCCGCCGTGACAGCCGATGGTTCCGAAATTTTTCAGCAGGTCATAAAGTTTCCGCCCTTTGCCTTCGACGTCAAAACCAATGCCGTCATTCGGCTGGTCCCTGAAATCTCCGGCGGTAATATGAATCGAGTACTTGATATCCCTGCGCAGCATTCCGTTTTTTTGGGCTTGAAGCACGCCCTCCCAGTCCGGACTGGCGTCCGTGTGCCAGTTAATGACCAGGCCCCCTTTGCCGTAGGGCGCGTAGACCAGATGGGGAAGCTGCACCTTTTTGAAAAGAAAAGCCCTAAGGGATTCTCGCAGAAGAAGATCGTCTCCGTAAGCCTTCAGGTAGCCGAGAGGAATGTTGGCGTAAAACAGATTTCCTTTCATAAAAGTCCTCATGACAAGCCCTGGTTGTGTCGATCCGTCGGGCAGCACTGATTCCGCAAGAACATCCTCCCGTTTCAGGTCAATATCTTCAGTCATGGAAACAGGATAGCTGAGCGCTCCGTACATATACCCCGTGACAAAGCCTTCGCTGTTCCGCTTGCCGTCGGGTATCTCAAAATAATCCGCCGCCTGACTGTTTAGGAACCTTAACTTCCCTGCGGTATACGCTTTGCCCCTCAATTTGCTGTAAGTGGCGTAATTTACGCCGCATAGCCGGGAAAAGACAGAAGTGTCAATGTAATTTCCCCGCCAGTCCTTAACGCCCGCGTCATAAACTATCATTACGCTTCCGCCGGCGGACATATATTTTACGGCCCAGAGGGATATTTCCTTTGGCATTTCCTGCACGATGCAGTCGGGAAAGATTACGACATTGGCCGTCTTCGCCATCACTTCCGGGGAAAGAGTCACGAGGAGGGTCACTTCCAGCTTCCTGTAATAAACTCCTTCTTCCTTCAGCACGCTTTCGTATGCCGGCAGGACTCCGGGAAAGGAAGCCAGGCTCGCTTGTTTGTAAACCAACAGCGCGCCAATGTTCTTATCGCCGGCAATGCGGTAAGACCTGAAGATATTAATCCCGGCGAAAAAAAGGAAGGCTGCCAGGCAGACAAGCGCTATTGCCGCAAACTTGCCGTTTATCTTCACTTTTTCTCCGCCCCGGTGCGTGTTACAGGATTAACGTAATCAACATTCAGGGTCTGTTCACGCTCATTTTCTATTTCGGTAAGATAAAAATACCCTCTCTCTTCCTTCAGGAGGAATCCGTCATGCGAAGGCAGGTAGGTATTGTCCGAGGGAATCGCAACCGTGATGCCTTGCAGCCCCTCCGGATTTTTCAGGCGGACCACCTGCCTCATGGGTTCTCTCTGATAGCTGAGTTCCGTCTTAAGATATCTTTTCATGAATTCCGCGAAATAACTCATGGGCTTAACCTGTATCTTTCCGCCGGCCTGCAGCCCTTCGATATTGTCAAGAAATTTGCCGAAGACCTCTTCGTAGGGCCCGATGTCCCGGAAATGCGAATAGATGAGGCGGACCGTGCGGTTTTTTTCTATATAGCCGAGTATCCCGTTGAGCCATGCCGCTATCTCTTCAGGCGTCACCCCGTTGTCGGACATCTCATAAAGTGAAGCATACTTAAAAAGCGGCATAATGGGGAAGGCGATCACATTTTTCGAGACCATCTTACCGTCAAAAAAAGTCCTGTTCGGCGGAGCGCCAGTGTCCCCGTCATAGTAATAGGCGCAGTAGTTCCCTTCTTCAAGCACCCTCGTCATGTCCGGCTGGGGATGCATGCCGCTGGGAGCGGAATATTCATTTATTTTGTAGTCCAGCATCCTTTCCAGAGAATCTTTGTTCATTTTCGCGTAAAGGGCCATCTCCTTCCTGCCAAAGGTCTTATTCTCCAGGTTTTCAGCAAACCAGTTATGCCCCCAGCCTCCGTGACAGCCGATTGTCCCGAAACCTTTCAGCATATCAATGTATTTTCTTCCTCTGCCTTCGGCGTCAAATCCGATTCCGTCGCCCGGATGGTCGCGAAAGTCCCCTGCAGTAACATGTATGGAATAGTCGATATCGCTTCGCAGCAGTTTTTTCTGATACGCGTTCATGACCCCGTTATAATCCGGGCTCGCGTCCACGTGCCAGTTTATTACCAGCCCGCCTTTCCCATAAGGAGCGTTCACAAGGTGGGGCAGTTTAAGCCTCTTGAAAAGAAAAACTCTCAGGCTTTCTCGGAGCAATAAGTCATCGCCATAGGCCTTGAGATAGCCGAGAGGTATGTTAGCGTAGAACACATTGCCGTTAGAATATTTTCTTATCACTATAGCCGGCTGTCTTGATCCGTCCGGAAAATAGGAGTGCGCCAGAATTTCCCCCGGGCTCAAACCCATCAGGGAGGTCATGGCAACCGGATAATCAAGCGCGCCGTAAGTATAACCCGAGACAAACCCTGCCGGAGAAAGTTTGCCCGAAGGAATCTCAAAATACGCCGCGGCTTCCTCGTCTTTGAATTTCAACTTTCCGGTTGAATAAGAAGCGTCTTTCAGCCTTCCGTAGCGGATATAATTGAGCCCGCATTGCTCTGAAAAAATACCCCTGCTCAGGTAGTGCCCCAGCTTGTCTTTAACCCCGGAGTCATAAACCACCATTATATTTCCCCCCGCCTCAAGGAAATCCGACGCCCAGAGGGAAGCTTCACTTGGAACGGCCTTAGCTATGCTGTCGGGGAAGATGACAACGGCGTTGCCCTCGGCCATTATTTTCGGCGGGAGCGTAACCAGCCGGGTAGCTTCTATCTTGCGGTAGACTACTCCCTCTTCTTTCAAAACGCTCTCATAGGCCGGAAGCACCCCCGGAAAGGCAGATAAACCCTGCTGTTCATAAACCAGCAGCACGCCGATGTTTTTTTCATCGAGAATGCGGCCGGAATTTTCGACATTCCTCCAGCCAAAAAACAGGAGGGAGGCCAGGAAAACCAGCGTTATTATGACGGTCAACCTATTATTTTTCTTCATAGCGTGATGCCCTGCCCCTCCGTCATTATATATCCGTGGACCACCACATCAGGGGAAAGCACTATCTCTTTCTTGCCGATCACAGACTTAATCCCGTCCGGAGTCCCGACCTCTATTCCGCTCAGGTGAATAGTCTGTTGAGAAAATATATTGCCGGTAATAAGCACATTCCCTGCTATGCGGACGCTTCCCTCTACAAAAACGCTCCCGTGAATTTCCACTCTTTCCCGGGTGTTAATTTCAAAATCACCTTCAATCTTCAGGTCCTGATCAAGGATAACTCCCCTCGTGATTATAAAATTCCCTAGTATATGCCTGTATCTCTGCTGTTTTTTTACCGGCCGGATAAAGTTCATCTGGCTGACAAACTCGCGCGTTGCAACCGGTTTCCCGTAAATCCTTAAGAATTTGCAGTCCTTGCCGAGCGTGACCCTGCCTTTGCCGGCGACGCTTACGCCGAGGTCGCAATTATCTCCAGTTGTTATAACGCCCCGTGAATCCAGCCATCTGACCACATTCACATCCTTTCCAATTTTCAAATTTCCGTCCACGGCCATCGCGGTGATAGCGCTCCCGTCAAACATATTGGCGTTCCCCATCACATAGGCTTCTTTGTTGCGCGTGTTGGGGCCCTCAATGTCCAGGCTGCCCCTGCAGAGCAGCACGTGCTGCTCTGAATTAACGACTATATATGAATAGGTCCCGGTTATAAGGACATCTTCGTTTCTTGAAAGTTTCATTTCGCTTATGGTCTGGTCAACCCCGGCTTTCTCCACGGCAGTCGTGAGAATACGCCTGAAGGAATCGCCGAAGTAATGCGGATCTTTGGAATAGTCCATGTTAATGTAAAGTTCCTTGGCGTCCTCCTTCTCGTTGAGTTCCCTGATCGCGGGAACAAAGGAGAGAATCAGCAGGGCTAAGAAAACCAGGCAATAGAGTATGATCACGGCGCCGCCTTCCGGAACCGCTCTGTCTTCTGCCAGATCGTGGCCCTTCCGGTTGTCACGTCCACGAAGGCTTCCAGGAAACCCTTGGAGGTGTAGAACATATTAAAAAAGAAATTGAAAATAAGAAGCGGGAGCAGCCTGAGACGGCGAGTTGCCCCGTCGAGAAACACCGCGAGCCCTATCTCGTAAAAGGGAGCGTAATTGCCGAAGGTTGAACAGCCGACAAGAAACAGGCTTATAATCGAAGTGGAGGCAAAGATGCCCGATTCCCCCAGGAAAAAAAGCGCGAGAGAATTCGCCATTCCTGCCAGAAGGACAAAAGGCATAGCGTAAACAAAAAGAAGAAGCACGCCGTCCACTTTTTCGCGAAAGCTTATATTTTTGCAGAAAATGAACTTCGTCAGATAAGTGAACATCACCTGATTGTGGCCCCTCGACCAGCGCGTAATCTGGCGCGCTCTCACGGCCCAGGTCTCGGGAGCTTCCTCGTAACATTCAACGCGGTTCGCATACACCACTTTCCAGCCGTCAAGATAAAGTTTGAAGGTCAACTCGGTGTCCTCTGTAAGGCTCTTATGGTTAAAACCGCCGAGCGCGAGCACTTCCTTGCGCCGGAATCCGCCGACAGTTCCGCCGTATTGCGCGATAAGCCTCATATTATAACGCGCCTGCTGATCCACCTGATAACCGCCGGATCTCTCAATGTCCAGTATGCGGGTGAGAAGATTCGTGGAAACATTGATGGGAACAACCCTTCCCATTACCGCTCCAACCTCCGGATTTATGAAGCAGACCGCGATATCTTTTAGTATGCCCCTGGGAGGAAGGTAATCCGCGTCAAAGACCATCATTATTTCGTGGTCGGTAAGAGCCATTCCGTCGTTAAGCGCTACCGCTTTTCCCCTCTCCCCGCTGTCCCTGTGAAGCGGCCTTATGATAGGGTACTTCGCGGCAAAACTATCCAGAATCTCCCGGGTCTTGTCCGAGGAATGATCGTTTATGGGAATAATGCTGAGTTTGTCCTGCGGGTAGTCGCACTTAACCAGAAGCTCCAGCACGTTTTTGGCAACCTTCTCTTCATTGTGCATTGAGACAAAGACCGTGACGGACGGATAGTCGGACTCCATAATATCCTGATAATACATCTTCTGCTCGCCGAAGACGCGGTCCATGGTAAAGATAAAATGCCGGATCAGGTAGATCACGGACACTACAATCACGAAAACCGCGTAACCCTTCAGGATGACTAGTATATCCACCTCCACATCTTTATGTTGCCTTTGTATTGCTCCGCTATAACGCTCAGATAAAAAGAATAGACGCCTACTATGTATACAAAATCAAGGAGCGGCCCGAAGATAAAGAAAATAAGAGCCATCCAGATATACGAATAATTTACCAACACATAGAGCGAGATGACATATCTGGCAAAACCGAAGACAATCGAGTAGACAAACGTAACCATGGAAGCCCCGAGCTTCGAATACCCTGTCGCCGGAAGCGGCAAAAGCGACATCAGCATTATTATCGGCAGAAACATCCAGAGGCCCGACTGAAGCTTGATATATAGTTCCGAATAATCCCGCACGCTGTAGGGAAAATTTGACGGAAAGAACACAAAATATATCGCGGAGATGCAGTTAACTATGAAAACATACTGTCCGTAAAGCGCGACCGGAAGGGCTATTTTAGACATCATAAAGAACGCTATTCCTGCCGCGGAGAACGCGAGCACTATAAACGAAGTCAGCGCGTCCGGATATTTGCCTATAAGATCAACCGTATACAATCTGCCCCAGAAAAAATCTACCGGGACTATAGCCGAAAAGTGGGGTTGTATCGCCGAGATCGCCGCGACATTCATCAGATGAGTGAGAGAAGGAAGCATCAGAAGGATAAGATCAAGCGGCAGCAGAAGGAGCAGCACCTGGAAGAACACGCCTTTCGTGATATTTACCACACGGTATGACCTGTGCGGTGAGGTAACATTTCGAGACCTTAAGTCCGCTTCTATCTTTCTTTTTGGGCCGAAAAGAATAATAAACAGAATTATTATTAATTTTATGGTTATTGAAGCGTGTATTACCAGGTAATAGTTGTCCATTTGCCCCCTGGAACTTCTGCTTTAGGCTTATTATACCAATTAAAACGCGCCCTGTCTTTACCAGACTTTCCGTTAACCCTAAAAAAAGTTGAAATGCTCCCGCCATATTGTATAATAGATTGCTAAATATTTTCCAAGGGGGCAAGCATGAAAAAAACAGCTGTTCTGGCGGTCCTGGCGCTATTTCTGCTCTGCGGATTTTCGAGCGGAGAAGAAGC
>CAITPB010000012.1 GCA_903894145.1 Candidatus Firestoneibacteriota bacterium | reverse complement strand
GACCGGCTGCCTGCCGTCACCGATATCGCGGCGATGTCCGCGGAAGGCTGCAATGTGCTGATACTCGGGGCGGGCTGGAGATCCCAGATGCTCGCGAAGCTGGTTGAGGCGGCCCACGCCGCGGGAATGAGGGTGGGCGTCTCCATTGACATAAAAGACCTTAAGGAAATGGCGGGGGACGATTCCTGGTTTAAACAATATCTAAAGCAGGACCAGGACGGAATATTTGTGAACGGCGTGAATTTCTTCAGCAACAAGCTTCCGCAGGGCGAGTTTGCCGTGCTTGGCGAGAAGGTCTCTTTCAAATACGACGGCGCTGACCTGGTAAACGCCGCGCCCTTCGCGCTCTGCATGAAAGCGCTTAGGAAAATGGTCGGTCCAAAAGGGTTTCTCATAGGGGATCCCGGGGATTTTCCCCCGACTGAACTTGCCTTCGCGGAGTTTGACCTCTGCGCGTTCAAGGATTTAAACAAGTATCCGAGGTACAGCAGTAAAAGGTACCCGATAGGCGCGGGGCTTGCTCCCGTGACCGACACGCTGTCAGGAAGTCTCGGCGCGTGCGGGGCGATGTACGCCGACACGCCGGTAATATTATGGCCGGCCGCGGGCAAGGGGCATCTAAACTGGTGGAATCTCTGCAAGAGCATACCGTCTTCAGGCGCCTCAACGGAACAGGATTTCGTGCCCTCCGACAGGCGTTTCAGCATCAGCTCTTCCGATGTTCACGGCACGCTGTATGGCACCGGGAGCGGCACTTACCTGCTTCTTATCGGGGCCGCGGCTCCGGACGGCGCGTATGTAAATATAGACACGGGCGGAGACAGCCTTTCCGTAAGATCGCTGGATGACGAACCGGTGGCCTGCAAGAACGGCACCTTTAACGCGGGAAGTTTTGTCCCTTCGCAGGTGAAGGGCTTCAGAATTAGCGTCAGCAAAAAATAGCAGGCGGAGGCAGAATGTTGAGCAGGAAATTTATTGTATTATTCTTGGCGGCGCTTTTTTCCGGCGCGTGCCTTTTCGCCGCGTGGGAAACCCTCGATATTTCCGTGTCAAAACCGGATTATTCCGCCTATGAGACGAGCATCCCGAAGGAAGCTTTCACCGAACAGGGCATTTCCCTGGATATTAACGGGACGCAGGAATACACGCTGACGCTGAAATCCTGGGTCACGAGTGAAGCGGCTTTTGATGTTGAGTTCGAGGTTCCGCCGGAGAGCATGAAAGCCGGGGATGTTTCCATTGACGTGGTTTTCGCCAACGACAAAGCGGGCAAGAAACTCACCGGCACCTTCAAACAGAATTTCAATCCAAAAAATAATTACGTCGACTCAAAGTTTTTAAAGGACGGCAAGACCGAGACGATGAGCGGCGGGTACGCGAGGACCGGGGGGCCGGGCATCAGTTTCCTGCGCCTCCAGAAATCCGAGGCCTTTGCGTGGTACCTGCAGAGAACGCCTCGAGACGGCTTCTGGGGCCTGAGCCAGAAAATACCGGGATACAGGACCGACTGCGACGAGTTCAAGGCAAGCTTCACCGTCCGCGGCACAAAGGACGCCAGGGGTAAGGTGCTGATAAAGAGCGTGAAACTTTCCGGCGCTGCGGTCAAACCGAGGGACACATCGGCAAGGACCTATCTTTTCAGTTTCGGGCCCGTGACCAAAGAAAACCCGGACGGGTTCACTCCTGTCAGCGAATACTCGAATTATTCAAAGGAAAAAGGCTACGGCTGGAAATTTTCCCCGGCGAACACCGTTTACCAGGGCACCGATGTCCCTTTGAATGACGCGCAGATAAGCGAATTCAGTTTTCAGCCGATGCCGAAAGACAGGGACATCCCCGGCTGGAGGGCAAACGATGTCAGGCGTTCCTACTGGTACCAACAGTATGACAAGGATCTTTTCACTTCTTACTGGATGGGAAACGACTATGTGGCTTTCTTTGATAAATATATAGACCTTAAGACCTCGCTGGAACGCGGCTATGTTACCCGCGCGAGGACTTATCATTATTTTATGAACGACCTTTATCAAAAGGACGTTGAAGAGCGGCGCGGCGCGCTTTACCTTGACGACGACCTTTCCGCGGAGTTCGTCGTGGACGTCCCGAACGGCACTTACAATATGATTGCCGGAATCGGCTACGCGAATTACGCCGGAAGAACGGCTTTCAGCATAGAAGTACAGGGGAAAGTAAGGGAAAAGGGCGTGAAGCCCGGAGAAACGAAGGTTGACCGCCACGAGATACGCAATGTTGTGGTGACGGACGGCAAGCT
>CAITPB010000011.1 GCA_903894145.1 Candidatus Firestoneibacteriota bacterium | reverse complement strand
CCCCAGCTGTTTTAGAAGAAGAAACCCTGGGATCATTCCCACTTCCGCGGGAAAAGCCATAGTGGCCAGAAGAAACAACAGTATTCTGTAGGCGTACGGCAGGCTGTACCTTGAAAGAGCATAAGCGCAGAGAGGGTTAACGGTGAGACTGGTAAGCAGCATCGCAAGCACCAGAATCACCGTGTTCACGCTGGCCCTGCCGTTCAGCAGCATATAGCTAAGGACGTCCGAATAGTTGTTTATGATGAACCCGAAGCGGAGTCCTTTTTTGTGCGAAAGAAAGTATGAGCGGTCCTCTTCTCTTACCGGCATTGGCGCTTCCGAGAATGATTTGTGCGATGTCCCGTACGCGCGGTTCATAAGTTCAGGCCGTCCGTACTTGGAGGAAAGAAACTCGGCGTATCTCTGGGACGAGTCGAAGATATGAATTGATTCTACAGGCGCGTCCGTATCGCAATAATTTCTCCAGTCAAGTTTTGGCTGGCCGTCCGGGGCCGGTTCAAACTCCGGAAGTTTGACTTCGCTGAAACCGGAATACGCGGTTTTGTAGTAACGGTTGAGCCTGCCAACATTGCCGTATTTATTTTTCAAGAATGACGCATAGGCCGCGCTGCCGCCTGAAAGTTTTATAAAACGGTATGGTATTTTGTTTCTTACATAGGTTGTCCAGCAGACGCCTTCTTTCGGATTTTCGGGTAGTGTTTCACGCAGTTTGATTTCGTCAAAAGTTTTGTACGACGTCCCCCAGTCCGAATTCAGCTTGTCGATCTCAAGATAGAGGCTCAGTTTTAGGTATTCGGTGTATCTTTTTTCGAGCAGTGCCGGAATTCTGTGGCTTGGCGCAAGTTTTGTTTTGAAGTCCAGGTAATCTTTCCATTTCGCGCTTGCCTGGTCGGGTTTCCACGACCTGGTAAGGGGTTCGTCAACAGGAAACAGCAGGAATTCAAAACTTGAGAGAGTTTCTGCGTAAGCGCTATTTAAGCGTTCTATGTCTTTGAAATATGTTTTTGCTGCCGCCCTGTAATCTTTCAGAACTTCATAATTAAAACCTCGAGTCCAGTATCCGGAGGGTAATTTCGAGAGGAATGTTTCGTAATCTGCAAGGCGCGCTTTAGCTCCGTTACCTGAAACCTCCGGGTATTGCGCGGTTATATCCTTGTATGCCGGGAAATCCGTTTTGTAAAGGCTGTTAAGCGGGAGAATGTTCTTCTCTCCTCCCCGGTACCGGTCCGTATACTTCAAATTCAAATACTTGCGGTAGAGCGCGTCATCGTCAAAATAAAACCTTGGAACAAGCTTGAACTCATCATAATCAACGGAGTTTGTGGTGGAGCTGGAGAGCATCAGCAGAAAAGGATAAGTAAATATAACCGCGCCAAGGACGCAGAAAAGATAAAGAAGAGCAAACAGCAGCTTGCTCTTCAGGCTCTTCCTTCCCACCATCGCTATTATTGGCATTCTATCCCCTGTTTTTAAGCATTCAATTCCGAGCTGTTTAGTACAACGCCCAAACTTCCAACCATCCAAATCATCTCGCGACTTTGAATGTAACTCTCTTCAAGATTCTCAGTTGGTACACTGTGAAACCAATAAGCATCATTCCCATTATCCAGGCAATTGCCGTGGCATAGCCGAAACGGAGAAACAGGAACGCGTCCATCCAGATCTCGAGTCCCAGTACATGTGTGGCGTGGCTCGGGCCTCCTCCTGTCATTACAAGTATATTACCCATTCCCTGGAACGCTCCTATGAAGGCTCCTACAAAGTTTATGATTATCAGAGGCCGAAGCTGCGGCACCGTAATGAACCATATCTTCTGCCAGGCTGATGCTCCGTCGACATCGGCGGCTTCATAAAGGTCATCTGGTATTCCCTGCAAGGCCGCGAGGTAAATAATGCTGCCGGGCCCGGCGCCCGCCCAGATGTTTGGTATGATGACGCAAAGCATAGGAATAAGCGGATGCTGGGCGTCCTGAAGCCATTTTTGCGCGCCGATTCCAAAAAGCGCGGCCACTTTGTTCAATAGTCCTGCGGGTGAAGGGTCGTAAAAACTCATCCAGAGAATCAAGAGGACAAGCGAAGTTGTGAGCGCCGGCGTATAAAAAAGCGTTCTAAAAAAAACCTTGCCCTTTGGAATCTCGGAAAGCACGAGCGCCACTATTATCGGGAGAAAGAAACCAAGCGAAAGCGTAAGCGAAACGAAAACGAGTGTATTGGTAATGGATTGCCAGAAAAGGGGCGACGAGAACACATCGATGAAATTGTCAAGCCAGATAAAAGTACTGGTCCCGACTATTTTGTAATCAAGGAAGGCCAGCCTGACGCCGTTGAGAAGCGGATAGTATTGCCAGACCGCGACGGAGAGCAGGGCCGGGAGCATAAAAAGCCAGGCTATTGCCGTGGTTCTGTATTTTCCTTTAAGGCCTCCGGGTCCTTCATGGATATTTGTTTTTCTGTCTGAAGCGAATATCCCGACAAGATTCTTTCCTATTATAATCATAAGCCATAATAATAGAGCGACGATTACGAAAAAAATGGCGTTTGCCAGAGAGCGTTTCTTCTTCATTTCAACAGGGTCTTTGACGCCGAGCAGGACTTTGTTTGATTTTTCAACAACCTTGTCAAGCTCGGAGGGAATATCGCTTTCTTCTTCTGTCAGAGCCTTGTCAACCGCCAGCGGGAGCTCCACCGTGGCGACAGATTTATATCCTGTCGCGTAGGGCTCCGGACGGGCGTTCTGTATCAGTCTTTTGTAGGAGTTCACCCAGGAAACAGGTATCTGGTCGCAGTATTCTTCATAACCGAATTTTTTCAGGAGTTCCGGGTTGGCGTATTGGGCCTGGCCGGATTCAACGATTGATTTTATCCGCAGCTTCGCGGCCTCGTCGGAAGCCTGGAACTTAATATATTCCCATGCGGCATCCCTCTTCTTCTTGTCTTTGATTTGAGAGTTTATGCACCAGGTAATAGTCTGCATGTTGTTCGCTTCAATTCCGGTGGGGCCGGCCGGTAATGTTGCTATGCCTACTTCCGAAGCCGAGAATCCTGAGTTTGCGGCTATCATGTCCCCGCCGGCATAGCTGAATATCATAGCTACGTTCCCTTTCAGGAATTCCTTCATGGCGTAATCATAATCAACAAGCACTTTAGCGCATCCCTGATAAATCTTGCCTTCGCGGGAGTATTTGCCGAATTTGAACTTCTTTAGGAATTCAAGGGCTTCAATTCCGGGTTTCTCGTTGAATGTTACCCTCCAGACGTATTTGTTTGCTTTGGATATGTCCGCGCCGCACTTTTCGCATCGGTCAGGATATATCGCCCAGCCTCCGTCGTATTTTCTTTCAAGCGGCCTGTTTGCTTCCTTGCAGGAAGGGCACTCTTTGTATTCGCGCGCCATCTCTCCGCCTGCCTGCCAGACAAAGTTCGGAAAGAGCCAGCCGCCCCAGATGCCGAGTCCCAGACCCAGGCCGTACTGCCCCTTGTCTTCATCGGTGAGTTTTTGCGAGTATTCATAGAGCTCGTCCCAGTTCTTCGGCGGTTTTTCAGGATCAAGCCCGGCTTTCTTGAAAAGATCTTTCCTGTAATACAGGCCGAAGGCTTCGCTGAAGCTCACCGGAATCCCATAGATGTTTCCGCCGCGCCTGTCATAATAGATGGGCTTGAATTTGTCCAGCATGAAAGGTTGGAAGAGCTTTTTGTCCTTCTCGTAGTATTCGTTGAGCGGGTACAGGAATCCCTGGTCCATATAGAGCTTGAGCCCGCGGAAACTTACCTCGAATATATCAGGCGCCGTGCCCGCGGCCATTGCCATCATAAAACCTGACTCCGCGGCGTTTCCCGTTACGGAAATTCCCCTGGTCTTAACGATATTAATATCAGGATGTTGTTTAACAAAGGCGTCGAAGACGACTCTGCCCTGGATGTTCCAGGATTCAGGTACATCCCACATATTTAAGGTTACCGGTTCCGGGCAGGACGAGAAAGGACTGGCAAGCAGTGCTGTGAGCAAAACAGCGTTAAATAGATTCCTCATGGATGTGCTGTTTTTAACAGAATTGAAGGCAGGTGTCAACTTCAAATAACGGAACTACACCATGAGTCTGAAGATGTAGAGTCCGAGCGAGAAAGCGCCGTACCAGCAAGTAGCGGATATCCCGGCGCCGATTGCTCCAAACAGCAGGGCTTTGCGGTATTCAGGGGTTTTTTCGAAATTTGGAAGTTCAACGGCTCTGTCCATCATCGGGTTAACAATTATGTTCAGGAAGAGGCCGTTTATAGTAAGCAAAGTCACGAAGACCATTTTCATGAAAAATAATTTCGAGTGGATAGCGTCTCCGTAGGTTGCGGCCGAGGTAAAATAGAGGGCAATTCCGGAAGTCAGCAGAAGGAAAAGACCTGCCCAGATTAAGAGCGACAATATCTTGAAAACGCCTACAGCCTTCGGCATTATCTTCGGATTAAGCATGCCGTACGCGCCCAGCACATAAGTGACCGTGCAGGTTCCAATACCCACATCGAGCCCGAAAACGTGAAGCGCAACAAGCATAAAGTACAAAGACATAAACCCTCCGGAATGTGACTTTAGTAAATTAGCATATCTGCTTAAAAAAAACTACTTCTTTTTCCACCCCGCCCACTTGCTGGTTTTCTTTTCAAGGAGAGATTTTACTTTTAGCACAAGTTCGTCTGGTTCCGCGGGCTTGTTGATAAACCCGTCTACAGGCAGATAGGACGGAACATCAAGAGTAAATATCTCATCTTTGCCCGGGCTCTTTCCCTGCCCGGCTTCCGGCGGAACCGGCATGCCGTCCATCTCCGGCAGGTTGTCAAAAACAGGAAGTTTTAAGTTGACAGAAGTAATCATAAGGATTAACGTTCCTGAAACAGCAGAGTCCTGCCGTATCTTTGAGACGAGCTCAAGCCCGTTTGTTTTCCCTCCGGGGCCAAACATTACATCCAGGATCATAAGGTCAGGTTTCTCCGTTTTTAGTTTCTCAAAAGCGGAAATCGTATCGTAAGCAGGTATGATATCAAAACCCGCTGCCTCAAGCACAATCTTCATCGTCTCCACAAGGTCGATATCATCGTCGGCGAGCAGAACTGTCCTTTTATTTCCCATATCCTATGCCTCCCCCGGAGAACCGGAAGCAACAGGAAGCGAGAAAATGAACCTGCTGCCTTGTCCAAGCCTGCTTTCAAGCCAGATCCGGCCGTTATGCGAATCCATTATCTGTTTAACTATTGAAAGCCCGAGTCCGGTGCCGTCCTTTTCTATCATGCGGGCGTTCTCTGCCCGGTAAAAGTCCTTGAAGAGCGATTTTTGGTCATCCTCGGCTATCCCTATGCCGGTATCCTTTACCGATACTTCTATGTTGCCGTCTTTATTCCTTAATTCCAAAAATATTTTCCCGTTTGAAGGCGTATACCTCACGGCGTTCTCGAGCAGATTGATGAAAACTCTTTCAATTGAGTCTTCGTTGGCTAGAATCATTGCTTCTTCAAGCTCGTCGTGGAACTCAAATTTTATTTTTTTGGCCTTGAATTTCTGGCCGAAATGGTCAACCGTGAATTCAGCTATCCTTGAAATCGAAACATAGCTTTTTCGCAGGTTTCTGTCCGCCCTTATGCTTGAAAGGTTCAACAAGTCGCTTATGAAATCGAGCATGTAAACGCTGCGCCTCTCGGCTCTCGAGAGCATTTCTGTGGTTTTTTGCCCGATGTTGCCGGTCAGACCTTTCAGCACAACCTTAAGGCAGCTTTGGATAGTTGATACCGAGGACTTGAGGTCATGGGAAACCGTCAGCACGTACTGCGACTTGAGGCTGTCCTGCTCCGCAAGCAATTTGTTCGCCGCGTCAAGTT
>CAITPB010000010.1 GCA_903894145.1 Candidatus Firestoneibacteriota bacterium | reverse complement strand
GCCTCCGACGCCATTCGGGCCTACCGGCAGCGGAGCAATTCCGTTAATATCAGGATTGGTTGTTGCAGGCATTGCCTGCAGTGAATCCAGGTAGTCAAAGCTCATACCAACTTTGTTCTGAGTCCATTTGGTGTAGTCATCTACGCAGACGACGCCCTTAGCCTTCTTGCCGCTCCGGGTAGTGTATTCCTCGTGAAATAACCTGCCGTAGAACTTCAGGGCTTCCACACCGTGCTCGTCATTGTAGCAGGCAATCCAGTTGCCGTTAGCGTCCTGTTTGACGACCTCTCCGCCTGCCTGGTAAATGAAGTTAAAGTATTTCCAGGCGGCTTCATCGCTCCTTCCGGTCAGCCAGCCGTACGTTCCTTCTTCAGGATCGCTCATCTTTTTGGCGTAATCAAGGAACTCTTCCCAGTTTTTGGGCGGCTTATTCGGATCAAGCCCGGCCCTTTTGAAGGCCACTTTGTTGTACCAAAGCGCCATGATATATGGCGTTCCGTACGGCACGGCATAGATATGCTCGCCCATATCAGGCGGGCCTTTCTGCACAATTGCTTTCCTGGTTTTCGGATTTATGCTGTCTTTGGTAGCCTGGTCAAGATAACTATCAAGCGGCAGGAAGAAACCTTCCTGAATGAAAGTTGTGGATTTTCTGAAGTTGACATACATAACATCAGGCGCTGTGCCGCCCGCGATTGACATCGTTACCGCGTCAAAAGCCATCTGGCCTTCAAGTTTTATTCCGGAGGCGGTCTTTACATCAATATCAGGGTTATCTCTTACAAACTTTTCGAAAATCAGCCTGTCTGCCCTCATCTTGGCTCCGCGGGCATCCTTGGGCGGAATACTCCAGAGTTTAAGCCGCGCTTTCTTCTTGGGCGCGGGAGCAGTTGACGCAGGATCCGCCGTTTGGGCGGACGCGGCTACAGCCACGCAGGCAGTCAGTGCCAGAACGATAACAAGCTTGCAGAGCCTGTTTAACATAAAACCTCCGTATCGTATATCTTTCATTCCCATTTAAGAGCATTCTTCTTCCAGGCGTAAATCAAACCCGCGAGAAGGATACCCAGAAAAACCAAAAGTTCCACAAAAGCCGCAGCGCCGAAAGACCGGAAAACAACGGCCCAGGGAAAAAGAAAGACGGCTTCAACGTCAAAAACCACAAAGAGCAGGGCAAAAACATAATAGCGCATGTTGAATTGAATCCACGCGCCTCCGACGGGTTCTTCCCCGCACTCATAGGTTTCGCATTTTTTTAGCGAAGGCCTTGAGGTCCTTACCAGATAGGCGGTAATGAGGCCGGCGGCAGTAAAGCCCAGCGCTATTACCACAAATATAAAAACCGCAAGATAGTCGTTCACCTACACACCCGCCATTTCAAGAATTTTAGGAACCTTGTCATCCCAGCCGAGAGGCATCATGTGGACGCCCTGGCACATGTTTTTCATATCCTTAATAAGGCGCGCCGAAATTTCAACGCCGGTCTGTCCGGACTTTGTCTTTTCCTTGTCCTTCTTGAGTTCCTCTATCAGAGAATCGGGAACGTGAATGCCGGCGACATTTTCGTTCATGAATTTCGCCATGCCCACAGTCTTCAGCACTACTATCCCCACATACACCGGAACGCCGAATTCCTTTACCCGTTTCATGAATTTCTCGAATTTTTCCGGCTCATAAACAGCCTGGGTCTGGAAAAACTCGACGCCCGCTTTTATCTTTTTTTCCATTTTAAAGAGCTGCGGATCAAGCGGCTCGGCGCAGGGTGAAACAACAGCGCCCTTGCAGAACTTTGGAGCCTCTCCGTCCAGCTTGTTGCCTGCAAGGTCAAACCCCTCTTCCAACCTCTTCACGCAATGGGCGAGAGAAACAGAATCAAGGTCAAAAACAGGCTTTGCGTCTTTATGATCACCGAGAACAATATGGTCACCTGTAAGGAGCAGAAGGTTCTCGATCCCGAACATCGCGGCGCTGAGCAGGTCTGCTTGCAGGGCAAGACGGTTCCTGTCCCTGCAGGTTATCTGGAACACCGGCTCAAAACCTTTATCCTTGAGCACTTTGCAGGCGGCAAGCCCGCCCATTCTCATAACCGAGGACTGGTTATCCGTGACATTTATAGCCGCGACCCTGCCGCGTATATATTCTGCTTCGTGGAGCATTTTGTCAAGGTTGATGCCTTTCGGCGGCCCAACCTCGGAGGTCACGACAAATTTGCCGAGCCTTGTAAGATCAGTTAACTTCATTTCTTCCTCCATACTGAAAATCTATCAATTACGCGGACTACGAAAAACGATTGCACGGATTAAATCTTTTACTAATCAGCGTAATCTCTTTTTGTAATCTGCGTAATCAGAGACTGCTTTTTTTGTAGTCCCTGATCTGAACCCCTTCCTTAAGCGCCTTATCGGAACCCTTCAGGGCATTCATCCTCTCGAAAATCCTCTGCCAACCGCAGGCCATATTTTTGTCGACCTCGCACTTTCCATCTTTGGCGCCGCCGCACTGCCCGTTTAGCAATCCTTTAGAACAGGCCGTGACCGGACAGATTCCGAAGGTCAGGCCCATCCGGCATTCGCCGCATTGCTCGCAATCGTGTTCTGAGGGAGTGAAACCCGGAAATCCCGGGACATAAAAAGTGTCGCTGCCGGAGACTATTTTTTTACCCGGAATCAGGCCCGCAAAAGTCTGAATGCCGACGCCGCAAGAGAAAATCAGCACAGTATCAGCGGCTTCAAGCTGTTCGCGGTAGATTTCCAGCCTGCGCTCCGTGAAATCCTCCCGGCACATGTAATCAAAAGTTACTTCAGACGCGAGGTTCGCGCCGGAGGATTTCAGTTCGTCTTTCAAACTGTTGAATTCTTCAACAGGGAAATAACTCTGCGAGCACCCCAAACAGGGAATTACCAGCACGCGCCCCGAAAGGACAGGGAGCAATTCCTCTTTTGTCTTTACTTTTGTAATGAGCATCTTATTTCTTTTTCTCCCTGATTGTTTTCTTTGCCTGCTTGATTATTTCAACAATGGAGGATTTCGCGGCGCAGATATTGTCGCAGCAGCCGCATTCTATGCAGTTCAGCACGCCGTGATTCTCCATTTCGGCGTATTTTCCCTGTTTCGCCAGCAGCACATAGAAAGTGGGTTTCAGCTCCATAGGACAGACTTCAACACAGCGCCCGCACTTTATGCAATCCGGCCCCGACTCTACTATGTCGTGTTTCTTTACAACAACTATCCCGCTCGTTCCTTTAATTACCGGAGCTTCAAGGTCCTGTTGAATAACTCCCATCATCGGACCGCCGGTCTTTAAAACTTCATCGCTCCTGAGGCTGATGCCGCAAAACTTAACTATCTCTTTCAGCTGCGTGCCTACAAGGACTTCAAAATTGCCTTTCTTGGGAACCGTCTCTCCAGATACCGTCAACACGCGGCGGATAAGGGGCATTCCATTATAGACGGCATCCCATACCGCGTAAGCAGTGCCGACATTATTTACAATTACTCCCACATCTAGCGGCAGGCCGCCAAGCGGGACATCGCGTTTCAGAACGCGCTTGATGAGCATTCTTTCCGCGCCCTGCGGGTATTTTGTTTTTACCGTTTCAACCGTTATAGAAGAATCACCCGTCAGAAGCGCCTTGAGTTTTTCCGCGGCGGCGGGCTTATTGTCTTCGACGGCTATTATGCCCTTTAACACCCCTGCAGCTTTCATTATCAAACGGAGCCCGAGAATAAGTTCCTCCGGGCGTTCCAGCATAACACGGTAATCCGCGTTAAGCAGCGGCTCGCACTCGCAGCCGTTTATAAGAACAGTATCGACCGGCTTCGGTGATTTTAATTTAACCGCTGTCGGGAAACCCGCTCCGCCCATTCCGACAATCCCTTTGTCCTTGATAATTTCCGCTATTTTTTCTTTCGCAAGCGAATCAACCGTACCCGCCGGCTTTACTGAAACGTCGAGTTCCTGTTTTCTGTCTGATTTAATTACAACGGAAAGTACGGGAGCAGAAAGGACAGCATGCTTCTTTGGAGCTATTTCAATGACCTCTCCGCTGACGCTGGAATGCACCGGCGCGGTAATCGGGGATTTGGCTGTCTCCCCTATTTTCTGCCCTTTCTTTACTTTGTCGCCCTTCTTGACCAGCGGCTCGCAGGCAAGCCCGGCGTGCTGGGAGAGCGGGATTATAACTATATCCTGTTCCGGGAAAACTTCTATGGGAATGTCAAAAGTGAGTTCCTTGAGTTCTACGGGATAAAGCCCTCCATAGAAACCTTCAGACCTTTTTGCCCTTATAAGTTTCACGTATTCGTCAACAAGTTTAAAATTGTTGCGGCGGTAATTCCTGAGCTTAGGCGTTTCGTCGATAAAGTTTTTCGTCCTGCCCTGCTTCTCAAGCCTGTTATAGATAAGTTCCCAGGCGCACTCGCGGTGCTTTCCGACTTCGCACTTCCCGTTCTTGGCGCCGCCGCAAGGGCCGTTTACGAGCCCCTTTGAGCAATCAACCACCGGGCAGATACCGCCCGTTGAGGTCAGAAAACATTCACCGCAGGCGCCGCATTTCTCGGCTGAGAGCGTGACTCCGTGGAAGCCGTTCTGCCATACTGAATCGGCTGCGGGAAGCACCTGCTTGTTTACAAGCTGTGAAACTGTCTGAATGCCCAAGCCACAGGCGATTACCAGCACTGCGCCGGAGTTTTCAATCTCATTTTTGTATTTGTTCAGGATCTTTTCGGTAAGGTACTGATTGCAGAGGTAATCAACGGGAATGTAACCGGAAACGGTCTTGCCCGCGGACTTAACAATCTCGGCGGCTTCCTGGTACTCGGGCTCGGCAATGGAAACAAATTCCTTGAAGCACTTGTTGCAGGAAAGAACAAGAATGTTCTCCTTGCCGGAAACCAGTTCCTTCAGTTCCTTCGCCGGTTTAAGCTTATATTTTGTAAAATCCTCTTTGAGCATTCCCTTTTTCCCGTCCTTAATCATCCAACCCTGTACCACTCACTTCGTTCGGGTACGGGGCACGCCCTCTAACCTTCCAACCATCCGCTCTTCCGGCTCCGCCGACCGTTCTGCGGATTACTAATTGCTTATTACTGATTGCTAATTACAAGCCAAGGGTTATGTGTTTCCATACAACGTCTGAGCCTCCGAGCATGCGACCCTCTGAGCCTCAGTATTTTTTGTATTCCGCCGCCTCTTTAAACCTTACCCCGGGATTCTTCCCGTATTCAATGACCACATCGCGCCCGCCATTCATTATTGAAAGGCGCCCGGCTTCCATTACCAGTTCATTATAGAAACTGTTTGCGGGAGTGGCGATAATTCCTTCCGTGTCTATCTCTTTAATGGCTTTCTGCCTTTGCGCAAGGCCTCCCGCCGCATTCACCCTGTTCGTTGAGTTTACAATCGCTTCTATTGATCTGTAGCCGTAACCGACCGGCGTGAGGCCGGTTCCGCCTCTGTAAACGAACTGGAAATAATCCGGGTTCGGCTCGGTATAGATGGTGTCTCCCGGATCCGTCCCTTTCTCAACAAGAGAATGTTTGACGCCTCTGAACTGATCGGAGTGGGCAATGACCCCTCCGTCTCCGTTGCACTTGGTGTAAAGCACGATACCCTGGGAATTGCCACCGGGAGCGTTATCCGGGTAGCTCAGTGAATTTTGAACGTTCAACACTGCACCGTTGTTCCAGACCACCCTGCCGTCCGTCCAGAGGAAACCGTCGTTGCCGTTCGGATATTTATCGGGAATCCCGAAGACCGAGACTTCGACCGGAAGCAGCCCGGTTACGAAAGCCACCATGTCAATATAGTGGCAGGCAATATATGAGAAAGCGTCGGAGTTTTTAAGCGTGCACCAGTTCTGGAAGTTTGAGTGCCTGTAGTACCATTTCTCGCACAGGTGAGCCTGTCCGAGCATAAACTCGCCGAACTCTCCCTTCCTGAATTTGCGCCTGGTTATCAAACTCCTGTCGTCAAACCTCTTGTGATACTCCACCCCGACAAAGAGCCCCTTGCTAAGCGCTTCTTCTTCAATTTCTTTCGATTCCTTAAAGGTCAGAACGAGGGGTTTTACGCTGAGGACATGCTGGTTGTGTTTAAGCGCTTCCTTAACTACCATATAGTGCAGTTGATCAGGCATCGCAACGACAACAAGATTGTTCGGCTTCATCTTTGCAATTACTTCTTTGAAGAGTTCCGGATAGTTTTTTGAGGTGTCTCCCGACTTATAATCGGGATAAGGCGTGAAACTCTGCCCCGGGAAGGCATCTTTGAGCATCTTGTTTTCGGCAAGCGGTCTTAGAACGTTACCGTTTAGGGCGACTATGTTGATATTTCCAAGCGCCCCAAGCCGCTGCAGCTGGTAAATGGAGGGCAGAATCTGGACGGCAGTAATCATTCCGCCGCCGACTATTGTCACTTCAAGTTTATTTTCGCTCACCTGCTATTTTCCTTCTAAATACAGAATTTCCGGAAATAACCGGATAACAATAATTAAATATTATATTGTATAGCAACGATAATAGTCAATATCTACTTTCCCTCTTAACAGAGAAAAACAAAGAAGGCAGCAGTTCTTTCCGAATTTTTCACGGGCTAATTTTTCTTGTAAGGAACCATTACGATGCCTTGTCCTTTGCAATCCGGACAGACAACCTCCTTTCCTTTCTTTTGCGCTCCATCGCCGTTAGCATCCGAATCAGAACCCTTTTTCGACGATGCCGCGGCTTTAGCCGAGATACTTACCGGAACTATTATGTATCCGGTCCCTTTGCATCTCTTGCAGGTTATCATATCTCCGGGCAGCGCCTCCTGCTTAGCCCCTCCGATTGTTGTTGTTCCCTTTCCGGAAGAGGTTTTTGTCGGTCCAAACACGCCTCCGGAGATCTTGCGGACTTTCCGCTTAACATAGCCGGTGCCGCCGCAATAGGAACAATTCACATACCCTATCCCGGCGCAATCCTTGCATTTTACTTTATCGATGTACCCCGTGCCCCCGCAGGTTTTGCATTTTGTTTTACCGTTGCTGCAAAAGGTGCAAACATCCATGTTTGCCTTTGAAACAAGGTTCTGTTCCTCCGCTTTTGACGCGGTTTTATTTGGCGCGTCCTGTTTAGCAGCAGGAGCAGTACCTTCCTGTTTCACGGACGAGCCGCTGTCAGCGCTCCTGAATAATCCCGGATTTATGAAATACACAACCAACCCAATGATTGCGGATACGAGAAGCAAGAGCAATAATTTTTTCATATTTTCCTCCGTAGGATATAGTTCAGTCAGATTTCAAAACAATATAACATTTCCCGCCGCACTCCGGGCATTTTTTCCTTCCTTTGCCCCCGCATACCGGACAGGCCACGGTCGCCATATCGTCCGCGCTGCCTTCCCGGACGCGAAATCCTTTCCCGGTATTATTCGCGCTGGTTAATAATTGCCTTCTCACCTTAACCGTTTTTGGGCAGTCTACCGTTCCCGTTTTGTTGCAAACCGTGCAGGGAACCGTGTTTGACGGCACCGGATTCCGCGTAATCATTCCCGTGCCGTTGCTATAAGGGCAGTTCATCAAGCCGGTCCCCCCGCAAACCCTGCATTTCAGGTCAGCTCTTCGTCCCAGCGTCAGCTTGCAGCGAGGACAATAGACGATTATTGAATCCGTCAGTTCTTCCCGCTTTGTGACGGCTTCTTTTCCGCAATTATAGCAAACTATATTAAAGGGAATTCCGGTGCCTTGGCAGCCGGAGCATCGCATCTTGCCGTTCTTGCAATGCTCGCATTTTACCGCGGCAGGCCTATGGGTTTTAGTTCCGGCAGCCGGCGCGCCGCCCGAGAGAGAACCCGGGTCTCCGGCAAAATCAGGCAAAGGCAGTTGAATGGCATTCAGCCTGCTACTGACGCCTTTGATTATTTCCGGTTTTAAATAATACAGGGCGAGGCCGGTAACGCCGCAAAGGAGCAGGATGAATAATGTTTTTTTCATTAAGCACGCCTTTTAAGACCGCGCCTGAGTCATTATTGCCTGTCTTGAATCCTTCCGCTTCCGCCGCAAAGGTCGCAGACTATGCTCCTTGAAGACAGCATATACTCGCAGTGCGTGCAGTAGTATGTTGTGCCGCTTGAGTCTATTTTTCTCTCTACGGAACTGCCGCACATGGGGCAGGTGACCACTCCAAGATACCCCCTGCCGTAACACTGGGGACAGGGCGCTGAATTCGACCTGGAGCCGATTCCGCGAGTTACCGGCTTTGTTTTATAGTCATATTGAACCACAAATAGAGGGACGGTGCCGGCGCCATTGCAATTTTTGCAGACAACGTGTCCGATGCCGTCGCAATAACCGCACTTTTTGCCTATGCCATCCCTATCCGTAAATTCTCTTCCGCAGCCGGAACAGAATTTACGGGTAATCTTGGTTTTAGCGTCATAAGTGAAAGTTATTTCGCTGCGGCATTTTGGACATCTGGTTATAAGCGGATACCCTGTGCCCCGGCAGACGACGCACCTGAACCTGCCGGATTTGCACCACATGCATTTCTTTACAGGGCCTTTTGGGGCCTGTTTTACCGTCTCGACGGTTTTTTGCGGAAACAGGTGAGCGCCGTGGTGCAGAAGATAATAGGACAGTCCCGCAACGGCGGCTAAAAAGAGAATGAGCATTAACTTCTTCATATTCCACCCCGGTAAAGTAAAAAGGGCCCCGCCGTTTCCGGCGGGGCCCTCTGCTTCTTACTTTTTCTTTCTTGTGCCTTTAGTCTTGCCTTCCGCTTCAAGCAGCGAACCTTTCCGGTTCATTACCATCGCGAAACCGAGAGCTGCGATACAGCCGACGGCTATCAGGCCTTTCTGCCAGAAGTGCGCATCGCCCCACATTATCACACTTGCCGGCGCGATAGGAGCCAGGATGATGGCAACCAGGTTCATAACCTTAATCATCGGGTTGATCGCCGGGCCCGCCGTATCCTTAAACGGGTCGCCTACGGTATCGCCAATGACCGCTGCCTTGTGGGCATCGGTGCCTTTGCCGCCGAGGAAACCGTCTTCAATCTTTTTCTTGGCATTGTCCCAGAGACCGCCGGTGTTGGACATATAAACCGCCATAAGCTGTCCGACAACTATCGCTCCGACCAGATAACCGCCGAGAGCGCCGACGCCGAGAAGAACCGCGACAAGCACCGGGGTCGCGACCGCGAGAATTCCGGGCCCTACAAGCTCCCTCTGCGCCGCTTCGGTAACGATCGCCACGCAAGGGCCGTATTCCGGCTTCTCGGTGCCTTTCATTATCCCGGGGTGCTGTTTAAACTGCCTTCTTACTTCCATAACAACCAGAGAGGCCGCCCTTCCGACCGCCTTGAGGGCGAACGAAGAGAACAGGAACGGCACGGAAGCGCCGATCATAAGGCCAATGAAGATCTCCGGAAGCTGTATCTGTATTGAACTGCCGATCAGTTTCGCTCCGGCTTCATCTATGAAGGACCTAAAGAGCGCCGTTGCGGCAATGACCGCTGTGGCGATTGCAAGACCTTTAGTGAGAGCCTTCGTGGTATTTCCTATAGCGTCCATCCACGCAAGCGTGTCGGAGGCTTTCTTCGCGTTCAGTTTTGACATCTCAAAAATGCCGTGCGCGTTGTCAGTGATGGGCCCGAAGGTGTCCATCGCGAGGACAAAGCCGGTGGTCGCGAGCAGGCCAAGGCCTGAAAGCGCGACACCGAGAGAAGCCATAGCAAGGCCGTCATTGTGGAATATCACAAGCGAGGCCATGATGGTGGCACAGATCAGAACTATTGCCCAGACCGAAGACTCCATGCCTTCCGCCATACCGTTAAGTATGAGGGTGGCCGGGCCGGTCTTTGACGCAAGAGCTGTCTCGGTGACTGCCCTCTTGTCGGGATGCGTGAAGATGTTTGTAAGGATAAGCGTCGAAATGGAAAGCAAAATTCCGATTGAAGTTACCAGGGAGAACTTGAGCCACAGGTGCGTCCCGGTAAATCCGAAGAGCAGCTTTGAGACAATAAAGAAGGCGATGATGGAAAGTATTGAAGACGCGACATAGCCGTTGACAATAGGCCTCATCGGGTCAAATACTTTCGCTTTGTCGTCTCCCCTTACGCAGAGTATGCCGACGATGGAGGTAACCACGCCGACCGCCCTGATGATAAGCGCGAACATGACGAATTTAAGCGTCATCGCGCCAGCATTGCCGCCCCACGCCTTAAGGAAAGCCGGGTCAGCAAGCATTGAAGCGGAGAGAATAATAGCCGCGACAAGGGTTACTTCATAGGATTCAAACACGTCGGCTGCCATACCCGCGCAGTCGCCCACGTTATCGCCTACGTTGTCAGCGATGGTTGCCGCGTTCCTGGGGTCATCCTCGGGAATGCCTGCTTCCACTTTGCCTACAAGATCCGCGCCTACATCAGCGGCCTTGGTAAAGATTCCGCCGCCGACCCTCATAAAGAGAGCCGCGAGCGATCCGCCGAATCCGAAACCTACCAGGACTTTCATCGCGTCCTGTTTGAAGATCATGAATATTATGGTAGCGCCAAGCAGTCCGAAACCAACCGTGAACATGCCGGAAACCGCGCCCGCCGAGAAAGACACGTTAAGCGCTTTTGAGAAACTGGTAAGAGCGGCGTTCGCCGTCCTTACGTTTCCTTTGACCGCGAGCTTCATTCCGACGAAACCGGCTCCATAAGAGCAGGCAACACCGGCTACGAAGGCCAGCGCTATTCCCCAGGAGAGGAAGGCCCTGTTTGTCGCTTCAAAGGTTGCCACAAGAAGGTTTACCGTTACGGTTCCTTCCACCGCGGCGTTGGTCTTGAAGTAATACATGCAGAGCAGACCGATAAAGATCAAGCCAATGAACACTATCATGATCTTCATCTGCTGCTTGAGGTAAGCCATGGCGCCTTCTTCTATCGCTGTCGCCACGTCAGTCAGGGCCTTAACGCCCGGGGACTGCCTCATTACCTTTATTACATTGAACGCGCCATAGAGTATTGCCACACCTGCCGCGGCAAGAACCCAGTATAACACGCTCCATTCGAACGCCCCGAAAGCGGGCAGCTGAATGGCGGACTCGCTTACGCCAAGCGCGAGCGAACCCAGTTTTGCTGCAAGAGCACCTATCATTGATTTTCCTCCTTCAAAGAATTTTACGCGTCTGCGTTTTCAATCTGGCTTTTTGAAGGCCCTTCGATTACGCAAAGGCCTTTTAATGCTTCTTCAAGCTGTTCCTTGTTTGGAGCCACGCCGTGCCATTCAGGCTTGTTCTCCATGAAACAGACTCCCTTGCCTTTCTCCGTCCTGGCCACTATCATTGTCGGCTTGCCCTTTGTTCCCCTGGCTTCCTTAAACGCTTTAAGGGTTTCTTCTATGGAATGCCCGTCTATTTCTATGACATGCCAGTTGAAGGCCCTAAATTTTTCGACAAGGGGAGATACCCCTTTCACGTCTTCAACTTTGCCGTCTATCTGCAAATTGTTATAGTCAACCCAGGCGACAACATTATCAAGTTTTCTGTGAGCGGAAGTCATTATGGCTTCCCAGACAGAGCCTTCCTGCAGCTCGCCGTCTCCCATAACACAGAAAACCCTTGAATCGCTGCCGTCCATTTTCAAACCCATAGCGGTGCCGTTGGCAACGCCAAGCCCCTGGCCGAGCGATCCGGCCGAAATCTCTACGCCCGGGGTCTTTAACATATGAGGATGCCCCTGAAGGCGGCTGTGAAGTTTTCTAAGCGTTAAAAGTTCCGGCACAGGAAAATATCCGCTTTCGGCAAGAGCAGCGTAAAGCACGGGACACGCGTGCCCTTTTGAAAGGAAGACCCTGTCCCTGTCGGGCCATTTGGGATTCTTGGGATCATGCCTTAATTCCGCGAAATAGAGCGCCGCGAAAAAGTCAGCAGCGGAGAGAGAACCGCCGGGATGCCCGGAACCGGCAGCGTTGAGCATCTCAAGAATGTCCTTCCTGATTGCCATTGCTTTGTCTTTAATATATTTAAGGTCCGGTTTGCTGTTCTTTCCCTGGAACATTTTCCCTCCGCTTTACAAGACTGCAAAACAGAATGATTACTCTAATCAATGCAATCAAACTTTAGTTGATTACTCAGATTCACAAAACAAATACGCAGATTAATTTAAAACCATCACAATCAATGTTTCATCCCTATCTAATCTGTGTAATTTTACTTTCTAATCCGCGTAATCAGATTAAACTATGGACCACGCCTTCGTCCACGCTCTCTTCGCGTCAGCCAGAACCAATTCCGGATCTTCTTCCGGGAGCGGCTTCACTTCAAAGCTGATAATTGGCGCTTTTGCGCTCGGCTTCTTGCTAAGGTAGCCGATTTTGAAAAGATTCCTGACGAAATCAGCGAGATCTTCAACCGTATTTTCCGCGCCGGGGAAGCTGAATCTCGGGTGATTGTCCCCGTAGGCGGGAGTATTTGTGTCTTTTACGTAGCAGTTGCCGACATGCACGTGAGTAAGCACCTTCCTGACCGCGCTCAAGGCAAAGGCATTCTTTTCTTTGAGCAGGGGCAGGTGTGAAAGATCAACAGTCAGCCCGAACTCGGGGAAACCTTTCTTAACTTCAGCGGCAATCTCTGCGGAGAACTTTGAACCGCCGACAAAACACTTTTTGTCGACTGTTTCATCAAAGGTTTCAAGAGTCAGCGCCACGCCTTTCGATTTAGCGTAAGCGCAAAGCTCGCGAAGCGAGGCAAGCAGAGCAGCCTTCGCGGCAACTTTTTTGTCTTCCGACGGCATCGGGCCTGAAAGTATCGCTATTTTCTCGGCCTTAAAAAAAGCCGCGTCATCAATGGATTTCTTTACATCTTCAACAGCCTTCTTTCTTTCTTCCTCAACGGTCGCGTTAATATTGAGTTTCCCGCCGAGCAGCGGAGGCTGTCCTGCGACCACAACCCTTATACCTGAGGAATCAAGAACTTTCTTCATCTGGTCCTTCAGCAAAGGGTCGGCGACCCTGACTATCTCAATAGCGTTCCAAAAGCTGTCCTTGCAGATTATGCGGGCCGTGTCAACGACCGTGCCGTAGTTTTTTACATACCCCGGAAAAGCCATCCCGTGGATGATTCCGACGCTTACATGTCCATGCCATAGTTCCTTCATAAAGCCTCCTTGAAATTCAAATCACAAATCTCAAGCACCAAATCACAAACAAAAACAAAGAATTAAAATTACTTCAATATTTTTGATATAAAGTTCTTCTCGAGCCTCGCGTATTCCTGGAGCGGGCCGCCGATAAGAGGAAGCACGTAGTCTATGAACTTTTCGGTAACGCCCATGCCGTCAGCGGCGATAAATTCCGCCGGTATCTTTCTCTCTTTGTTGGCGATGTTGGAGAGTTCGGTCAAACCGGTCACGCACTTGTAGGGCTTATTGGACTCGCGGATAAGCGTCACCATCAGCCCGCTCTTGCCGTTAACCGCGTGTTCAACCGCCTTCGCGCCTGACTGGTAGGCCTCTTCGACATCCAGCTTAGACTGCATCACGCCCGAGACCCTTTGAATGGTTCCCGGCTTGTCGCATCTCGCCTTAATCTTCAAGCCTTCGGCAATCATGCTCACGAGCGACTCGCCTACGCCGCCGAGCTGTTTGTGCCCGAACTTATCCGTATCAATTGACCTCTTTGAGGAAGTCAGGTATTCGCCTTTCTCGTCCTTCAGGCCCTCGCAGCAGGTTATGACAACATAGCCCAGTTTCTTGTAAACTTTGTCAACCGCGGCAAGGAATTTATCCTGGTTAAACGGAACTTCAGGGAGCAAAATGATGTGGGGCGCGTCGTTCTCTTTCTGTTTCGCGAGGACGGTCGAGGCGGTAATCCAACCGGCATTCCTTCCCATTGTTTCAATTACCTTGATAGTGTCGCTCGTGTAAATAGCTTCCGTGTCCAACCCCGCGTCCCTGACGGACTGCGCGAGCCATCTCGAAACAGAACCGTAGCCGGGACAGTGATCCGTAACCGGGAGGTCATTGTCAACGGTCTTGGGCAGGCCCATAACCATCATTTCGTAGTTGAGTTTCTTGGAAATCTCGAACATCTTGTTCGCGGTATCCATTGAATCGTTTCCGCCGGCGATGAAGAAGTACCTGATATTGTGCGCTTCAAGCACCTTAAGAATCTTGCCGTAGTCTTCTTCCTTGAGTTTCTGCCTGCTGGAGCCAAGCAGCGACGAGGGAGTCTGTTTGAGAAGTTCAATGGTCCTCTTGCTTTCCTTGTTTAAGTCTATCATGTTTTCGTTAAGGACGCCGAGGATGCCGTTTATGGAACCGTACATTCCGGTTATCTGAGAGTGTTTCGCGGCTTCCTGGATGGCGCCGCAGATGCTGCTGTTAATTACCGCCGTCGGTCCTCCCGACTGGGCGAATACCGCGTTTCCTTTAAGAACCATGGCCCTCTCCCTTAATTAGGATGTAAGTGTTTTAAGAACAAAAAAAAGCAGGGGCTTTCGCCCCTGCCGTTTACTTGATGTATTTTGTCAAAGCGTCCAGATTCATATCCCTGTTCTTCATGATAAAGTCCACTGCCTGTTCCTTGTTAAAGCCGTTGTGCACGACTTTATTGACCGCAAGCGCCGCGGCAAGAGGATCGTCGTTGCCCGGGAAGAGTATATTCCTGCCTACCAGCGCGCCCCTGATAGTCGCTCCGGCTTTCATGCCGTCAGCAAACTCGCCTATAGTTCCGGTAGGGTCGCCTTTCGCTTCGCCGCCGAGCATGAGCATCGGGAGAGTGGTCGCTTTCGCGATCTTTTCATAGTTGTCAGCCGTGGGTATTTTCAGCCAGAGGTTTCTGGAAGAATCTCCCATCGCCGAAGCAACTCCGATAATCTTTATCATTTCCGCCAGTGATTTCTGGACCTTGTAGCCGTCGCTGGTTACATAGAGCGGTTCAAGGAAGCAGGGAATCTCATATTTATTGAGCTGGCTGATGATATCCGAACAGTACAGGAGAGTTTTCGCGGAATCTTTGTTCGTGGGGTCAAGCCTAAGCATTATCTTCGCGCCGTCAAGCCTGAGCGCGCGGAGGGAGTCAACCGAGAAGCAGGTAAAGGTGTCATCCATCTCGAACGCCGTGCCGGCAAGGCCGCCGCGGTTCATGGAGCCGAGCATTACCTTGTCATCAAGGAAGGAAGCCCCGCCTTTCTGTTTTACAAGGTAGTTTACGATAAAGAGGTCTTCAATGATATCGGTAGTCGCCATTATTCCGTCAAACTCCGGGTTGGTCACAACGCGCAGAACCCTCCCGAGATACTCCTGCCTGTTGCCCATCGCTATCGGATCGTCGCCGTTCTTATTCACCATCCTGCCCGGATGATCCGCGGCAAGCACGGTCAATTTTCCGTCCTTTGTTATTTTCTTTCTCTTCTTGCGGGCAGACGCTTCCTTGAGGATAATTTCCGGGTTGTTTACCCTGACTTCGGTGATCTGGTTGAAGATGCTCTCCGGAAAGAACTTCTTCAAGTCAAACTGATAGTTTCCCAATTCATACGCCATTTTAAACCCTCCCTTTCCTGATTTTTAGATGCAAGAAACCCGCCGAGGCAGGCTAAACAAGTAGGATTATACAATAAGAAAAGGCTTAAAATCAATAGGATTCTCAGGCAAAAAGATAGGGTTTTTTAACGATATATTGACAAATTGCCGGCGAAGAAGAGTTATTTTCTCTTTTGACGGCCGAGCTCTCTGGCCTTTTCTGCAAGTTTCTTAACGACGAGAGATGGGGCAAACTGGCGGATATCCCCGCCTAAAAGGCCTATCTCCTTCGTCATGCTGGAACTCAGATAAGTGTACTTCTCGGAGGGCATCATATAGACAAAATGGAGGTCTTTGTAGAGTTTCCGGTTCATCAGTGCCATCTGGAATTCGTATTCAAAATCAGAGATAGCCCGCAGGCCCCTTACAATCGTTGTTCCTTTTTCCCTCTTCGCGAAATCAACCAGCAGGCCGTCAAAACTCTTAATGACTATCCTCTTATCGCTCCGGACAGCCCTCTTTATCATATCCATCCGCTCTTCCACGGAAAAAAGGGGTTTTTTGTGTGGGTTAACAACAATGGCTATAGTCAGCTTTTTGAAGATCTCCAGGCTGCGATTGATAAGATCAAGGTGTCCATTCGTGATAGGATCGAAACTTCCCGGATAGATTGCTTTTGTTTCTCTCATTTTTTTGCCTTCCTTAGGAAAGTCAGGTAGGTCCCTCCGTATCTCTTTTCTTTTACCTTCTCAAATGCCGGAATTTCCGGGACTTCGTCCTTACTGTCTCTCTTGAACACCATAACGCCTTCGTTCCCGAGAATATCATGACTTTCAAGGCTTTTCAAGATTAAACTTACCTGCCCGGAAAGGTAAGGCGGATCAATGATTATGATATCAAACTTCTCTCCGGCTTTTTCCAGTTGTTCCACGGCCCGCTCGGCATCCGTCAGGTAGCACTCCACCTGAGAGGAGAACCCGAGCAGGGCGGCGTTCTCTTTTATTGTCTTAATACAGTCCGGTTCGTTGTCAGAAAAAACAGCCTTCGCCGCTCCACGGCTGACTGCCTCAAGCCCCAGGTTGCCGCTTCCCCCGTAGAGGTCAAGCACTCTGGCTCCGCCGATTTCATATTTCAATATCTCAAAGAGGGCCATTTTGACTTTTCCGGCAGAAGGAACTATAGGAAGGCTCTTGGGTATTTTTATGTGCCTGCCTCCCGCCGTACCGCTTATTATGCGCATTTTTCACTTCCTCTCAACTTACTGTTATGAGCTCCATATCCTTGCTGAACCGTTTGTCAAAGAATAAACGGATTTTTATATTTTCTTCCGCGGCAAGCTTCGGATCCGCGTCTATGATGCGGAACGCCTCCTGCCTGGCGGAAATCAATATCTCCCTGTCGCGCGAGAGATCCATATATTTGAGGTCAAGTTCTCCGTGCTGGCTGGCCCCGAAAAGTTCTCCGGGCCCGCGTATCTCGAGATCCGCTTCCGCGACCTCGAATCCGTCATTGGTCTTTTCCATTATCTTGAGCCTCTTGAAAGCGTCACTGGTGACATTCCAGCTGGTAAGCAGAAAACAGAATGATTTTTTTGCTCCCCTGCCGACTCTCCCGCGGAGCTGGTGCAGTTGCGCAAGCCCGAACCGTTCGGTATGCTCTATAACCATAACCGTGGCGTTGGAGACATCTATCCCGACCTCTATCACGGTAGTCGCGACCAGAATATCAATCTTCTTCTCTTTGAATTCCCTCATCGCGGTCTCTTTCTCTTCTCCGGACATGCGGCCGTGAATCAGGCCGACATTTCTCCCTTTAAACACTTCGTTTTTCAGGTACACATAGTCTGTTTCAGCCGCCTTAAGCATTAACTTCTCTGATTCCTCAACAAGCGGATAAACTATAAACGCCTGCTCGCCCGCGGCAACTTTATTCCGGATGAATTCATAGACGTCATGGCGCCGTTTTTCCTGCGTCCACTTTGTATATATTGGAAGCCTTCCCTTCGGCAGTTCGTCAATTACCGAAAGTTCCGTGTCCCCGTAAAGCGTCAGCACCAGGGCTCTCGGGAATGGCGTTGCGGTCATCATCAGGCAGTCCGGGAATACCCCTTTTGATTCCAGCGTAAGGCGCTGGAAGACCCCAAACTTGTGCCGCTCGTCTATCACAATCATTCCGAGTTCTTTAAACTCCACCGCGTCCTGGATCAGAGCGTGAGTTCCGACAATAAGGGCGGCCTCTCCGCTCTTAACCGCGGCCAGCGCTTCGCGTTTTTGTTTCGCGGTGAGCGAACCTGTCAAAAGGACCGCTTTCTTTCCTCCGCCTATCTGTTCAAAATACTTTCCGTAATTCCTGTAGTGCTGCTCTGCCAGTATCTCGGTCGGGGCCATTATCGCGGCCTGGTAGCCGCTGTCAATCACTTTAAGCATCGCCATCAGCGCGACTATGGTCTTGCCGGATCCGACATCTCCCTGCAGCAGCCGGTTCATGGGCGCTTTCTTCATGAGATCCGCGTTAATTTCAGCTATAGAGCGTTTCTGCGCTCCCGTAAGCTCAAAGGGCAGTTTCTTCTCAAGCTCCAAAGCGGAAGGGCTTTCTTCCGTGTAGGATCTGGTCTTTATTTTCTTTGCCAGGAATAATTTCCGGCGGGCCAGGAAAAGCTGCAGCATAAATAGTTCGTCGAAGACCAGCCTTCTTCTCGCCTTCTCAAGCTCCACGGTATTTTCCGGGAAGTGGAACTTGATGAGGGCTTCCCTTATCCGGTAAAGATCGTGGCGCATTGTAATATCAGGGGAGAGCATCTCCACAATAAGCGTCAGTTTCGTGTTGATGAGTTCCCTGATAATCTCCCTGAAGAATTCCTGGGTAAGAATCTTTGTGGATTTATAGAAACCCAGTATCTCTCCTCTTTCTATGGCCGCGTTTTCCTCCGGCGAAAGGAACTCGTAGGTTCCGGCTGTTCCGTTTATCTGGAGGCCCCACCTCGCGGATTCAACGGCGTCATGGATAACCACCTGCCTGCCGGCCGCCAAAACATCCCGCATATACGGCCTGTTGAACCAGGTCCAGGTCAGGGTCGCGCCGCTGTTATCGTCAACTATGACCTTAAGAATGCTGCGCCCCGGCCTCCTCAACTCCTCCACTTCAGAGATAAAACCCTTGATGAATGTTTTCTGCCCATTCTTTGCCAGGGCAATAGGCGTAATCGCGGCTTTGTGCACATGCCATTTGGGAAAAAAGAGGAGCAGCTGTTCGGGCGTGGTCAGTCCTATCCGTTTTAACGAGGACGCCCTGACGGGACCGATGCCTTTTATGTAACGCAGGTCATTGCTTTCCATGTTTTTTGTTGACAATGGCGGAAGGAACATTTATAATCTACCATATTCTTTCAGCAAAAATCAAAAGATTCGGTTTCTTGGAGGAAATAATGTCAAAAGCATG
>CAITPB010000009.1 GCA_903894145.1 Candidatus Firestoneibacteriota bacterium | reverse complement strand
TACCCAGTCGGCAGAGGTGGGAAAGGTCTATCACGGCAAAGTGAGAAAGATTGCCGAGTTCGGGGCTTTTGTGGAAATATTCCCGGGCACAGACGGGCTTGTCCACATCTCGGAACTCTCGGAAGCGAGGGTGAAGAGAGTTGAGGATGTGCTCAAGGAAGGCGAAGAACTCGACGTTAAATGCATCGGCGTGGACGAGAAAACAGGAAAGATAAGGCTCTCCCGCAAAGAATTGCTTAAAGATCAGGGTGATGCAAAGTAAAGAAAAACTGAAGTCGGGGCTGACGGTACTCTGTGAGGATATTCCTTACGTGAAGTCCGTCAGCCTCGGTCTTTTGATAAAGTCGGGTTCCCGCCACGAACGCCTCTCAAATAACGGCATCTCTCATATGCTGGAACATATGTCCTTCAAAGGCACTTCTTCTCTGTCAGCCAGGAAGCTTGCCGAAGCGTTTGACCTGCTCGGCGCGTACCTGGACGCTTTCACCGGCAGGGAATATACCTGCTTCCTCTTCAGAATGACTTCCGACAAACTCCCACGGGTGATGGAACTCCTGTCCGACATGATACTCAATTCTGTTTTTGCCGAAGAGGAAATAGAAAAAGAAAAGAACGTGATACTCGAAGAAATAAAAATGTATATGGACCAGCCGGATGATGTCGCGATGAATCTTTTCATGAGCGGGCTTTTTGACGGCCATGCCATAGGAAGGCCGATTCTCGGCAGTTCAGAAACGGTCCGGTCCTTCGACCGCAAAGCGGTTGCGGGCCACGGCCTGCAAAAGTATGTGCCGGGCAATGCCCTGCTCTGCGCTGCCGGCGACGTGGACGCTTCGAAGTTTTCTGCCCTTGCGGGCGGGTGTTTTTCCGGTTGGAAAGGCGGGGCGTTGGCTTCCCCGCAGGAAGCACCGGCCTTTAATTTTCAAAGCATAACCGAAAACAAGGAACTTGAGCAGGCCCATGTATTGATTGGCGCTGAAGGTCTTAAATTTTCCGACAGCCGTTATTACGCGCTGGCCCTGCTAAATGATATTTTGGGCGGATCGGTCAGTTCCCGTCTTTTCCAGGAAGTCCGTGAAAAGAGGGGCCTGGCGTATTCTATCCAGTCTTTCAGCGAGAGTTACGCGGAAACAGGCGTCTTCGCGGTTTATGCGGGGACTAATCCGGACAAGAGGAAGGAGCTCGTTGAGGTGGTGCTCTCGGAAATAGATAAATTAAAGAAGGACGGGCCGGACGATAAAGAACTGTTGCGGGCCAAGGAACAGGCTAAATCAGGCCTGATTCTCGGCTTGGAGAGCACCAGCAACAGGATGACCAGGATGCTGAGGCAGGAGCTTTATTTCGGGCGTTTCACGGGACTTGAAACTACAGTTGAAAGCATTGAGAAGGTAAGCCGCGGGGACATAGCCGCGCTTGCCCGCGCCCTTTTCGCCGAAGGCCGGATAAAGACCGTGGTCTACGGGCCAAAGAGCAGTTCTTGAAAGGCAATTTTAGTTGTTGTATAATTAAATGAAACGACCGGTAAATGTCTGCTATTGGGAGAACCGAATTGCCCGAACTTAGGAAGGACACGGTTTCAAACAGATGGGTAATAATTGCAACTGATCGTGTGAGAAGGCCAAATGATTATGTCGGTCCTGTCTCCGAAAAGAAGCACGGCGCTTTCTGCCCGTTTGATTACGGCAATGAAGATAAAACTCCTCCGGAGATATTCGCCTACAGGGATTCCCATACCGCGCCCAACACTCCCGGCTGGCAGATAAGGGTCATTCCGAACAAATTCCCGGTCCTTCGCGTTGAAGGCGAGCTGAACCGCCGCGGAGAAGGGATGTATGATGTGATGGACGGCGTAGGCGCTCACGAAGTTATTATTGAAACCCCCGAACATGATAAAAGCCTTGCCGATCTGGATGCCTCGCAGGTTGAAAAGGTAATCTGGACTTACAGGACACGCGGGCTTGACCTGAAAAACGATATCCGCTTTGAGTATGTGCTGCTCTTCAAAAACCAGGGGGAAGCCGCGGGGGCCACGATGGACCACTCTCATTCCCAGCTAATAGCGACGCCAATTGTTCCAAAAAGAGTGCAGGAAGAGATACAGGGCGCCAAAGCCTATTATGATTATAAAGAGCGCTGTGTTTTCTGCGACATGATACGGCAGGAAATAAAAGACAAGGTGAGGGTTATCACGGAGACCAGGGATTTCATTTCTTTTGAACCCTTTGCCCCGAGGTTCCCCTTTGAAACCTGGATATTGCCCAAAAAACATTCCCCCGAATTCCTCAATATTACAAAAGAGGAATCCCAGGATCTCGCGAAAATTCTGAAGGAAACACTGCTTAAGATAAAGAAAGCCTTGAATGATCCCCCTTTCAATTATATAATCCATACAGCGCCTTTGCGCAAAGTGGAGGCCCTGTACACGCACTGGCACCTTGAAATAATGCCGAAACTTACTAAGGTAGCCGGGTTTGAATGGGGTTCGGGTTTTTATATAAATCCAACTCCGCCGGAAGACGCGGCAAAATACCTGCAGGAGATGGATGTCCAATGAAGCCGCGGGGGCAGGCAGCAGCGGAATATGTGCTGATGGTTGCGCTTGTTATTGCTCTCTTTTGCGGAGTATCAACAGGCCTGAGGGCCGCTCTGGCAGGGCTGTTTGGAACGGTTTCAGGAGTTGTTTCCTCGCCCTTGCCTTGAAGGAAATCAAATAAGGATTGTTTGAATTAACGGAGGGTACAAAAATGAAAAGAGTGCTTCTGTTTGTTGCTGCAGCCGCGATGATTTTTGCGGCAGGTACGGCCCAGGCGGCCAAGAAACTTCCGCCCAAGGTGATTGTAGGTTTTGAGACCGACCAGGAATTCAAGGATATCTATAAAGAGAACAACGGAAACAGGGATTATCCCGTAGTAAAGGTGACGGAGAATGTGACGCAGGGTAAGTTCGCCTGCAAACTCACTTTTCCCAATGACGGCGACTGGCCCGGGCTGCACTTCGTCAAGTTTGACGGCAACTGGGAAGGTTATGATGTGCTGAAAGTTGATGTGTTCAACCCGAGCACCGAAATAGTCGCGCTCAACATGAGCCTTTGCGACAAGGATTCAGGAATCACAAAAGAAGCCTATTTCGGGGAATATAACAAAAGGTATAACGCCTCGGCAATTCTTAAGCCGGGCAAGAATACCGTAGAATTTGAACTTGGCGGCGTAACCGTGGAAGATAAATCCAGGCAAATAAAGCTGTCAGATGTAAAAAGGTTCGCGCTCTTTGTAAGTTCCAGGCCCAAGGATTTCACGATATTTCTTGATAATGTCAGGGTTGAACAGAGCGAAGAACAGTAATACCGCAAACAGTTTTGAGCGAGAGGCGCGGAACAATACCGCGCCTCTTTTTTTTTAGAAAAAGATGTTGGCATGGGGGCGATTTATTGGTTAGAATGTTTTAACGGATGGGAAATCCGAAATGCCGCTGCAGGGAGGTCTGTTTATGAAAAAGATATTGCTGTGGACTATTGCCGCTCTTGTTGCAGTCCCGATTGGGTTGAGTGCTGCAGATTCTAAACCGCTGGCACTGTTTAGTTTTGAGAAACCTGAGGATCTGCAATGCCTTCATATTGACGGCGGGATGAAAGAAAGCATGAAGACTGACCTTTCTTCGGAAAACTGCACCACAGGCAGGAATTGTCTGAAGGTAACTTTCCCGGATGACAGCTGGGCAGAAGTTCTCTTTGTTAAGTTCCCCGCTGATTGGTCAGGTTACAACGCCCTGAAAATGGACATTTTCAATCCTGCGGCTCTTAACGTGGGAATACTTTTTCAGGGGGCTGACGCAGACGCGGGGTTTTCAAAAGAGGCCCCGTTTGGAGAAAGGGAAAAGCGTGTAAGCTCAGGAGGGATGTTGAAACCGGGCAAGAATACGCTGGTCTTTCCGCTTGTCTATGACAAACCTTTTGACTTGAAGCACGTTAAGATGTGGTCTCTCTCAAATATCACCAGGCCCAAAGGGCTTGCGCTTTATATTGACAATATCCGGCTTGAGAGCGTAAAACCCGAAGACCTCGAATAATAGGAAAAACAAAAGCAGGGCGGGAAGAATCCGCCCTGCTTGTTTTTACGGTAATGTTTTGTCCTTCCAATCCGTTGACCGTCCGTCCTCCGGCTCCGCCGGATTGCTAACAACTGATTGCTAATTACTAATTAGAAACTCACGGATCGTGATTTTATCAGCCCACAGTCTTCAGTCTTCCGTCGTCAGTCCACGGATCTTGCGCATCCGCCCTTCTGCGCCTCTGCGCGTCAATCCTTCAGCCCTTTAGCATCCAACCCTCCAACCCTCTAATCATCCAACAGTCCTCCGTCTTCTGCCCTCCATCCTTGCCGGCCCTTAAGCCTCCAACCTTCCAACACTCTAAGCCTCCAACTGTCCTCTGACCTCCGTCCTCTGACCTCAGCTTTATCTTTCAGATGCCGGAGAAAACCTCACCCTTTAGGGTGAGGATGAATCCGGCATGAATAATATTAACACACCTATAAAGAGAAACTCCGGCCTTCAGGCCGCAGAGTTTCATAGTGCCACAACCTGCCTCTTATCCGCCGCCTCATACCCTTTCAAAACAACTTCCAGCGCCACCCTGGCTTCCTCCCCGCTTATCGGCACAGGTTTGTTGTTTTGCACGGCATCGGAGAAGAGCTCGAAGAATTTTTTCCGAAGATACGAAGCCGGGTCGTCCGGATTATCAAACGGCACAGTATTCCACTCGTTTGCTTTAAGTCCGTCCCGCTCTTTAGTCACAAAAACTTTCAAGGGGTTAGTCAGCATTATCTGCCCCTCGGTTCCGGCTATTCTGTGAACATTTTCAAATCTTCCGGGGAGCATCGAACTTGACTGTACCACTCCGGTGGCTCCGCCTTTGAAACGTATAAGAATGGTCATCAGGTCTTCGACCTCGACCTTCGTTGCGTAGGTGTCATACTCTGCCGATACGCGTTCCGCTTTGAGCCCGGTCATATAGTAAAAGAAATCAATATAGTGGCTGCAGTTCATGAGCATCGCCCCGCCGCCTGCTTTTGCTTTACTGGCCCGCCAGTCAGTTGTTACTACATTATCCCAGCCCATTGTCCAGTAGGATTCCGGTTTTAAGGTCATATCCTGGATATGAAGGTAGACTATTCTGCCGAGAAGACCTTTCTCAATGAGTTCCTTAGCCTTTTCAACCTCCGGACGGTACCTGTTTACATAAGGGACGGCAAGTTTAACGCCGGCATCCTTGCAGGCCTTTATTATCTCGTCAGCGTCTGCCAGTGTCGTGGCGATAGGTTTTTCCATGACAACATGTTTTCCTGCTTTTGCGCATTCCAGCGCGACGGGTTTATGAAGAAAATGCGGGAGGCAGACAATCACGGCATCCACTTCAGGGTCTTTACATACGCCGGCAACATCGTTGTAGATTTTGCAGTTGTTGGCTTTCCCGAATTTATCGGCGTAATCCTTGTTCACATCCATGCAGGCGGTTACAACCGAGTTTTCCGTTCTTGCTATTCCCTTTGCCTGCCAGTAGGCGATTTCGCCGCACCCTATTATTGCGTATCTTATCTTTTTCATAATGCCTCCAAAACAACCCTTAATTATACTACAAGCCGGATTGTTTTATAAATGAATAATATCTGAACACAGGGGCGGCCGGAAAACTATTGCCGCTAGGCAGAAAAACACAGGATTAAAGTTCATATATGATTAGCAGAAAGTCACATGTGCAGTGAATGCGCAAAATACGGGAAAATGTGCAAAAACAAATATTCTCTCAGGCGCGCTTGCGCTATTATGGGTTACTTTTTAAGGAGGTGCTATGATCCGCAATAAGGAAAGAGGCCAGTCCATGACAGAGTATGTGTTGATTATTGCCCTGATTGTCGGCGTGATCTTCGCGGCTTTTCAAATATTCGGCCCGCAGCTGCAGGGTGCGCTCTCCGCGATCGGCCTGAAAATTGCCGGCGCGGCCGCGAAATAATGGCGGAAAAGAAAGGAAAAGGCCAGGCTGCCGTTGAATCGGTGCTTGTTCTTCCGGCGCTTGCAATGCTCTTCCTTTGCATACTGCAGACAGGCCTCTTCTTCTTAACCTATTATGTTGTGAATTACGCCTCCTATTGCGGGGCGCGAGCCGCAATTGTCCACTGCCGCCTGCCAGACAACCCGTCTATTTCTGCGCGGTCCGCGGTCTTCATGGTTTTATCCGGTCTTGGCAAGGACCTCAGTCCTGCCGCTGCTGCCGCTTTTACCCGCTGCCGTATCCTGGGCGGGGAATATGAGGTTACCGTTACCTATCCCTGCAGGTCAGTCGTCCCTATCTTCGGCAGGCTTCTTAATTACCTTCCGGTTACGGCGTCAACAAGGCTGCCTGTCGCCTTATGAAAAAGCGGGGTCAGGCCTACGTCTCGTTCATTTTGCTTCTGCCTGCCGTGTTTCTTGCGCTTGCTCTTGTCATAGGAGGAGGCCGGCTGGTGTATATGAGAATGCGGCTTCAAAACGCGGCTGACGGCGCGGCTTATTCCGCGGCTCTTTGGCAGTCCCGCGGGTTGAATTGCATAGCCGATTTGAACTGGGCGCTGCTTGCGGCTGAAGGAAGCGAGGCCGCGACCCTTAATTGGGATTTCAAGATAACACGGGCTGTTTCGGAGGCTCAGAGCGCCGCAATGAAAGCGTTCCCCGGGGTTTCCGCGCTCGCGATGTATGACAGTTTCGGCAAGAACAATGGGGGAGGCAAGTGCCTGCCGCTTTTAACCGGCTTGAAGGACACGAGGATGTTTTCTTTGAGACTGAGGACAAAAGAAAAACTGCTGTTTGTTGAAAGGGATACTCCGGCTTTCTGGCTGAAGCAGGAGGAGAGCGGTCCGGTTATCCGTGTGGTCTGTGTAAATCCGCCGGAAGAATTTCCCCTTTCCGGAATGCTTGGCAGTTTAATCCCTGAACAGTGGGCAGTCGCCGCGGCGCTTCCCGCCCTGGAAGGCGACACTGACACAAGCGTGTCCCTTTTCGGCGACCTATGGGTTCCTAAGTATTATCCGAGGCTTACGCCTGTCAATGTTAAGGTGCCCTTCCTAAACCTGGCGGTGCTCCATTGAGAAGAAGAGGTTCCGCGCTTGTGGAGTTCGTGCTAGTTGTTCCGGTTCTGCTTGTGTTCTGGCTCGCGCTCTTTCGCATAGGCGCGGTTTACGCCGTAAAGCAGCGCCTCTGCCTCGGAGCGAGATATGAGGCGTGGACAGACAGCGCTGTTTCCACTGACCCGGCCGCGCAGAGACGTCTGAGCCAGGTCTGCTCGTCGCAATTCATTGACCCCGCGAAACTTTCCGCTGCAGGAAAGATACAAAGCTTGAAGCTTTATTTCATGAGTAATGAAAATGCGATTGAACTTTCCTATCCGGTAGAGCTTCCCGTGACAGGTGTTTTCGCGGTACACGAATGTTTTACTCTCGCCGGTAATTCATGGCGTTTCGGCGATATATCGGGAAGGAAGTCCTATTACGAGGATAAGCTCAAGCGCGGCGATACGGATTTCAGGAATTGGAGAGGAGCCGGTAATGAAGAAAAGTATGATCTTGGCGGCTATCATTAGCGCTGTGTTTTTTGCCTTTCCCTGCCTGTTGTTACCGGTTGTTTATGAGGAACCGGCAGCCTCTATAAAAAGGATTGCTCTGCTCGAGTTCAAAGTCAACGGCTGCCCTGTTCAAGGATACGTTTTTGCCTTGAAAGGCGCTCCTGACAATCTGGAGCGGAACTTTCTGGATCTTAACGCCGCGGATGGCTATCTCATCGAAGGCAGAAAGAAATGTTTTACGCTCTTTCGCAAAGGGCATATCAGGCGGCTGGGCTTGCTGATAAAAAAGAAATATGGAGCTGCGGCTGTCTGTCTGGACAGTCCGGAAAATATCTCCCGGCAGGCGGAAGCTCCCCTTCCGATAGAAGCCGGAGGATTGGAGCCTCCGCCGGGCGCTAAATGTATCTTTAATTTGCAGCCCGGACCGGGAAAAAACGGGACACTCCGGGCTATATATTCTGTCGAAAACGGAACTCCTTCGCTTTTTGAGTATTTCAATTCGCAATTCCGCGCGAAGGGCTGGGCTGTTTCATTGGACCGGCAGCCCGGGCTCGAACAGGGGTCAATCATAGGTTCACGCGGAGCCGAATGGTGTTTTGTGGCGGTTTCTCCGGGAATCTGCGTTTTTTCGTACGGCCGGGAAGGGAGGCAAAATGAAAAATAAAAAGTTACTGCTTGCAATCGGCATGGGTATTTCGGCATTTGTCATTTTTTTTATCTATTTCAAAGTTAAAGAAGACACTCTGCTGTCAAAGGCGGCGGTGAACAGGGTAATCGTCTCGGCCAAATACATAGCTCCGGGCGCTTTTATAACTGCCGATATGCTAAAGGAGGTTGAGTTTCCGGAGATGTACGTTCAACCCGGAGCGGTCAGGAAAAAAGAAAACGCTGCCGGTTATCTTGCAGCCGCGCCAATCTCCGAGAACGAGCAGATTATGGCTAACAAGCTGACAAAAGTCGCCGATAAGCTTTCGGAAATAGTTCCGATAGGCCTGCGCGCGGTCTCGATAGCGGTAGACGATGCCGCCGGGATTGACGGAATGTTGAAGCCGGGGGATTACGTTGATGTCGTCGGAGCGTTTGAGGATGCGGGCAGCCGCGGCATTTTTTCGGCCACGGTCATTCAGTATTGCCAGCTGATAGCGTTTAACGGCGATTTCTCAGGAAACCGCAAGAAAGAGTCAGGCCTGCCGTTCGGGCCGCTTGGATGCTCAAACGCGACTCTGCTTGTAGAGCCGTCTGACGCGGAAGTTCTTGCCTTTGCGGAGAACAAAGGGAAGCTCCGTTTGTCTCTTAGGAATCCCGGGGACGCGAAATACTCCCAGCTGAAAACAACAAATTTTTCAAATCTGCTTAAGAATACGGTCAAAGAAAATCCAAAAACGCAGGAGGGGCCGTCTCTTGAAATAATCCGCGGAATTGACGGGGAGAGGGTGAGGTTAAAATGAAAATAGCGTTTCTGTGTCTGTTGTTTGCGCCGTTCTTATGCGCCGGTGAAGAAAGGATTCAGCTTACAATAGGAGAGTCAAAGATCATAAATGTTGATTCTCCGAGAAAGGTGGCAGTCGGAGATCCGAAAGTGGCTGACATTAAGGCCGTATCCGAAAAAGAACTGCTTTTAATCGGGAAATCCGGCGGGAATACGACCCTCATCGTCTGGGATAAGGACAGCGGCCAGGTAACGAGCCAGGTAATTGTTCTTCCTTCCGACCTTGAAAAACAGATGGTGGAGATTAACGTGCAGGTGTTGGAGATAAAGAAAAGCAGCGTGTCCGACCTGGGAATAAACTGGTCTGATACGGTGAAGGCGCTCGATATTGCCGAAGGCAGCATTCCTCCGCTATTTCAGGTTGGAGATCTTGGGCGGTTGGAAAAAATTGAATTTAAACTAAACTCGCTGTTGAAGAACGGTTATGCCAGGGTACTTGCGAAACCCAGGCTCCTCGCCATCAGCGGTTCAAAAGCTTCATTCCTTTCCGGCGGTCAGATTCCGGTACTCTACCAGGATCAATCCCGGTTGACCGTTGACTGGAAGGATTACGGGGTAAAGCTGGACATAAAACCAACGGCTGATCTTGCGGAGAACATTAATTGTGAATTACGAGTTGAGGCCAGCAATATTGACTCGTCAAACGGAGCGAACTATAACGGCAACATTATCCCGGCTATCAAGACCAGATGGGCCAATACGTCCATATATGTAAAGAAAGGCGGGACGCTGGTCATAGGAGGGCTGCTTCAAACAGAAGAAACAAAAAGGGAAGAAGGCATACCTCTTTTGTCGGATCTTCCCCTCCTCGGCCTCCTATTCAGATATACGCACTCTGAGAAACTAGACTCCGAACTCGTCATCTTCGTAACCCCCTCCTTGGTAGGAAAGTAGATTGCTGTTTTCCCTTTCGTTGACAAGCTTGGAGTGTGGCTGTATAATCTGAAGGTTGGATACTGACGGGAGCAAAATGGATAAGCTGGTCAATATAATAGAAAGGCGGCGCATGACCCGCATCGTCGCATTCGGCTCATCCAATACCGAACTCGGGTATCACTGCGAAGGGCATTTTAACTGGTTCAACTGGCTTGAAGCAGGGCTTGCAGCGCATGTCGGAAGAAAGTTGGTCTGTATAAACACCGGCGTCTCAGGCAATATCTGCGCGCAGCTCATTGAGCGCTTTGACCGCGACTGCGCGCTCTTCAAACCAAATATTGTAATAGTCACGATAGGCGGGAATGATTCAAATTCTGACCGCGGTATTACCCGGGAGATGTTCCGCGAGGATCTGGAAACGCTGGCCGGGAAAGTTGACTGCCTGGATGATGCTGTGCTTGTTCTGCAGACTTATTACGCGTTTGACGCGGAGAAGTTTTCTGTGAAAGAAAGAGGTTGGGCTGAAAACTTCCCGGCATATATGCAGGTAGTCCGTCAAGCCGCGTCAGCCGGGGGCTGCACGCTCATTGACCATCAGGAAAGGTGGGAGAAACTCAGGAATAAGGATATAGTCCTTTACCGGAGCCTGATGCGCGACCCGAAACACGTGAACCCGCTCGGCAATATGGTTATGGGCCTGGATACTCTCAGGGCTTTCGGAGCGGGGCTTTACGGAGAACTTCCGGCGCAGTGCGCGGAAGGGCTTAAGATCCAGGGGATTATGGATAAACTAGAAACAGAGGGGCGTAAATGAAAAAGATAGGCTGGCAGTTAAAGTTCGCGGTGGTGCTGCTTTTTCTCTCGCTTGCGTTTTATGTGCTGGATTA
>CAITPB010000008.1 GCA_903894145.1 Candidatus Firestoneibacteriota bacterium | reverse complement strand
AGTGCTCTCATTTGCCCTCCATAATCTTATCTAAACAATTATACCCGAAATGCCTATGCCATAAAAGTTATATCGAAATCGGCGCAAAGCCGGCTCCAAGGCCTATTCTTCTTACATATCTTCTTACATATATGTAGACTGTGCAGTTCTGCAATTATATTGATATTGGTATTGCCTTCCGTTATAATTGATTCTTATGAACGATTTTAAGTTCTGGGCGGCGGCAGGCAGGCTTTCGGGGTTGGGGTTGACCCTGGCGGCTGTTATTGTAATAGGGCTATTTATAGGTGTTAATATTGACAAAAAATTCGGTACAGCTCCCGTATTTACGCTGATATTGCTGGTTGCGGGAATTGTCGGCGGTTTCATATACATCTTTAATGAGGTACGCTCAATAAAATGGAAATGACTACTCTTTTAAAGATATTGATTGGCGCGGCAGTCGGAGGCGCGGCGGCGACACTTAACAACATCCTGCTTGTCTGGACCGTTAAGAAGGCGCTGGCCGGAGACCCCAAGAAAGGGCGCGGCGTCATGTTTATCAGCCTCGGAGCAAGAATGCTCGGACTGTTGCTCGTAGTGTTTGGCGCCTCGGTTATATCGGGCAAAGACACGACCGTGATGTTCTCTCTTCTTGGAATGCTCGGAATAATGACGTTTCTTTCTCCGAGGAAGAGATATTCCGGAATGGGTAAAAAGGCGGGCAAATGAACGAAGCCGGCCCGCTAAAAGAATTTCTCATACCGAATCCGTTTCACGTGCCTGAAGTGGTCTATATGTCCTGGATCGTTATGGCTCTTATCATTGTTTTCTTCATTATTGTCAGGCTCACGCTTAAAACCCTCCCCCGCGGCGCGCAGAATGTTACCGAGTTCTTCCTCGAGTGGATAATCAAGCGGGCGGAAGAATACATGGGCAAAGAGGGACCGAGGTTCCTCCCCCTCTTCGCGCTGCTATTCCTTTTTATCTTTATTTCCAATCTGCTCGGACTGATTCCGGGCTTCAAATCCCCGACCAGCAACATCAATGTGACGCTCGGTCTTGGGCTTATAATATTCTGCGCGACCCACTATTTCGGCATCAAGGCAAAAGGATTCTTCGGATACTTTAAACACTTTGCCGGGCCGCCATTCTGGCTCGCCCCTCTTCTTTTCCCAATACATATAATTGGCGAGCTCATCCGGCCGCTTTCTCTCGCGTTCCGTCTATTCGGAAACATACTCGCGAAAGAAATACTTCTTGGCATACTCGCGACGCTGCTCGTCACATTCGCCTTCACAGACATGCCGTGGATAGTACAGAAGATGCTCGAGACAGGTTCCCTGATACTTCGCCCTCTCATTATGGTGCTCGGAGGGCTGGTTTGCTTTATACAGGCTTTGGTTTTCACGATGCTGGCCATGGTGTATATTGCCGGGGCGGTTTCGACTAGCGAAGAACATTAAAAATGATGCGCAGAAGTGCGGATGCGCAGATGCGCAGATGCGCAGTCTTCAGATATCTGAATGTTCAGGAAAACAACGGATCAACTAAAAAACATTCCGTCAGGGGCGGAAATCCGCCGGCGGGAATATAATATGCAGCACAAGGAGGCAATATGGGTTCAGATATGATTTTCATAGTTTCTATCGCGGTAGCAGGAATTGCAATGGCAATAGGCTCTCTTATGACGGCGAGCGCACAGGGAAACGCGCTTGCTAAAGCTATGGAAGGCATCTCCAGGCAGCCGGAAGCTTCAGGAGCCATAAACGGCACGCTTATTATAGGACTCGCGTTCATTGAATCTATCGCGATTTACGTGCTCGTTGTGGCGCTCATCATTCTCTTCGCAAACCCGTTCACGGCTCCTTACATGAAAGTGGAAACGCTCCGCGCCGAGAACCAGGTTTTGTCGCTTGAAATGGAAAAGAAACAGCTTGAGGCCCAGATGGCCAAGACGGTTGAAGCAAAGCCGGCGGAAAAGGCTGCAAAAGGAAAATAAATGCTCAATTTTGAACCCTACATACTGTTAGCCACCATAATCACATTCCTGATAGGCATGGTACTTATCTGGAATGTTTTCCTGAAACGCTTTCTAAAGGTGCTTGAAGACCGGGCCGCGGGCGTGAAAGAGAACATTGAATCCGCCGAGAAGAATAAAACCGAGTCGGAGAATTTAAGGCTTGAGTATCAGAAGCATCTTGACGAGATAGACAAGAAAGTCCAGCAGGCAATAAAGGACGCGACCAAAGAAGGCATTGAGCTGAAAAACGATATAATTCTCAAGGCGCGGCAGGAAGCAAAGGATGTTCTGGACAAGACTTACGAAAAGATAAACCTTGAGAAAGAAAAAATGCTTAAGGAGCTGAGAATAGAGGTCGTAAACATGTCTGTGGCCATCGCCGAAAAACTTATAAAAGAGAATCTCTCTCATAAGGTAAACGACAGGATCGTGGATGAAGTCCTGGCGGAAATTGAAAAAGGCGGCAAATAATGCCGGCAGGCACACTCTCAAAAAAATACGCCTCCGCGCTATTTGGGGCCGCCCTTGAACTCGGGGTTGACGGCCCTGCCAAGATACAGGAAGCGCTGGCCTCTGTTAGTGAAAAGCTTGAAGGCCAGGCTCTTTCAGCGCTCCTTTCCCCGTCAATACCGGCGCGGGAAAAGACAGAAATGTTTTATTCTCTCGCCGGAGAGAAAGCTCCGCGGGAGGCGCGCGCGTTCCTGTCCCTCTTGCTCGAAAAAAAAAGGCTTGCTCTCTTTAATGATATTTTTGAAGTCTATTCCTTGCTCTGCGAAGAAAACAAAGGCGTCAAGCGCGCGGAAGTATTCTCCGCCTCGGAACTTGATGCGGCAGAAAAGGAGAAGATTAACTCCGTCTTGGAAAAAAGCTACAAGAAGAAGTTCAAACTAACTTACGCGATTGATACGGGGATGATAGGCGGGCTTTCAATCCGGATAGGCAATGACCTGGTGGACGGCAGTATCAGAACCAGCCTGCTGGAATTAAGGGAAGCTCTAAATAATTAAAATGCTTCAGCCTGAAGGCTGGGAGTATATTGTTTTGCGGTATTCTCCGGCATAAACGAAACAAACTGAGGTGATCATGTCTAAGGATATTAAGGCTTCACCGGAAGAAATAACATCGGTACTCAAGGAACTCATACAGAAATACGAGGGCAAGCTTGACCGCAGGAATACAGGCGTAGTGCTTACGGTCGGAGACGGAATCTGCCGCGTTTACGGCCTGGACGATGTCAGGTACTTTGAGCTCGTTGAGTTTCCAAACAACATCTACGGCATTGCCCTGAACCTTGAAAAAGACAACATCGGGATTATTGTTCTCGGCGATGATAAGCTTATTGAAGAAGGCGATATAGCAAAATGCACCGGAAGGGTTGTCGAGGTACCGGTAGGCAAAGAGCTTCGCGGCAGGGTTATTAACGCTCTTGGGAATCCTCTCGACGGGAAAGGCCCTATCGTGGCAAAAACAAGAAGGGCCGTGGAACTTCGCGCCCCGGGAGTCGTGGAAAGACAGCCGGTAAGAGAACCTCTTCAGACCGGCATCAAAGCGATAGACACCATGATACCGATTGGGCGCGGGCAAAGGGAGCTTATAATCGGCGACAGGCAGACTGGCAAGACTGCCATCGCTATCGACACCATAATTAACCAAAAAAACACCGGCGTAACCTGCATTTATGTGGCAATCGGGCAGAAACAATCCACGGTCGCCCAATTCGTCAAAGCGCTTGAAGAAGAGGGCTCTATGGACCACACAATAGTGGTCTCCGCAACGGCAAGTGATCCGGCGGCGCTGCAATTCTTGGCTCCCTATTCAGGCTGTTCCATCGGGGAATACTTCAGGGACCTTGGCGAGCACGCGCTGGTAGTCTATGACGACCTTTCAAAACACGCCGTCGCCTACAGGCAGGTCTCCCTCCTGCTTAAGAGACCTCCTGCCAGAGAAGCGTATCCGGGAGACATTTTCTATCTTCACTCACGGCTGCTTGAGAGGGCGGCAAAACTCAGCAAAGAAAAAGGCGGCGGATCTCTGACGGCTCTTCCGGTT
>CAITPB010000007.1 GCA_903894145.1 Candidatus Firestoneibacteriota bacterium | reverse complement strand
GCCGGAGGAAATGCTCTGGCGAGTTGCCGACAACATCTCCCTGGCTGAAAAAATCTATGACCCCTCCATCGCGCCGGAGAAAATGAACGCGATCAAGGAATCATTCTATTCTGTTATGGCCCGTCTCGAATTTCTTCCGAATTCTCCGACGCTCATGAACGCGGGGCGCGATCTTCAGCAGTTGTCCGCGTGCTTCGTCCTCCCGATAGAAGACAGCATGGACGGAATATTTGACGCGATCAAAAACGCGGCGCTCATTCACAAGAGCGGAGGCGGCACGGGATTTTCTTTCTCAAGGCTTCGCCCGAAGGATGACAAGGTGAAGACCACCGGCGGAGTTGCTTCCGGCCCGATTTCTTTCATGAAAGTTTTTAACGCGGCGACCGAAGCCGTGAAGCAGGGCGGCACGAGGCGCGGAGCCAACATGGGCATGCTCCGCGTGGACCATCCGGATATCATGGAGTTCATCACCGCCAAGAGCAACACGAAAGAACTTACCAACTTCAATCTTTCCGTGGCGCTTACCGACAAGTTTATGGACGCGGTCGCGCGCAACGAAGAGTACGATCTCGTTAATCCCAAGACCAAGATTCCCATGAAGAAGATGAAGGCGGGGGATGTCTTCAATCTCATCGTGGATTCAGCCTGGAAGAACGGCGAGCCTGGCGTGATATTCATTGATAAAGTAAACAGGCACAACCCCACTCCGGACCTCGGCGAAATTGAGAGCACCAATCCGTGCGGCGAACAGCCTTTGCTTCCTTATGAGGCCTGCAACCTGGGTTCCATAAACCTCGCGAGATTTGTGGTAAAAAAGAACGGCAAACCGGAAATAGACTGGAACCGCCTGAAAGAAGTAACGCATGTGGCAACCAGGTTCCTGGACGATGTCATAGACATGAATAAATATCCTCTTGACCAGATAGACAAAATGGTCAAAGGCAACAGGAAGATAGGCCTCGGCGTTATGGGATTCTCCGATATGCTTATAGAGCTCGGGATTCCGTATAACTCGGAAGCGGGCCTTGAAGTCGGCGAAAAAACCATGAAATTCATTGACGACGAATCCAAGAAGGCTTCGGCGAATCTGGTAAAAGAAAGAGGGCCTTTCCCGACCTTCACGACAAGCGTTTTCGCGAAACAGACGCCTTTAAGAAACGCGACCACAACGACTATCGCCCCGACCGGCACGCTTTCCATCATAGCGAACTCCAGCGGAGGCATAGAGCCGCTCTTCGCGGTTTCTTTTGTGCGGACCATACTTGACAACACCAAGATGATAGAAGTCAACCCGATATTTGAGCGCGTGGCGAAAGAAAGAGGATTCTACTCGGAAGCGCTTATGGAAGAGATTGCCAAGTCCGGCAGTCTTCACGGAGTTGAGGGCGTACCGGAAGACATTAAAAAAATATTCGTAACCGCTCATGACATAGAGCCCGAGTGGCATGTGAAGATGCAGTCGGCATTCCAGAAACACACGGATAACGCCGTCAGCAAGACCATCAACTTCGGACACAGCGCGACGAAGGACGACGTGCGCATGGCTTACATGCTCGCGTATAAAGCCGAATGCAAAGGCTTGACGGTTTACAGGGACGGGAGCCGCGATGAACAGGTGCTCTCCACCGGATCCACCCAGCATGGCGCGGCTCCGGCAACGGCGCTGGCAAACGCCGGCCCGCAGAGAATAATGCCAAGGCCGCGTCCGTCGGTGACGAGAGGCAAGACTCAGAAAATGAGCACCGGCTGCGGCAGTTTATATGTTACAATAAACGAGGACGAGCACGGCATGTGCGAGGTCTTCGCCCAGATGGGTAAATCGGGCGGTTGCGCCGCCTCGCAGTCGGAAGCGACCTCAAGGCTTATTTCGCTCTCGCTTCGTTCAGGAATCGACATTGATTCCATCATGAGGCAGATAAAGGGCATCCGCTGCCCGTCGCCTCTCTGGGACAAGGGGAATATGGTTCTCTCCTGCCCGGACGCGATTGCCAAGGCGATAGAGGGTTACCTGGCCGGCGGCAAGAGCAAGAAGAAAGACGGCTCGTCCGCGGCGGTTGCTGACGCGGGCGGCAACGGAAATAACGGTTCAACCACAAAAGATCTCGCGGGCATCTGCCCGGAGTGCGAGAGCGTGCTGGAATATGTGGAAGGCTGCGTTCTTTGCAAGGGATGCGGCTACTCGAAGTGCGGATGAAAATTTAAGCTGTCTCCCTGCCGTTTCCATCGGGGCGGCAGGGATTTTTTTTTGCTATATTTCCAAATTGACTCACCAAAGGAAGAAAATGACTCCAAATCCGAACGGTTTTTTCGGGCTCGGCATCGCGCCGGTACTCCTGGAGAAGCTGAATAAACTCGGGTTTCACACTCCGACTCCTATCCAGTCGAAAGGCATCCCCATCGCCATGGAAGGAAAGGATGTTATCGGCATCGCGCAGACCGGCACGGGCAAGACGCTTGCTTTCGGCCTGCCGGTAATCCAGCGCCTGCTTAATAAGCCCGGCAGGGCCCTCATACTCGTTCCGACAAGGGAACTTGCTCTGCAGGTCAACGAGACGGTCGTAAAGTTCGCGCCGGCGCTCGGCATCCTCTCGGTTGTGCTTATCGGCGGAGAGAATGCTGGCAAGCAGCTGGCTGACCTTAGGAGAAAACCCAGGATTCTAATTGCCACTCCCGGACGCCTTAATGATTTTATCGGGCAGGGCGCTGTAAAACTTGTCGATGTTCATACTGTTGTCATCGACGAAGCCGACAGGATGCTGGATATGGGCTTCTTGCCGCAAATAGAGAAGATTCTGAGGCTGATTCCGAAAGAGAGGCAGAACCTGCTTTTTTCGGCCACCATGCCTTCGGATATAGTAAAGATTGCCGCGACGCACATGCACCTTCCTGTTAGGACGGAGATCGCTCCTTCAGGGACAGCCGCCGAAAAAGTTTCCCAGGAAATATTTGTGGTGCATAAGGACGCCAAGAAGAACCTCCTGCTTGAGCTTCTCAAGAAATACACCGGTTCAGTCCTGCTCTTTTCAAGGACGAAACGCGGCGCGAAGAAGATAGCCGTCCAGCTTCGTGAAAAAGGCCATTCCGCGGCGGAAATACATTCTGACAGGTCCCTTTCCCAGAGAAAGGAGGCGCTTGCCGGTTTTAAGTCAGGTAAATACAGGATACTCGCGGCGACAGATATTGCCGCCCGGGGCATAGATGTTGTGGGCATAGAGCTTGTGATTAACTACGATATTCCCGAGGATCCGGAAAGCTACGTGCACAGAATCGGGCGTACCGGCAGGGCAGGACAGGCAGGGCACGCAATATCATTCGCGACCCCCGACCAGAAGAAAGATATAGCTGATATCGAAAGGCTGATTAAGACAAGCATCGCGCGCTCCAAACTGCCGGGACTTCCCGCGATGGAGTTTGACAGGGGAGAGCACAGAAGTTTCACTCCGGGGCAGAATGTCAAAGTAAACAAGGACGGGCACGCCTGGAGGCCGAAGAGAAGCGGCGAAAGAAATAGCGAAAGAAACGGCGGCGGAGAGAAAAGAAAGTATCATTTTTACCGTAAATAGGGTATAATTAGGCACAGGTGTTGGCAGATTAGAGCCTGATTTAATATATTTCAAGGGTGTAATGAGAACCGATCTGATCAAAGAGTTGAACATAGGCGGTAAGGTTTCGAGAGTACCGATAATTCAGGGGGGGATGGGAGTCTGTATCTCCCTCTCAGGACTCGCTGCAGCGGTGGCAAACGAAGGCGGAGTAGGCGTTATAGCCACGCCGGGCATCGCCATGCATGAAGCCGACCTCGGCAGTGATTTTACCAATTCCAATAACAGGATTCTCCGCAAAGAAATCCAAAAAGCCAAGCAGCTTACCAAAGGCGTCATCGGCGTTAATATTATGATGGCGCTTTCAAATTTCGGGGAGCTTGCAAGGGTGTCCATAGAAGAAGGCGTTGATGTAATCTTCTCCGGCGCCGGCTTGCCCCTTGATCTTCCCGGTTATCTCAAAGGTTCAACTCAGACCAAGCTCGTGCCCATCGTCTCCTCGGAAAGGGCCGCGCGTATAATCCTCAAGAGGTGGAAGGAACGTTTCAATTATATACCTGACGCTTTCGTGGTAGAAGGCCCGAGAGCCGGAGGGCACGTAGGTTTCCGCGTCGAAGATATTACCGATCCCGAATACGCGCTTGAGAAACTTACGGTCAATGTTATAAATGAAGTCAAAAAGTTTGAAGAACTGCATAAAGTTAAGATACCTGTCATAGCGGGGGGCGGCGTTTTTACGGGCGCGGATATATATAAGTTCCTTAAGCTCGGCGCGGCCGGGGTCCAGATGGCCTCCAGGTTCGTGACGACCTATGAGTGCGACGCTTCCGAAGAGTTCAAGCAGATGTACATAAATTCAAAAGAAGAAGATATTATGATAATCAAGAGCCCTGTCGGCATGCCGGGGCGTGTCATACGGAATGAATTCATTAATGAAGTAAACCGCGGCGAAAAACAGCCGTTCAAGTGCCCGTACAAGTGCATAGTTACCTGCGATGTCGTGAACGCGCCCTACTGCATAGCCGAATCGCTTACTAACGCTGCAAAAGGGAATCTTGACAAGGGCTTTGCCTTTGCCGGCGCAAATGCTTACAGGTGCAAGAAAATGTACCATGTGAAGGACCTTATCGCCGAGCTGATGACGGAAGCCAACGAAGCGGCCCTTCTAGATCAAAAAAAATAGCGGTATCCTAAACTTATGAAAGTTTCCGGTTTTACCATAATAAAGAACGCCCTCCTTTACGATTTTCCTGTTGTTGAATCCATCTCTTCCATTCTCCCTGTCTGCGATGAATTTGTCGTTGCCGTCGGCAAATCCGATGATGACACGCTTGGCCTGATAAAGAGCCTCCGTTCAGACAAGATAAAGATAATCGAGACCGTCTGGGACGAGCAGCTCAGAAAAGACGGAAAGGTGATGGCTGTAGAGACGAACAAGGCGCTGTCCACCTGCTCGGGCGACTGGTGCTTTTATATCCAGGCCGATGAAGTCCTGCACGAAAACGAACTTCCCAAAGTCCAAAAGGCGATGGAAAAGAACCTGCTTAACCCCCGCATTGAAGGCCTGGAGGTGAAGTACAAACATTTCTACGCCAGCTACCGAACCTTTCAGGACAACCGCAGGGAATGGTACTCTCACGAGATACGCATAGTCCGGCGCCGTTCCGATATTTTTTCCTTCGGAGACGCGATGGGCTTTAGAAGGAAAGACGGAGCGGGGGAATGGCATAAGCTGCGCACGGTAAATTCCGGCGCGGTGATGTTTCATTACGGATGGGTCAAGCCGCCCTCAACCATGAAGTTAAAAAAGATAGAGACGGACAAACTCTATTTGCCGGACGAAATTATAAGCAGGGAGAAAGAAGTTATTACCGACGATAACATCTACCTTGACACAACTGACCTGGCCCTCTTCAAGGGCACTCATCCTAAGGTAATGGAAGAGAGGGTTAAGAAGGCTGACTGGGATTTTGACGTGTCAAAACTCAGCAAGACTCCGGGTTGGGCGCGGGCCGTCAGGGTCTTCCTGCATCCTCTGCTTAAGCGAATCGGGAGACTGCTGGGAGTAAAAGAAGCGCAAAGAAGGTATTACAGGTAAAAGTAAAATTAAACTGCTCTAATTGAAATCTGCCGCGGTTCCAAGTCTTCCTGAAAAGCCTTAATATAAAACGATTATTAAGAATAGACAATTCCCGGGAAAACCGCTAAAATAAATCCTACTGATAAATATTTAAGTCTCTTGGCGCTGAATATAAAAACATGTTCTTTTCTGCAAAGGGGGTTCAATAAGATGAGAAGACGACTTGGTTTTTGCTTCAGTATTTTGTTCTTTGCGGTAACCTGTTTTGGGGCCAACAATGTTCTCGGGAAAAGGGAGTTAAGGCAGTCCGCCGTGGAGACCAAGCAGGGAGATTTTGGCTTTGCTGTCAGAGCGCTTTACAGCATGCCTTCCGGGCTTATCGGGAATGGTTTAAATCCCGCGATAGGAGTTAGCGCGACTCTTTCCGAACACAATCTGCTTAATTTTATCTCACTGAATCTCAGTCTGGAACTTTCCGCCGACTACCTCATCTACACCGCGAAGGCGGGGACGGGAAACAATCTGACGGTTTTAAATCCAAAATTGCTGCTGAGGTATGATATCAAGATGGACGAGCTGCCCGGCCTGCTCTTTGTTGAAGCGGGCGGCGGCGTCTCAATGGAGACTCTGAATCTCCTTGGCACTGCCTACACGAACAACGATCCTCTCTATCAGGGAGGCATAGGCTACGAAACCCAGCTTCTTGACGGCCTTAACTTTCAGGCTGTCGTAAGCTATACGTATGTCTCCGAGAGCGGTACCGCAGGGGCGATTAGAGACGGCGCGTTCCTGAGCTTAGGCGTGGGGCTAAATTACGAATTCCAATTTGGGGGAGGTAAAAGGAAATGAAGAAAACACTTTTTGTCCTGCTTGCAATTTGCGCGCTGCTTTCCGGGTGCGGGACCAACCCCATCTTTACAATGATTCCTGATTACGGAGCCGGAGCGTTAAACAGCGTGACTATCGCGATGAGCGCCGCTACAGGCTCTGACCCGGTGCCGCTTACTTCTCTGGCCGTACTGCCGGCAAAGAATCCCGTAATTGCCTGGACGGACAGCACCGGCCTCGCCGCGGCAAAGCTTAGAGTTACGGTAACCCTGGTTGCGTCGGGCGTCTCAACGGTGTACTGGCAGGTTTATTGCCCGCTGGCCGCATTGACCCAGGTAACCTACGGCACCACCCCGGCAGGCGGCACGGTAGTTACCGCCAAGAAAGTGCTCGGGACGGGCTGCTATAAGATTAAGTTAGAGACGGCTCCGGATTTTACGGTTTCATCTCCTGCCGTCGCAACTTGCGGCACTGCAACACTGGTTGTTCAGTAAAAAAATGTTTGAGGTGCCGGCGGTAGTCATTCCGCCGGCATCTTTTTTTTCTGTTTATCATATCTGAAATAAATCTTTTGTTTTCAATGCTTTCCGCTTGAAAAGTCTCCTCCCCGAAAGTAGAATCTTTCAATGCTATCCAGGATACTCAGCGCAACCACTATCGGCGTTGACGCGTACATAGTAAATGTAGAGGTTGACCTTTCCTCGGGGCTTCCCAGTCAATCGTCCATTGTAGGCCTGCCGAACGCCTCCGTGAAAGAGAGCCGGGACCGGGTAAAGCTGGCAGTCAGAAACTCAGGCCTGGAATATCCGTTTAAGAGGCTTACGGTAAACCTTGCTCCGGCTGATATCAAGAAGGAAGGCGTTAATTTTGACCTGCCCATAGCCCTCGGGGTCCTCTGCTCATCGGAACAGCTCAAATCAGCGCCTGAAGGCTATGTCTGTGTCGGAGAACTTTCGCTTAACGGCGACATTAAACCCGTAAAAGGCATGGTCTCAATTTCCTATGCCGCGAGGCAGGCGAAGGCAAAAGGCCTGCTCCTGTCTCCGGAAAACGCCGATGAAGCCGGAATAGTTGCCGGCGTCAATGTTTATCCTGTAAAGAATCTTCTTGAAGCGGCCGCCTTCCTTAACGGCGAACTTTCCATCAAACCTCACGTTTCCGACATTGAGGCCTGGTTTAAGAACCTCGGCGAGCCCGACTGCGACTTCAGCGAGATAAAAGGGCAGGAACATGCGAAGCGCGCTATGGAAGTGGCTGCCGCGGGGGGGCATAACATCATAATGGTGGGAGCTCCCGGTTCCGGGAAGACCATGCTCGCGAGAAGGCTTCCGACAATTCTTCCCGATATGGAACTTGAAGAGTCAATTGAGACGACAAAGATACACAGCGTCGCGGGAAGGCTTCCCGGCAAAAAACCGGTTGTCACCTCCCGGCCGTTCAGGTCCCCTCATCACACGGCAAGCGATGTGTCTCTGGTGGGCGGCGGGGTAAATCCGAGGCCCGGCGAAGTCAGCTTAGCTCATAACGGCGTGCTCTTTCTTGACGAACTTCCGGAGTTTAAGAAGAGCGTGCTTGAGGTTTTAAGGCAGCCGCTTGAGGACGGCTTTGTGACCGTTACAAGGGCAAACGCTTCGGTGGTATACCCGGCCAGGTTCATGCTGGTTGCCGCGATGAACCCGTGCCCGTGCGGTTTCTCGGGTGATACCAGGAAAGAATGCAAATGCGGCTCGGGGGTTATAGCGAAATATCTTAAAAAGATCTCGGGGCCGCTGCTTGACCGGATAGACATACACATAGACGTTCCCGCTATAAGGAACACGGACCTCATCTCTGATACGGCGGGAGAGAATTCGGAAAGCGTTAAGAGCCGGGTGAAAGCGGCAAGAAAGATACAGACCGAAAGGTTTAAGGGTTCAGGCATCTACTATAACGCCGCGATGCCGTCGAAAATGCTCAGGAAATACTGCAAGCTGGACAGTGAATGTCTCGCCCTGCTGAAACTTGCCATTG
>CAITPB010000006.1 GCA_903894145.1 Candidatus Firestoneibacteriota bacterium | reverse complement strand
CGGGAGTCCGAGCCTCCCTCGGCTCACCATTTTTTAGAAAAGTTTGTAAAGTTTATAAGGTTTGTAAGGTTCATAAGGTTGATCGCGAAACACCTGCCTATGGAGTTCCTAATGCCTGACCTGGCAAGAAAAAACCTGCAGATAAAAGGCGCTGAAAGACAAAAAGCGCTCAATGCTTTCAGGAAGCAGCTGAAGAAATGGGAACTAAGAATGCCTGCCGTTGAGCCTCAGGTACTTGACCTTGGCACCGGGAACTTTTGTAAGACCGGGATAATTGAATACTGGGTATGCAATGAAGACAAGCAGGGGTATTGCTGCAAATTCCTGTTTGTTTTTGACGGCCAAACCTGCCCTTACCATCTTCACAAATTGAAACATGAGACTTTTTTCGTGCTGAAAGGAAAAGCGCGCATGAAAGTTGACGGCAAAACAAGGATAAGAAAAGAAGGCGATACCATAACTATGAAACAGGGCGCTTTACACTCCTTCACGGGCGTCGGTCCGGCCCTGCTGCTTGAAGCGTCAAAACCCTGCAAACCCGGGGACAACTATATGCAGGATAAGAACATAGGAAAGAAAGGGCAGGTTTAGAAAGCACGACTTTTCCCTTCCAAAATAGTAACATTCCTAAACAGCAAATTCACAACACTGCACGGTTATCTTATTCAATGCCCAATTATATGGAAAGGCCACCGGCCGTTATCAGATGCGGGATTTGAATTTGATGTGGCGTATTTCGGGCTGGAATTGACAATATCTCTGTAAGCAGCGTGCCATCCATCATGTTGATCCAGGCAGAATGTACAGTCCGCACCCACACCACCAGAGTCCAACACCACCCTTGACCAGTTAAGCCCGATGAGTGTTGCCATATTTACGTTCTTCTTTAATGAACTGAAATATATTATCCGCGGGGTTCCTTTCGAATCAACGGCAATATGGGAGTACATGCCGGTTCCGGTTTCTTCATCTATGGTCTTGAGTTCCCAGTTAAAAGCCTTTTTTACCGCGTAGCAGAGTACAGCCCGATTGGGATCATAGTAAGAAATGTGAATTGATTCTGAAGGCCCTACGGCTATACTGGTGAACTGCCCGGGACGCGCATCTACAGTCTCCACTACCCAGTCAATACCGTTGCAGGAAGCGAATTTCAGACACCCGTTTGATTCATCAAAATAGGAGACATAGGGCCTGTCATCGCCGCCGAGAGCAAGGCTCGCGAACTTTCCGCTATTGCCAAAACGCGCGTAATCAATCTCACTAATATTCCATTTTTCTCCGTCAAAGACCGCGTATTTCAGAATACCCTGCTTGGCGTCATAATAGGCGATATGCGGTCTTCCATTCCGGTCAAGCCTAAGAGAACTATATGTCCCGACATTTCCGCTGTCAACAAGGGTTATCTTCCATTTCGACCCGTCAAATCTCGCGAATTTCAGGGCCCTATTGATACTGTCATAATAACTTATGTTCGGAAAACCATCGCGGTCGAGTTTTAGAGAGCAGAATTTCCCGGTTCTGCTTTTGTCTACGGTCCTTATCAGCCAGGCACCCTGCAGTTCCGCTCCGGCCATCCCCGAAGGCATTGCCGAACCGGCCCGCTCCGCGTATTTCAGGCTGCCTTCTGTTGCATCGTAGTAGGTCATTTTTGGATTGCTGTCACGGTCGGTATCTATTGAAAGATAATAGCCTTTATCATGAGCGCGCACGTCCACGGTTTCAATGCCGTAGTTGCCGTAATACGAATCATAATTGCCAGCCGAAAGAACGCAGGCAAAAGCCGCAAGCAATAAAATGGCTGACAATTTTCTCATGGTAACCGCCTTTTTCCCGGCCGGCCCGTTTAGGCCGGCCGGGAGCTTTAGGTTTAAGGTATCGTAATCTGGGCGTTAAATTTGGGATTAGAAGAGATGGACTGCTCCATGCCTGACGGGTT
>CAITPB010000005.1 GCA_903894145.1 Candidatus Firestoneibacteriota bacterium | reverse complement strand
CACAATGGCGCAATTTCCCGTAAACTACGCCGTAATACTTTCCAAGGAAGGGCCTTACATCCCTACTCTAAGATGGCTGAGAAGTTCCGAGGGCGTGAATGATTTTAGATATATCTACACACTGTCAAAGAGGGTGGAAAAAGCCGTGAATAAAACCGCGCCTGAAATCATGGCCGCGTCGCGATACCTGGAAAGCATAAAGTCTTTCGCTTTTGGAAACGATAACGGAGATGTCAGGGAAGCCGATACCGTCGGAGAGGAAACGCTTAAGAAATACGGCGGAGAAAAACTCGACAAAATGAGGGAGAAGCTGGCCTCGCTGATTATCGCGATAGATAATATGAAATAGCATAAATCTAATACACGCAGGTGTGCAATACCGCTGCCGGGAGCAGGCCTTATGCCAAAAGTGTTTGAGCCGGATTATAGAAATATTCTTGACGCCGCAGGAAATAAAAAGCCGAGGCGACTGCCTATCTATGACCACTCAATATCCGCCGGAGTTCAGGAGAAGGTAGTTAATAAGAAGTTTGCCGGACTTATCGCAGGAGACAAGCAAGACATCAAGGAATTCCTCCGCAGCGCTTTTGCCTGCTCAATAAAACTGGGTTATGATATTTATCCCTTTGAATGCTGCGTCACGGAGTTTATTCAGGGCGGGAAGGGGCTTACAGGGAAAGGCAAGCCGCTTATCCGGAATATGCGGGACCTGCAGAGTTACGACTGGAATGAGCCTGTAAGAAAGTTCCATGAAACATCAGCTGTCTTTTACGAAGCGCTTAAAGAAACTTTGCCTGCCGGGATGAAAGCCGTCGGCGGAGTCGGGAACGGGGTTTTTGAATGTGTTCAGGACTTCGTGCCTTATACGGACCTTGTATATTTGAAATCGGATGATCCGGAAACATACAAAGCCCTGTTCTCAAACGTTGGTGAAATGCTCGCAAAAATCTGGGCTGAGTTTCTTGAAAAGCACTCTGATTCGTACGCGGTTTGCAGGTTCGGGGACGACCTGGGATTCAAAAGCGGGCCTCTGCTTGATCCCGCGGACATCAGAGAACTCGTAATACCGGAGTACAGGAAAATAGTTAGCCTGGTTCACAAGCATAACAAACCCTTTCTGCTTCATTCCTGCGGTTGCATATTTGAGGTTATGGACGAAATAATATCGATAGCGCGTATAGACTCAAAGCACTCAAATGAGGACGCTATAGCTCCTTTCTCGAAATGGGCCGATATTTACGGAGACAGAATCGGGCTCTTTGGCGGCGTTGATATGAACATTATCTGCCTTGAAAGCGCCGACAGGATAAAAAAATATGTCCGCGAAGTAATAGATTCGGCGTCAAACTCGCGTGGGCTGGCGATAGGCTGCGGCAATTCCATCCCGGATTACGTGCCGGCAGAAGGTTATGTCGCAATGTGCGAGGCGGTAAGAGAACACAAATGGCCTCCCGGTAAATGAAAAGGAGGGGCGGCTTATTTAAAGCGGGCCTGCTCCTATAGGTGCCGCAGTTGTTTGTCCGGAGTAAATTGTGGTAGAATAATGCAACATCCGTTTAACTCCGGAGCCAAAATGAAGAAGTGCCCGTATTGCGCGGAAGAGATTCAGAATGAAGCAATCAAGTGCCGGCATTGCGGAAGCGACCTGTTGGCTCACGCCGTAAAACCCTCGAAACCAAAGACCTATATCTGGCTCTCCGTACTCATGCTGCTTTCTCTGATTCCAACCGGCATTGTTTCTTTTGTATATGGCCTGAGGGTAAACGCCTTCTTCAATGCGGGCGAGCATGAAAAGGCAAAATTAAATTCAAAGAAGGCTAAGTTCTGGGTCTGGATCTCGTTCTGGATAGGAATTGTCCTGCTCATCATTTCCATTAAGTTT
>CAITPB010000004.1 GCA_903894145.1 Candidatus Firestoneibacteriota bacterium | reverse complement strand
CGAATTTATCAGTTTGGCCTGTCCTATGCTTCCCTTCTCCGAAAAACAGAGCGGGCTTTTCAGGAGTCCGAGCCTGTAAAGCCTGTATTTCACTCCGAAGATGGAATTCCTGAAATTATTCGGCGCGGCGTCAAAAAGCGCGTCATTACAGAGTGTAACCGCGTCCAAAAGACTCCAGATATCGCCTTTCAGAGACCACTTTCCGGTCTTTCTCCATTTTATGGCGGCATTCATCCATTTCACCGCGCTGAATGTATCGGTCGCAAAATGTCCCAGCAGGCCGCCGGAAAAAGATACTTTCTTCCCGGCAAAGGTGAAGGTCCTCATGAGGTCGCCTATTATGTGATCGTCATTGCCGGTACTCATCACCAGGTTTTTTAATCGGGGGGATTTAGTCGCGGCTTCAAGTCCTTGAAGCGTCCTGTATCTGTCAAATGGGGCGAACTTTGCCCCATAACCGAACTTAAAGAATTCCTTCCAGAACTCAGAGGTTATTTCAGCCCCTCCAGCCTTGGGCTGGAGGTAAAATCCGTAAACCGGAATCAGCGAGGCAATTTTTTTGCAGTAATCCAGCCGCTGCTTCAGGTTCATTCCGTTAAAAGGACGCGGGGATATTACGGCGATATCGTAGCCTTCTTCCGCGGCTATTTGAGCGTGTTTTATGCCGTGCACCATGCACATTGAAAGCATTTCCGGACCGCCGAAAATAAGGGTCATCTCTTTTGTCAGCCTCAACCACTGCCGGTAGAGATTAAGGTGCTCTTTTTCCGGCAGGAAATCCTTGCCGGCGAACTCGCCCGTGTGCGCTCCCGGGACGACAGCCTTTGCTCCTGCCCTTATGTAGTAAAGCGCGAGGAGGCGCTGGGCATCCTCATTATAATATTTTTTATCCGGACGCAGAGCAAGCGGGCTCGGCACCCACGCGCCGCCGGCTTTGAGTTTCCTTAAAACCACAGGTTCAAGCTTTTTCATATTCACCGTCCTTAACAAAAAGGCAGAAACCCTGCGGCTTCTGCCTGAAAAAATGAATTAAAGCATTTCCCGCTTCAATTGTGCTCCGCCGGTTTGAAGAATTTCAAAACCTTCACCAGCATGTCCTTCATTTCCTTGCGCTGGACAACCATATCAACAAATCCCTGGCTCACGAGGAACTCGGCGCGCTGGAAGCCCTTGGGCAGCTTCTGCTTTATAGTCTGCTCGATAACGCGCGGCCCCGCGAAACAGATAAGCGCGTTTGGCTCCGCTATTGTGATATCTCCAAGCATTCCGAAGGAAGCGGTCACCCCTCCTCCGGTTGGATCCGTCAGAATGCAAATGTAAGGAAGTTTTGCCTTGGCGAGTTTGGCAAGCGCCGCCGATGTCTTTGCCATCTGCATAAGAGAAAGGATTCCTTCCTGCATCCTGGCCCCGCCTCCCGAAGAGGAAACTATTATTAAAGGGTATTTGCGGCTGATAGCGAATTCAACAATTCTTGCTATCTTTTCTCCGACAACGGAACCCATTGAGCCCATCATAAACGAGGAATCGGTAAGTCCGATAGCCACGGGCATTCCGCCTATCCTTCCTTCTCCGGTCACAACCGCGTCGTCCAGCCCGCTCGCTTCCTGGCTTTTCTTGAGTTTTTCTTTGTATTCCGGAAAAGCCAGGACATCGAGGGCAACAAGCCGCCCGCAGTTTTCCGTAAAAGTGCCTTCATCCATAAGCAGATTGACCCTCTCTTTCGAGGTCATCCTGAAATGGTATCCGCACTTGGGACAAACCTTGAGGTTTTCTTCAAGCACCTTAGTGTAGAGCGCTTCCTTGCAGAAATCGCATTTAGTCCAGAGCCCGTTAGGGACCCCGACGCGCCTCTTTAAGGGCACTTCAACCTCGTCCGGTTTGGTTTTCTTGAAAAGGGCCATCTTTCCTCCGTGAAAATGATTACACAGATTACAAAAATAGATTACTCAGATTAACGCCTAGATTTTCTTTTCTCTGATCTCTGCCAGGAGCATTTCTTTGAATTTCGCGTAATCCATAGGGCCGAGGTCTTCCGCGCCTTTACGCCTTACGGCAACTTTGTTACCGGAAGCTTCCTGCTCGCCGATTATTAATATATACGGAACCTTTTCCAGCCTGGCATCCCGTATCTTTCCGCCTATCTTCTCGTTGCGAAGGTCCAGCTCGCAGCGGACATCGGCCGCAAGCAGGTCAGCGTGAATCTTTTTCGCGTATTCGTCCTGGTTATTCGTGATAGTGAGTATCTTTGCCTGAACCGGAGACATCCAGGTCGGGAAAGCGCCCGCGTAATGCTCTATCAGGAACGCGATGGTGCGCTCATAACAGCCTATGGAAGCGCGGTGCACAACCATCGGACGGACATCCTTGCCTTCATTGTCCGTGTAGGTCAGGTCAAATCTTTCCGGCAGAGCGAAATCTATCTGAATGGTGAACATGGTTTCTTCTTTGCCCCAGACATTCTTCATCTGGAAATCAAGTTTCGGGCCGTAGAAGGCGGCTTCATCCTCCGCTTCCGTATAAGTCAGTTTGTTCTTGTCCAGTATCTTTTTCATCAAAGACTGTGAATCCTCCCAGGCCTTCGGGTTGTCCACATATTTATCCTTCTTGTTCGGATCCCACTTTGAGAACCTGTACCAATAATCTTTCAATCCAAGCGTCTTCATCACATACTGCACCAGGTCCAGCACCTTCTCAAACTCTTCAGCCACCTGGGAAGGCATGCAGATTATATGAGCGTCCGCGAGCGTGAACTGCCAGATACGGATGAGCCCGTGCAGTTCTCCGGAGAGTTCTTTCCTGAAAAGCAGCGAAGTTTCCGCGTAGCGGATCGGCAACTCCTTATAGCTGTGTTTATCGGCCTTATAAATCATGAACTGGTACGGGCAGGTCATGGGACGGAGCGCGACCTCTTCCTTCTCATCGGTGTTGAAAACAAACATCTTGTCCCTGTAATGATCCAGGTGACCGGAGATTTTATATAAATCGGTTTTTGCCAGGACAGGGGTGCTGGTGTACTGGTAGCCGCGCTTTATCTCTTCGTCTTCTATCCAGCGGATCAGGACCCTCTTTAGGGTCGCTCCCTTGGGGGTAAAGAGAGGCAAGCCCTTGCCGATTGCGGGATTGGTGCAATAGAGTCCGAGTTCCTTCCCCAGCTTAGAGTGGTCTCTCTGCCTAGCTTCTTCCATCTGCTTGAGATACGCCTCAAGCTCTTCCTTATTGGCGAAGGCCGTGCCGTAAATTCTCTGGAGCATCTTATTTTTCTCGCTTCCGCGCCAGTAGGCTCCGGTAGCCGAGAGCAGCTTAAAGGCCTTTACTTCCTTCGTGTACCTGACATGGGGACCGCGGCAGAGGTCCGTGAATTCTCCCTGCTCGTAGACAGAGATAATCTCGTTTTCCGGCAGCTCGCTGATAAGTTCAACCTTGTAAATCTCGCCTTTGTCCCCAAAATACTTAAGAGCTTCCGCCCGGCTCAGCTCCTTCCTCTTTATCGGAAGATTTTCCTTAACGACCTTCTTCATCTCCGCTTCTATTTTGACTAAATCTTCTTCTGTAAAAGAAGTTTCCCTGTCTATGTCATAGTAAAAACCTTCTTCGGTTGACGGCCCGATGGCAAGCTTAACCTCAGGATAGAGCCGCTTTACCGCCTGCGCGAGCACGTGGGACGCGCTATGCCTTATAACTTCCAGCTCATTATTGCCCATTTTCTCCCCTTTCCGAATGATAAGTTGTACCAGAGTAATCATTGATATTATCACGACCCGCCGGGGTAGTCAAGCGCAGGGAAAACTGCTGAAAAAACATGAATTAAACTCCTTCAACCTTTCATCTTGAGCAGAGTACGCCTGTAATCTTCAAACTCGGCGTTGTCTATCTCTTTCCATTCCTTGCTTGTCATATAGCGAATCTTACCCAGAATCTTTGCCGCTACCATTGTCTTTATCCCGTCCTCTATCAGCCTTGTCCTGTAGAGCGCCTG
>CAITPB010000003.1 GCA_903894145.1 Candidatus Firestoneibacteriota bacterium | reverse complement strand
CTTGCCCTTAAGGTGCTTGCTCCTGAGGTGCTCTTACCTTACAAACTTTACAAACCTTATAAACCTTATAAACTTTAAAAACTTTCTAGTTATTCTTCACATCCAAACACAGCAGCTCCGAAGGCAGCCTCACGTAAAGCTTTCCGTTCGCGATCACCGGCATCACAAAGCCGATGATGCTCGGGCCGTCAAAGAACTTTCCGTCCGCTTCAAACATATTGTCCATTTTCCCGAGTACCTTATAGCTGTCCTTTGCAGCGTCAACAAGCATAAGGGATTTGAAGCCCCGGACGAATAAAAGCCCGTCCGCTCCCATAATTGAACAGCCGACGGTGAACCTGTCGCCTTTCCAGAGTACTGCACCGCTGTTTTCATCAATACATTCCACCCATCCCTGGTACTTGCTGAAGACATCGCTGTAATCGGTGACGCCGATAGCGAAATAAGCGTTATTCTGTTTTACCGCCTGTCCCCAGATTATTCCGATATTGTTCTTCCAGAGTACCTTGCCGGTTGAAGCTTCAACCTGGCAGGCCGCACCGAAGGAGGCGGGATAAAATAATTTGCCCTCATTTTGCACGGGAACTCCCAAGCCGGTTTTGTATTTTCCGTTTATAGGTTCACTCTTCCAGACTGCTTTTCCATCCGCGGGATTTAAGCCAACCAGGCAGCTGTTCATATATGTCGCCGCGAGTTTCTTGCCATTCACGGTTATAGCCGAGACGGAGCCTGCATCCTTCGGGCTCTTGGTTGATTTAGAATCATCCTGCCAGGTCCACGCGGTCTTTCCCGTTGCGCCGTTTATGCCGATAAGCATCGGGGTCTTGTCGCTTTTGTAGGCGGGGAGGACTATAATCCCATCTATCACAACCGGGGAAGCGGAAAAGGCTTTCAAATCCATCTTTGTAAGATCGGCAACAGGACAGGTGTCTTTTGTAAGGTCAGCCTGCCAGACCATAGAGCCGTTCTTTCTGTCGAGACAGGTAAGCACTCCCATCATTCCAATTGCGAATACGTTCTTGTCGGTGATTGTCGGAGTGGCTCTCGGCCCGCCCTGCGGCCAGTTGCAGTAGTAGTTATCCTGTTTGTAGGAATATTCCCAGCGTTTTTTTCCGGTGTTCGCGTCAAAGCAGACAATCTTTTCGTATTTGCCTTCGGCGGGTTTGTCGCTTGGTTTTACAAAGTTTGCCATAATTACTACCGCGTCGCTTCCCGCGATTGAAGGGCAGGACCATCCGATGCCGATAGGAGCGCGCCATAATTCCTTCGGACCTTTTTCCGGCCACTTGCGAAGCAGGCCTTTCTCAGGCGAGCTTCCGTTCCCGTTTGCCCCGAGGAAATTGGGCCAGTCGTTGCCGGTTGAGGCTGAAGTTCCGGAGGCCGCGGGGCTTCCGGCCGAATTTATTTTTTTAATTGCTTCGGGAATCTTCCCGTTATTTATCAATTCGTACAGTACGCCGATATCGCTTGCGGCTATCCGCTTTTCCCGGAGGGCCTTCATTACCTCCGCTTTTGCTTCGGCCGCCGTATAGCTCTTCGGGGCGGCTGTCTCAGCGCTTTCACCTGAGGGCGTTGTCTGGCTATCCTGTGCTGTCGCGGAAAAGCAAAAGACAGCTGCCAGCGCGGTCATTGTAAATACCTTGTAAGCGTTAATCATCAAAAGGCCTCCAGTTTTGGAATGTTTGAAACATATTATAGCTTATGAAATAATCCTTTCAAGGTAATTGTGCGGGAAAAAGAACTGAAAATAATGTAAATTTGAAGCAAAAATACGCCTATTTTCTGTTCTTTCTGTGTTTTGGGTGACTAAACTCCCGGCATACCGTTTTCTAATGGTCAGTTATTATATTTTTCTTGTATTTGTCAAAAAATGCGTTAAAATACTCTTGTCAATTATCAATATGTCCGCAGAGGGGAGTTTAAAACGGGTCCTACCGAAATGTCCCCCATTTTAGTGCCCCGTCTCTCCTCGGCGGATTTTAAATTATAAGGCAAACAGGCAAATTCTAAATCTGAAATTCGAAACTCGAAACTGTTTTTTTTCGAATTTCAAATTTGATTTTTCGAATTTTTCTTTCCCGGGGGTTGTGTGAAACCATCAAAACTCGTTTGGTTCCTGTTTCTTTCCGTCTTTTCAGCTTTACTTTTTGCTGAAGCCCCGGGTTACCATATTATTAAAACCGTCAAGCTGGGAGGGGAAGGCGGCTGGGATTATCTTACGGCTGACAGCGCGGCAAGAAGGCTTTATATTTCCAGCGGCTCCCATGTCATGGTGGTTGGTATGGATAATTATGAAGTAATCGCGGATCTTCAGGATATGCAGGGAGTCCACGGAGTCGCTCTCGCGAAAGAATTGAACCGGGGTTTTACGAGCAACGGTAAAACCAACGATGTTTCTATTTTTGACCTGAAAACTTTCATGATGCTGGGCCGGGTTAAGGCCGGAGAGAATCCGGACGCCATTTTGTACGATACTGCTTCAAAGAAGGTTTTTGCTTTCAACGGAAAGAGCAATGATGTCACCGCCTTTGACGCGGCCACCGGGGAAGTAAGGGGTACGATCAAAGTGGGAGGCAAGCCGGAGTTCCCTGCTGCAGACGGCGCGGGAAAGATATATGTAAATATTGAAGACACAAATGAAGTCGCGGAACTGGACAGCAACAAGCTCGAGCTCACCCGCCGCTTTCTTTTGAAACCCGGAGAGGAGCCGACCGGAATGGCTTTGGACCGGCGCCATGGCCGCGTTTTCTCGGCCTGCCACAACAAATTGCTTGTGGCGCTTGAGGCGGATTCAGGAAAATTTCTCGGGACGATAGATATTGGCGCGGGTGTTGACGGCGCGGCCTTTGATCCTGAAACAGGTTTTATTTTTGCTTCTAACGGCGAAGGAACTCTGACGGTGGCGAAAGAATTGGTTCAGGGAGAGTTTGCGGCCCTTGAGACCGTGCCGACAAAGAAAGGCGCCAGAACAATGGCTATTGATGAAAAAACGCATAATGTCTTTCTCGTATCCGCGGATTTAGAACCGGCGCCTGCGGCAAAGGAAGGCGAAAAACCGCAGCGCCCCAAACCGATTCCCGGCAGTTTTGTCTTGATAGTAATGGGCCCGCAGAGGACTGAAGACTGAGGACGGAAGACGGTGGACTGAGGACCGAAATGCTCCATGAGTCTTTAATTATCAATTAGTAATCATCAATCAGTAATCCGACGGAGTTGCGCCGAAGGCGCACCCTGAACCCGACTTAAAGGCAAAATGTTTGGGGAGTGGTTCAGGGCCTATCTAAGTCGCTGCTCCGGGGTGCATCGTCAATGACGATGTACTACAAAAAGAAAAAGCCGATGCACGTTGGCTTTAATAAATTTGCTTAATCCCATGGAGTGCAACGTCAATGACGTTGCGCCAAGGTGCATCGGGAGCGCCTATCCGTGAGTTTTTAATTAGCAATCCGCGGAGCGGCAGATTTTAGTGCTTAGGATTTGTTCTTTGGTTTTCATTTGTTTCGAATTTGATTTTTCGAATCTATTCTAAAGGAGTTCAATTGGCTGACGATACCCTTCACGAACTTATAATTACCGGCGCGGAACAACATTTCCTTCTCGAGGAATGCGAGCTGGAAGAATACGGGCTGACTACCGCCATTGAAAGCGCGGAGCCGGAAGATGAAGAAAGGTTTACGGTGGAGCTGACGGAAGAGGATCTCAAAAATCTTTACGCGCATGTCAGCCGCGTCCACGCCGAAGACCGCTCCAAAAAGGCGAATAAAATGTCGGAAGCCCTGATGGCAAGAATAGAAGCCATAATTTCCGTCGAGTAAACAAAAGGGACCCTATTTTCCCGGAAGGAGAAGAGAATGAGAAAGCTGCTCACGCTTGCGTTCTTCTTACTTTGCCCGCTCTTTGTTCTTTCTCAGGATATCTCAAAGGAAGCCCGCGACGCGGTCAGCAAAGCCCTGAAGGAAAAACGGATAGACGCTTCGGAACTTGGTTCCTACTATGGCCTTATAAACAACGGCAAATCCGCGGAAGTGATAAAAAAACTTGAAGCCCCGGGGGATAAAGGAGTTTTTGGTTCGGCAAACTTTGCTCCATCCCCCGAGAAGCCCGTCGGGTGGCGGGGTGACGGGTCCGGCAGGTTTCCG
>CAITPB010000002.1 GCA_903894145.1 Candidatus Firestoneibacteriota bacterium | reverse complement strand
TTTATAAAGCTGAACGGCGCCGATAACTGAAAGCGGAAGAAGTATGAAGAACTGGGACCAGAGAAGGATAAAATAATGAAAGAGCTGTTTTAGGAAGAGCCCGGCTGAATAGGGCATCTGGACCAGCGCGCCGTACTCTTTTCGGGTTATATGGTTAAATAGCCGTTCCGCGGTTGAAGGGTCTCCCCAATTTATGAGAGGCGCCGCGCCGGCCCTTAAATAGAGATACCAGCATGTAAGCCCAAATACAAAAACTCCGCCGGCAAGGAACGCGGCTGCGGGCTTGACTGAAAAGTGTTTCCCTCCCGAAAAAAAATACAAAAAGAGAGGAAGAAACAGAAGCATTGTATTATGATTTTCCAAAGAGAGTCCAAACAGCAGCCCGCCAAAAAGCGCGCCGAGGAAAGAACCGGTTGACCGGTAAGCCAGCAGCAAGAGGCTTGAAATGAAAAACATATTGAGAGAATAGACCTCCGCGGCGACGGAACACTCCCAGAAGAGCGGCGAGAATACAAGTATGAGGGCGAGTATGCCCGAAGAAGCCTTCTTGGTTATCAGCGCCAGGAATATTGACAGAAACATTCCGGCGAGCGCCCCGAAGATGGCGGTCATAAGATTTATTCTGCCGGCGATTGTCCCGAGGGGAAGAAAGGTAAAGAGCTTTCCAAGCAGAGTAAAGACCGGGTAGCCCGGAGGATGCGCGATGCCGAGAGTGTAGGAGGCCGAGACAAGTTCCCCCGCGTCCCCGAGAGATATTCCCGGGCAAAGCGCGGACAAATACGCAATGAGAGAAATTATAAGAACGGCGGCCGGTACCGTAACTGTCGTTCTGAAGTAGGCTCTAAACATATAGCGATTATAAGGCAATCCATGCCTAAAAACAACTTTTTACAGGCGGCAAGTTGAAGGGCTTTTCGCTGTTTTTGTTTAATAATTGAAGAGTTTTGGCGCATCTGTTAAAGTAGAACAGGATTTCGGAAAAAACCGGAGGTTTTATGAAAAAGTTGCTGTCAGCTCTGATTGTCCTGTCAATCGGCGCCCTGCTCTTTGCGCAGGATACGGAAGAAGCAATCGCGAAGAAATGCTTTAGCGTCTACGCTTCAGATATGCCGAAAGGAACCGTTGGTTCAACAAGGATAATGCTTAAGGTCGGAAAAATATTTGAAGGGCTCGCCGAAATAAAGGATACCTTCACTCCTCCCGCGGCCGATATGGAAAGAGGGTTCTCTCTTTTCAGCGACAGCTATAACGACGACATCTATCCTAACTCCGTGCCTCGCAAGGGAAGCGTGAACGCCGCCGCGGCAGCATCTGCCGCGCAGGGGGAGAGAGAACCGCTCGTGCTCGGCGTTTACCCGCTGAGAGATCTGAATGATATTACTGTTTCGGTATCGGCTCTTGAGGGGAAGAACGGGGCAAAGATTCCGGCTGAAAACATTTTAATAAATTATGTCAAATACGACTACGAACCTCAGGGCGTTTCCTGGTACTGCAAGGGAAAATACCTGATTGAGCAGAATACCGTACACGGGTTGAAGGATACTCCGCGCATGTTCTGGCTGCTTGTCTCTGTCCCGGAAAACGCGGCGGCAGGGGAATACATTGGAGAGGCGACGGTAACGGCGGGAGGAAAAACAGCGTCCATAGGCCTCTCGGTGACGGTTCAGCCGTTCTCCTTTGAACCATTTTCCGACGAATACTATTTTGGCACATTTGCCTACCTGCGGTTTGATTCGCCGGAAGAGGTTATTGAGAAGTACCTGAAAGAAATGAAGAAGATGAGGATGAACTGCCTGCACGGAAAACTTGTCGGCGCCCTGAAAATAACTCCGGCCGGGGCGGAGATAGATTTTTCTAAAGTTGACAAAAATATGAAGCTGATGACAAAGTACGGTATTAAAATAGTCATGCTGGAAATGACGGGCCTCCCGAATGAATTTGTAGACAATATGAAGTGCGGATATTATGATGAAACCTTCAACAAGGCCTATCTTGCAATGCTTGCGCAGTTGAAGGAAAAGCAGGATAAAGGCGGTTGGCCTATAATGCAGATAATGTACGACGAGCCGAGGGAAGCGGATACGGATAACCCGAGGCCTTGCGCGAGGACCTATTGGGACATTGAGAACCTGCTGAAGCTTCACGAAAAAGCAGGTATCGCGGCGCTCCCTACATATATGAGCGACGACGGCGGACCGCGCGCCGAAGACAAAACCAAACGGGCGATCTACTGGGATCTTGGCGGAAAGAGCCCCTGCTCAATGACTCACGGCTGGGCGCCTTCGGCAAAGCTGATGAAAGAGGTGGTGAAGCGGGGTAAAACGCTTTACATCTACAATAACGGCTATGGCCGCTTTCAGTTCGGGCTTCTGACTTTCCAGCTTGAGGCAAAGGGGAATGTGCAGTTCTGGTACAAGAGCGAAGACAAGCTCAACACTCAGGCGGAATTCCCGACAACCTACGCTGTTGTGGGCCAGAAGGACCGGGATATTCCGACGCTCCGTTGGATACGGACGGAGAAAGGGGTCGATGATTTCAGGTATATCTACACTCTGCAAAAGGTGATAGAAAATGCAAAGAATAAAGAGGCTCCGGCAGTCAAGGCGGCGCAGGATTACCTGAATAGTCTTAAGGCCATAACATTTGATAAACCTTCCGTGGACGGCAGGCAGGCGGACACGGTTGGAGACGATACGCTGAAAAAATTCGGCGGGGGAAAACTTGACCTGATGAAAATGACGCTGGCAAAACACATAATCGCGGTAAAAGGGGAGGCGCAGTAATGAAGCGGGCCATATTTTTTTTGATGACGGCGATAGTTCTTGCTCCTTTTCCCGCGCGGGCAGAGGGGCTTCAACTTTTTAATTTTGAGAAAGCCGGAGATTTTTTGGCTGTCAGCAGCGCGTTGGACCCTTGGGTCTTTTCCTGCGAGTTGACGACTGAACGCGCGGCATCCGGCAAGGCGCTGAAAGTCATTCCAAAGAAAGGCGCCAAATGGGTGGTCTTCAAGAGTCCCCAAAACGACTGGAGCGGTTATGACTACCTGAAGTTTGAATGCTTCAATCCCGGCAAGAGAACCGCCCTATACCTTTGCATTGCCGACGGGCAGGCGCTTCCCTGCACTGAAGAATACGCCTGGTCAGGCTATCCGATTGCGAGGCAAAAAACAGTTCTTAGCCGGGGTCAGCAGACCATTCAATTCCCTGTCAAAAAACTCGCGACGATAGACAGCCGCCCGATGAATATGAAGGATGTAAGGCTTTTCGGGCTGGGGTTTGAGGAAGATGATAGGGTGTTTGTGATAAATAATTTAAGGTTGGAAAAAGAGGAAGAGCAGTAATCCCGGAAAAAGTTATAAGGTTTATAAAGTTATAAGGTTTGTAAAGTAAAAGCAAGAGCCTCCCGGTACAAGAGGCTCTTGTTGTTAATAATGCCTTGTAAACTTTATTAACCTTTCGAACCCTATGAACTTTTGAACTTGCTCTTACCTTATGAACCGCAACATTCAATGTGGAAGTGCAACACCCGCGTTAAACACCTGTAAAGGTGTTTTGAAACAAAGTTTCTTGCGAGGGGTGGTATTCATGATTCTTTCAACCCTCTTGATTGCTTTGTTCG
>CAITPB010000001.1 GCA_903894145.1 Candidatus Firestoneibacteriota bacterium | reverse complement strand
CCTGTCCGTCCTCTTTCGCGGTGAGCGTCCACCACATCGGCCTGTAAGGCGCCCTTAGTTTCCAATTGCCTGCTTTATTCCCGTCAATCTCAACGCCCACGGCAAAGTCTCTTACAAACGCCGGGCGGTATTTAGCCCAGAGCATAAGCGGCGCTTCATCTTTCACATCAAGAGTAAATGTTATTCTTTCCGGAGCCGCCGGGTCAATAGATTTTTCTCCTGATATTATCTGCACGGGTTGAGCCACAGTGGAGACTTTGAGCGTTGCGGCTTTTGAGGAATTGCCGCGGGAATCAACGGCAACAATCCTGTAGGAATATTCTGAGCCCGGTTTTAACCCCCAGTCCGTAAAAAAGCAGTCTGCCGTCGAGCCGACAATCGTGCCGTTTCCGAGAGACTTAGGGTCGTCGGAACCGCCGCAATGAATATCATAGCGGACAATGTTTTGCGCCTTACTCGGCCTCCAGTTCAATTTGACCGCTTGGGACGCGGCTTCGGCCGAGAGTCCTGTGACGGCAGCGGGCGGCACTGTCAGTTCCTCGTTCACGGGATTAAAAGAAGGGTCGCTGCTAAGAGCTATCCTGTCAAGCGCCAACCCGTCCGTTGAACTCTGAAGTTCAATTGAAACCGCGCCGTGTTCCGTTGCCTCAACTGACCCGTCCATTTTATACCAGGCAAACCTTTTCCCGGAAACAGCGGTTTTTGCCGGCTTGCCGTTTATTAACGCCCAGTTCCCCGGAGAATCTTCCGCGCGGGCCAGGAGCCAGAGAGCGTATTTGCCGGGATTAAGCACGGGCTTAAAAACTATTCTTCCGTTTTCCGGCTCGGCACCTGACGCGTGATGTACGCGAAGATACCTGCTGCCTGACGCTTCACCGTTTAGAACGATTCTTGCGGGCGCTTTCCATTCCGCTTCTTCGGCTTCCTTGAAGCAGGTAAGCGAAGCATCAGTTCCGCCGTCCGGCTTTACGGCGATTTCGTCCGAAAAACTTCCTTCAATGCCTGAAGGTTCTACCGCCGCTACCACAAAGTAATCTGTCCCGCGCCCTTCAGGCGTCCAGGTAAAACTATTGTTCTTTAACGGTTCGTTGTTTAAGGGAGCAAAACCCCTGCCGCTTTCCTTGCTCAAATAGATGCGGTAGCCCGCGAGCTCGCGCATCCCTTCCGGGGCTTTCCAGGATAAGACCGCCTTACCGGCGGAAAGTTCGCATCTAAAATTCGAGGGGGCCGCAGGCCTGCCGGTCACCGCGAAATAGATATCGCCGTTCCCGAACTGGTCGCTTACCCACGCGAATTTCGTGGCGTCAGGGGAAGAATATCCGTAAGTATTGGTATCCCAGTCATTTCTTGAGGTGTTATGCTTGCAGATGCGCATTACCGCCGCCGGGTCGTCCAGTGGAACCATTACGTGCTGGCCGGTCAGATCCCCGCCCATGCCGTCTGTTATCATCCATTTGCCGTTGGCTGAGATATGCCCGTAGTCCGTTTCAAGAGGTTTTAAGTAGTTGGCGAATATCTTTACTTCATCGGCCGTCTCTTCAGTCTGAGGATGCAGCCCGTTTGGAACAACTATCCGCAAATCGCCGTAAGTTCCTATATAGGAAAATGGGCCGCCTGCCGCGTGCCCGACGGAAGGACGGTTTGCAGCGATTGTAACGCCCGTAGAGAGATTCATAAGGAAGCCCTGAAAGGTGTAGCAGTTATACCAGCCAAGTTCGGTGTCGTTATTAAATAGCCCTGCACCCTTAAGCCTTGTAGGCAAGGTTATCTCTTTAACCCGATTTCCCGCGGGCAGCGAGGGGTCTATCAAAAATACCTGCGGAGATTCGCGAAGCCCAAAAAGCATTTTTGAAGAAACCGGAGAAGAGAAAAACTCCTGCACAACCCAGGTCTTTGGCTCGAAGCTCGCTATCTCCGATCTTTCACCCGTGCGGAAATTGAACCGTATAATGTCAATGCGCCTTGCCATTCTG